>UQTA01000010.1 GCA_900543885.1 uncultured Clostridium sp.
CCTCAAGATGAGATATCCCATACGCAGGTAGTAAGACCCCTTGAAGACGACAAGGTAGATAGGTCAGAGGTGGAAGTGCGGTGACGCATGAAGCTGACTGATACTAATCGGTCGAGGGCTTGACCAATAAGGTAAGGGAAACAAAAGGTTGTAGATATTCGGTAGTTCAATATGTGGTTTTGAAGGTATGTATATGCCTTTAATGGCCCGGTGGCTCAGCTGGTTAGAGCGCCGCCCTGTCACGGCGGAGGTCGACGGTTCGATCCCGTTCCGGGTCGTTTCTTTTTCAATTTGATAAAGAATACAGTTGGGGTCTTAGCTCAGCTGGGAGAGCATCTGCCTTACAAGCAGAGGGTCACAGGTTCGAGCCCTGTAGGCCCCATTCTAAGTATAATTTATCAGAAAAAGAGTATAATGGTTATATGGGCGAATTCCCGAGTGGCCAAAGGGGACAGACTGTAAATCTGCTGGCACTGCCTTCGGTGGTTCGAATCCACCTTCGCCCAGTTAAATACTTATTGACAAATTTGAAATAAGTATTATAATAATTTAGGTAACGCGGGGTGGAGCAGTCTGGAAGCTCGTCGGGCTCATAACCCGAAGGTCGTAGGTTCAAATCCTGCCCCCGCAATTTTTATGCCTTAGGCATAAGGAAAAAGCCCAGATAGCTCAGTTGGTAGAGCAGAGGACTGAAAATCCTCGTGTCGTTGGTTCGATTCCGACTTTGGGCATTTAAGTAATTTAATAAGGGCGTGTAGCTCAGTCGGTAGAGCACTTGACTTTTAATCAAGTTGTCCGGGGTTCGAATCCCCGCACGCTCATCTTTGAGAAGTAGCGGAAAATCTTAGAAATTGAGATTTTCCGCTTTTTTCTTTTCGTTAATCCGGCAGCAGGGAATTACTTTGATACAAGATGCAGATAATTGATAACAAAGGATGGAATGAGATGAGAAGAAGAAAAAAAGAATCAGGTGTCAAAACAGTATTGTTAGTGATCTTTGCTGTTTTATTTATGATCATGGCGATCAGCGTTATAGTGATCGTTTTTGGAAAAATCCATTCTGACTATGAAAAGCTGGATATGACAAAAGCCAGTGAACAGCAGACGTTGGAAGTTCCGGCGGTTGAAACAACACAGACCGATCAGCTAGGATGGGAAGAAACGGAGGACGGTTGGAAGTATAAGATTGGTGAAAAAACATATGCATCAGATCAGTGGCTGGAAATAAAAGGTTTTCTGTACCATTTTAACGATAAAGGCTTTATGACAACCGGACAGTGGAAGAAAGACGGGCAGATCTTTACCTGTCATGATGTAAAAGGATATCTGAAAAATATTGAACCGGATCCTGGTTATGTTCCGGAAGATACAGGGGAAGATCTGGATAGTTTTGTAAGGACCAATGCATTCTGGTGTTATTTGGACAGTGAAGATACAGGGCTTTTTAAAACCATTCTTTATAAAAAAACGGTAGATAATAAAGTGAAGCCTCTTGGAAATGAAAAGAATCCTGAGAAGTCTACGAAAAATTCTTTAAGGGCTTATGGGGACTATGTGTATTATCTTCCAAAGGTGGATGAGAGCAGAAAGTCGTCTCTTTCTGACGAGGAAAAAGAAATGTGTGATGTACTGATGCGCATGATTCCGGGACAGAACACAAAAGAGATCATTGCTGAGAATGTAGATGGATATCTGGTATTAGATGGAACCATTTATTATGCCCAGGAAGGTAAGATCCATACGGCAACTTTTGGAACAGAAACAGAGCTTTCGGCAGGAGGTTATCAGGTAAAGATCGATGGAGATGCATGTTATCTTGTTAATGCATTGGGAAAGCCGGTAACAGCCAAAGAAAGTTCCAATATTACAGTAGAAGATCGTGTATACAGGATAGATGAAAATGGTAAGATCAGCTATGTAAAGAAAAATCCGGCTGCGGCAGATGGAAATTCCTATGAACTTCAGGGAACCGGATCTTTGATGCAGCTTGTAAAAAGGACAGCTTCTGGAAGCAAGACCATTATAAAAGCGGATTATGGTGTACAAAGTTATTGTATTGTGGATAATTCTATTTTTTTCAGCGCTTATGTGGATAAGACTTCAGATGGAAAATGGTACAGCTGCATTTATAAGACAGATCTGAACGGAAAAGAGAAAAAAGCGGTCAGCGGTTATTTTCCGGGAGCAATTTTTAATCTTTACTATTTTGAAAGCCAGGGCGAGATATACGGAGAATATCATCCTAAAATATGGGAAAATGCCTATGGTGTGATTATCAATGTAAAACAGGATGGAACTATTTATACAGTGAAGGACAGTTCAGAAAGAACAGGAAAAAAAGTTACGGGAAATGATATGATCGAGATCCTGGCACTTCAGGATGGAAAGATGATCGGCCTGTGGCATGACTGCAGCTGGAGCAGGAATGGGGGAATTACTCAGGTCCTCTGGAGTCAGCCGGTTTCCCTGGATGTTTCTTCAAAAGCTAAAGTAGAAACGATGGATAAGATTAAAACGGAAGAAACCATGGCACAGGAAACTACAGCGGCTGCGGAAAAAGTGGTGCCTGTATCACCGATAGAAAACTCAGGAACAGGAAAAGTACAGCCATCCCAAAACCATACGGAGGCAGTGATCGGGACAGAGGCACCTGGAAAGCATGTGGAAGAAACCACAGTAGTTCCGGCGCCAATTGCTCCGACGACTTCTCCGGCCAGAGAGACCACGGCAGAAGAGATCAAGATCGTGCCGTTGTCTTAATGAACGCCTTCTTCATCAAAATCTACGACCACATAAAATCCGCGGGAGTTTTCACGAACTTCTTTTACAATACCATATTCGGATTTAATACGGTCACGGGCGGCGAAGCAGCCAGACATAGCTACTGCAGGATCAATAATATAGCTGTAGCTGCTGGTTCCTTCCCGTTCGATGATCTTAACTTTATCACCGGCGCTTACAAGGCCGGGACGTTCCATTTTAAATTCAACAGTTCTCATGGCAGGTAATACCTTCTTTCTTTGAAAAATCTAAGCGTTTTCCCACTTCTTCACAGACCTGACGGATGTAGTCACTGAGACTGCCTTCTTTACAGCCGGCGATAAAGTGGTTGCAGCGATTGACAGGTATGAGTATTTTATAGGCATTGCTGGAGCTTACAGCCGCAGCCATGGCAGCGGTGATCTCTCCCATGAGAGAGTCTGCCATTACAATTCCTATAGGTCCGATAATGAGGTCAGCATTTCTGGCGTTGACGACTACGGGATTTTCGCCTGTGGCACCATAAGCTGCACCAGCCTTTAACATGGCAGAGGTTGCGATACTGTTGGTTCCGATGGCGTAAAGCTCAAGTTCCGGATAATTGTTTTTTAACTGTTCGATCACGGATTTTCCCATGCGGCCGCCCTGACCGTCGATGATCACGATTTTCATAAATTAATCCTTTCGTTTGCTGCAGGAGCTATATTTTGATGCTGCTCCTATATAATATAAATGCGTTTCCTTTTTTATGGATAAATATTGTACTTACACACGAATATATATTATCAGAAATGTGACAGAATGGGAATAAGGGATTGATTTTACCTTGACAAACGGGACTTAAATGTTATAATCAAGGTTAGCAGAAATGCAAAAGAAAAGGCAGTGAAGGAACAAGTAATCTGTGGAACGCAGACAGAGAGCAGCCGGTGGGTGGAAAGGCGCATGCGAAAGACAGAGGAAGACCAGTCCTGAGCCGTATCAGGGAATTGCGAAATGATAAGAAGCAGTGAAATGATACCGTGCCCCGCGTTAAGGGAGAATTGAGTGAAAATCAAGGTGGAACCGTGTATATGCACCCTTGGACATAGAGATATGTCCAGGGGTTTTTTAATATTTTAAAGCCTTAAAGGACATATCCAAACGATGTACTAAAAAGCGTTTTAAAAACGAAAGGAGTTTACCATGAAGATTATTTTACCAGACGGAAGTGTTGAAGAATCAAAAGACGAATTAAGGGCTATCCGTCACACTGCTTCCCATGTACTGGCACAGGCAGTAAAGAGACTGTATCCGGAGACCAAGCTGGCAATTGGACCGGCGATCGATGACGGATTTTACTATGACTTTGACAGAGAAGGTGGATTTACACCAGATGATCTGGAGAAGTTAGAGGCTGAGATGAAGAAGATCGTTAAGGAGAACCTGGCATTAAAGCCGTTTGTTCTGCCAAGAGACGAAGCTATTAAATTTATGCAGGAAAAGGGCGAACCTTACAAGGTAGAGCTGATCGAGGACCTTCCAGAAGGAGAGACCATCAGTTTCTATCAGCAGGGTGATTTCGTAGACCTGTGCGCTGGTCCACATATTCTGTATACAAAGGGAATTAAAGCATTTAAGCTGACCAGCATTGCAGGTGCTTACTGGAGAGGCAGTGAGAAGAATAAGATGCTGACCAGAATCTATGGTACTGCATTTGCAAAGAAAGAGGACCTGGAAGCTTACTTAACCATGATGGAAGAGGCTAAAAAGCGTGACCACAGAAAATTAGGTAAGGAATTAGGACTGTTCATGTTCGCTGAAGAAGGACCTGGTTTCCCATTCTTCCTTCCAAAGGGCATGACCTTAAAGAATACTCTGATCGACTACTGGCGTGAGATCCATTTAAGAGAAGGATATCAGGAAGTTTCTACTCCTGTTATCTTAAGCCGTAAGCTGTGGGAGACCTCCGGTCACTGGGATCACTATAAAGAAAATATGTATACAACCGTGATCGATGAGGAAGATTACGCTATTAAGCCAATGAACTGTCCAGGCGGTATGCTGGTATATAAGTCCCAGCCTCGTTCCTATCGTGACCTGCCATTAAGAATCGGTGAGTTAGGTCTGGTACATCGTCATGAGAAGAGCGGACAGCTTCATGGCCTGATGCGTGTACGCTGCTTCACCCAGGATGATGCACATATCTTCATGACCCAGGATCAGATCACTGATGAGATCAAGGGCGTTACAAGACTGATCAACGAAGTTTACTCTCAGTTTGGATTTGATTATTTCGTAGAACTTTCTACCAGACCAGATAACTCTATGGGATCTGATGAAGATTGGGAGATGGCAACAAACGGCTTGAGAAATGCGCTGGATGAAATGGGCTTAAAGTACATTGTAAATGAAGGTGACGGCGCATTCTACGGACCTAAGATCGACTTCCACTTAAGAGATTCTATTGGCCGTACCTGGCAGTGTGGTACCATTCAGCTTGACTTCCAGCTTCCACAGCGTTTTGAGGCTGAGTATGTAGCAGAGGATGGCACCAAGAAGCGTCCGATCATGATCCACCGTGTATGCTTCGGTTCCATCGAGCGTTTCATCGGTATCCTGATCGAGCATTTTGCAGGTAAATTCCCTGTATGGCTGGCTCCTGTTCAGGTTAAGGTTATTCCTGTATCTGAAAAGTCCATGGAATATGCTCAGGGTGTATATGATCAGTTAAAGGCTGCAGGTATCCGTACAGAACTGGATCGCAAGGATGAGAAGGTTGGATATAAGATCCGTCAGGCTCAGTTAGAGAAAGTTCCGTTCATGCTGGTATTAGGTGAGAAGGAAGCAGCAGAAGGCAAGATCACTGTAAGAAGCCGTGACAAGGGCGACCTTGGTGTTGCTGATCTTAGCGCATTTATTGCAGATGTTAAAAAAATGATCGAAACAAGAGAAAAATAATGTTACAGTTCAGCCTTGCATCTTCTTGCCCGCTTGCAGCGGACAAGAAGCTTTGGGCGTCTGCCTTATGAAGATTTAGCGCCAAAAGTACTTATAAAAGCAAGCTTTCAACGTACTTTTGACCCTAAATCTTCGCAAGGCTGAACTGTAACAAAATAATAAATAAGCTGTTTTAGGCAGCCAATCCCCTGCAGAGACTTTATAACAGGTATAAGGCCCTTGCAGGGGATTTTTTAAAGTATTTATATTCGTATTGGGAAGTGAAAAGATGAAAATTGCAGTAATCGGATATACAGGTTCCGGAAAATCCGTAGTAGCTGGTAAGCTTGGAAAGATCCTTGGCTGTCCGGTGCTTCACTTGGACAAGATCCAGTATGAACCGGGGTGGAGAGTACGGGATGAGGCAGAAGGAAAAAAGCTCTGTGAACAGTTTTTGGACGAAAATGAAAAACTGGGATGGATCATTGACGGAGACTACGAAAAACTGAGCCTGGACAGAAGAATGAGAGAAGCAGATCTGATCATTTTTATGGACTATCCCCGCTGGATCTGTTTGTGGCAGACGATCCGGCGTTACGAACGGTATAAGGGTCAGACGAGAAAAAGCATGGCAGAAGGCTGCAAAGAGAAAATGGATCTGGAATTTATCTTATGGATCTTAAAAAATGGCCGGAGCCGTGAAAAAAAGGCCCGATACAGGAGCATAATGGAAAGTTATCCGGATAAGCTGATACAAGTAAGAAACAGGCGGCAGCTTCGGGCAGCTGTGATCCGTCTGATACAGCGACAGAACGAAAAAGGACTTTATGGGGGAACAGGGAGCAGAAAAAATTGAAAAAAGAAGAACTTTTGATCCAACGTTTAAAAAAGTACCAGAAATCAGAGATGTACCCTTTTCATATGCCGGGACATAAGCGGGCTAATGGGATGGATGTCCATTTTCCAGATCCGTTTTCTGTGGATATAACAGAAATTGATGGTTTTGACAATCTTCATCATCCAGAGGGGATTTTAAAAGACTCTATGGAATGGGCAGCATCCCTTTACGGTTCTGATCATACGTGGTATCTTGTAAATGGAAGTACCTGTGGGCTGTTGTCAGCGATCAGTGCGGCTGTTTCCCATGGGGGAAAGATACTGGTCAGCCGGAACTGTCATAAAGCAGTTTATCATGGTATTTATTTGAAGCATCTTGAGACAGTTTATGTTTATCCACAACAGGTTCCCGGATTGGGGATACAGGGCGGGATTTTACCGGAAGATGTGGAAAAGGCATTAAAATCGGAGCCGGATATACAGGCGGTACTGATCGTTTCCCCTACCTATGACGGGATCGTTTCTGATGTTGAGGCGATCGCGAAAATCGTCCATAAAGTAGGTTTGCCTTTGATCGTGGATGAAGCTCATGGTGCTCATTTTGCCTATGGAGATGCATTTCCAAAGTCTGCTCTGGAACTGGGGGCCGATGCAGTGATCCAGAGTGTTCATAAAACACTGCCAAGCCTTACCCAGACGGCCTTGCTTCATGTAAAAAATAACAGGCCGGATGGCGGCTGCTATATAGATATAAAAAAGATAGAGCGCTATCTGCAGATCTACCAGAGCAGCAGCCCTTCTTATGTGCTTATGGCATCCATTGAAAACAGTATTTTCCTTATGGATCAGTGCAGAAAAGAGGGAAAAATCGCAGAGTTTGAGGCGGCTTTGCTTAAGATGCGAAAAAAACTGCAAAAAATGAAATGTCTGCGTCTGGTGGAACAGGATCTGGCGGGAACAGCAGGAATTTTTGATGTGGATATATCCAAGATCGTGATCTCAGTAAGAAATACGGGATTAAATGGAGAACAGCTTTCAGAAATTTTAAGGAAAAAGTATCACCTGGAAATGGAAATGTGCGGTGCAGATTATGTGACGGCCATCGCAGCCATCGGAGACAGCGAAAAAGGTCTGAAACGATTGAAAAAGGCTCTTATTGAGATTGATCAAGAACTGGAAAAAAATGGAAAAGCTTGCAATGATGAGAATGAAAACAGTGTCTACAGCCGTCATGCAGAATCGGTGCTGCCTGTTTTTAAGGCAATGGATGGAGAACAGGAGACGGTGCTTTTAGAAAAAAGCTGCGGCCGTGTTTGCGGAGAATTTGCCTATATTTATCCGCCGGGTATCCCCCTGTTGGCACCGGGAGAACGGATCACGAAAGAAATACTGGAAACATTATCCGAGTATATAAAAAAGGGTCTGCCGGTCCAGGGACTGGAAGATACAGGACTTTCTGCCATACAGGTAATGAAGGATCTATAAATAAAAGATCTGTAAATTCAGAAACAGAAAGAAAGATGGAAACATAATGGGAAAGATTTATTATATAATGGGAAAAAGCGCTTCAGGAAAGGATACTATTTACAAGCGTCTGATAAAGGAACTGCCGGAACTTGGGATTGTCCGCATGTACACCACAAGGCCCATCCGTGACGGAGAAACCAATGGAGTGGAATACATTTTTACAGATGAACAGCAGCTGCAGGCAATGAAAGAAGCGGAAAAGGTGATCGAATGCCGCACTTACGATACCATTTACGGGCCATGGAGCTATTTTACGGCAGATGACGGGCAGATCGACTTAAAATCAGGCAGTTATCTGATGCTGGGGACATTGGAGTCTTATGAAGCACTTTGTAACTATTATGGGGCAGAGGTCATGGTCCCAATCTATATCCATGTGGAAGATGGAGAACGCTTACAACGGGCATTGAACAGGGAAAAGACCCAGAAAGTACCCAAATATGCGGAAATGTGCCGCAGGTTTTTGGCAGATGAAAAGGATTTTGCCAAAGAACGTCTGGACCAGTGCGGTATTAAAAAGCAATATGAAAATATAGAACTGGAACAATGCATGGAAGAGATCAAAAAAGATATGTCATTTTAAGACATATTATTTGGAGAAAGGGGAAACAGATGTTAAAGAAAATTGGATTTATCGGTGTTGGGATCATGGGGAAATCTATGGTGCGCAATCTGATGAAGGCTGGTTATGAGGTTTCTATTTATACCAGAACCAAATCAAAGGTGGAAGATGTGATCGCAGAGGGAGCTGTATGGTGCGATACAGTGGCAGAGTGCTCTAAGGGCCGTGATGTGATCATTACTATTGTTGGTTATCCAAAGGATGTAGAAGAAGTATACTTCGGGGAAAATGGCATTCTTGAAAATGCAGATAAAGGCACCTATGTGATCGATATGACTACTACAAGCCCAAAACTGGATCAGCAGATCTATGAAGAGGCAAAGAAACGGGGGCTGCACGGCCTTGATGCCCCTGTAACCGGCGGAGACAGCGGTGCAAAGGCTGGAACATTAACCATTTTAGTGGGCGGCGATAAAGAGGACTTTGATACCTGTCTGCCTGTATTTGAGGCAATGGGAAAGGCCATCAACTATGAAGGAAAATCCGGAAACGGACAGCACACCAAGATGTGCAACCAGATTGCGATCGCCGGTGCTCTGGCTGGTGCATGTGAGGCTATGGTCTATGCAAAGAATGCAGGACTGGATGTAGATGTAATGCTAAAATCCATCTCTACCGGTGCGGCAGGAAGTGCCCAGATGAATAATGTGGCTTCCAAGGCAGCAAAAGATGATTATGCTCCAGGTTTCTTCTTAAAGCACTTTATCAAGGACATGAGCCTGGCAGATGAGGAAGCATCTGAAAGAGGAACAAAATTAGATGTTTTGGAAGATGTACTTGGTATTTGTAAAAAACTGGAAGAAGAAGGAATGGGCGATTTGGGAACCCAGGCGTTGATCAAACATTATAAGTGGTAAAAATTCCCTGGCATATGCAGGATGAAAAAGAAATATAACTGAAAAGTGGTTATAAAGGAAAACAGAATTGCTGTAAATAAACATGAAGCCTTTTGCTGTGTTTGTGATACTGTGGTTCTGTTTTTTTATTCCTTTCGGACGGGTGAGTATAACCAATAAAATATGTACAATATACACATATAAATACAAAATACGACATAAAAACTATACAAAAGTTCAGAATAACACAACAAAAGTTAGAATAACAAATGGAAAAATGCATAATAAAAATATATAATAACATCATCAGGAGTGAAAAGCTCCAGAGAACGTGAAAAGCAGTTTTAAACTGCAAAATTTATTTCCGGCCTGACCGGGAAAGGTGTACCAGAAGGGTACATAGAAAAGGAGAGGTGTATATGAAGAAAAGATTTGCAGCAGCGTCACTGGCAGCCATGATGGTACTGAGTATGACCGCATGCGGAGGCGGAAACACAGCTACTACCGCTGCACCGGCAGAGACAAAGGCAGAGGAAACAACAGCAGCAGAAGCCAAGGAAGAGTCAAATGAAGAAGCAAAAGGATCTGAGGCAGCAGCAGAGAAAGCCCCGGAAGATTACTCCGGTACTGTAGTTGTATATTCTCCTCATGATGCAGATCCATTAAATGCAGGCGTAAACCTGTTTATGGAGAAATATCCGAATGTTAAGGTAGAAGTAGTTGCAGCCGGAACCGGCGAGCTTTGCAACCGTATTGCAGCTGAATCTGCTAACCCGATCGCTGATGTGCTTTGGGGCGGCGGCGCTGACTCCCTGGCAGCATTTAAAGATTACTTTGCACCATATGTTTGTGCAAATGATGATGTAATTGCAGAAGAGTACAAAGATCCGGATGATAAGTGGATCGGTGAAAGCCCACTGCCAATGGTACTGTTCTACAATAAGGAACTGATCGAAAAAGACGGAATGGACATTCCTGAAACCTGGGAAGACCTGACAAAGCCTGAGTGGAAAGGCAAGATTGCATACTGCCTGCCATCTAAATCCGGTTCTGCTTATACCCAGTTATGTACTATGATCCTTGGACATGGCGGCAAGGAAGACGGATGGGATTTCATTAAGAAACTGTATGACAACCTGGATGGAAAGATCGTTGACTCTTCCGGTAAGTGCCATAAGATGGTAGCTGATGGAGAGTTCTATGTAGGACTTACACTTGAAAAAGCAGCTGTTCAGTATAAGGATGATCCGACCGTTGGATTTGTATATCCAAAGGATGGAACCAGTGCAGTTCCTGATGGTGTAGCTCTTGTTAAGGGATGCCCGAATGAAGAAAACGCAAAACTGTTCATTGACTTTGTAACTTCCAAAGAGTGCCAGACAGAGCAGAGTGAAAACTGGGGACGCCGTCCTGTAAGAAGTGATATGGACGTTGCAGAGGGACTGGCAAAACTGAGCGACCTGGTATTAGTTGACTATGATTTTGACTGGGCTGCAAATGAAAAAGAGTCCATTATTGAACACTTTAATGATATTATGGTGGATTAATTTTACTGAATCTGACGGATTGAAACGTAAGTGAAAATGTAACACAAAAAGAATAGCAGAAAGACTGCCTGGCCCTGGCGGGCGGGCAGTCTTTTTAGTCTAAGGGAAATATATGGGGGACAAAAAGGAGGATCAGATTTTATGAGTCATGCAGTGATCATTAAAAATGCCGTGAAGAAATACGGTGATTTTACAGCATTAAACGGAGTGAGCCTGGATATTAAACAGGGAGAGTTCTTTACTCTTTTAGGACCGTCAGGATGCGGAAAAACAACGCTTCTGCGTATGATCGCAGGATTTAATACAGTAGATGGAGGCGAGATCTGTTTTGATGACCGGGTGATCAACAATCTGGAGGCGCATAAGAGAGATATCGGTATGGTTTTCCAGAATTATGCGATCTTCCCTCATCTGACAGTGGCTGAGAACGTAGCATATGGCCTGAAAGCCAAGAAATGCCCGAAGGATCAGATACCAGGAAAAGTGGAAGAGGCACTGGAGTTAGTGCAGATCGGCAAATTAAAGGACAGAAAGCCTAATGAGCTTTCCGGCGGACAGCAGCAGCGAGTAGCGCTGGCAAGAGCCTTTGTTATTGAACCGGGTGTACTGTTAATGGATGAACCTCTTTCTAATCTGGATGCAAAGCTGCGTGTACAGATGAGAACCGTTATTAAGAAGCTGCAGCGCCGTCTGGGAATCACCACTATTTATGTAACTCATGACCAGGAGGAAGCGCTGGCTATCTCCGACCGCATTGCTGTTATGAAGGAAGGAAATATCATGCAGGTGGGAACTCCGGAAGAAATCTATAAGAAGCCGGAAAACACCTTTGTAGCTGGATTTATCGGTGTTTCCAACTTTGTAGAATGTGATGTTAAGGGGGATGACCCGAAACAGGCAGTGCTGGATATTAAGGGTGAATGCAAGATCACCTGTACATTAAAAAAGCCATTTAGCGGCAAAGGTATTATTTCTGCAAGACCGGAGCAGCTGTTCTTTGATGATAAAGAAGGACTGCCGGGAACCATTACCATATCCACTTTCTTAGGTGACTTTATTGAGTATGAGATCCTGTTGGATAATGGTCAGACTGTACAGTTAAATGAGTATACAAAGGATGTCCATGAATTAAGACCAGACGGTGAAAAAGTAAAAGTAAACTTTGATATCCGCGCCGTAGGTGTATACGATGCGGCAACCCAGGAGGTGATCTCATGGTAGGTTCCGGAAAGAAGTTAGACTTCTGGTTCTGGGTGAAAGTGGCAGTTGTGGGATTTATGCTGGTGTTTCTGATCTATCCCTTCTGTACATTGATCACCCGAAGCTTTTTTTCAACCAAGGTAGATGGTTTTACTTTTGAGAATTACATAAGATTTTTTACTAAGAAATATTATTACTCAGCACTTGGAAGAAGTATTTTCGTGTCTGTGGTCACTACGATCACAACATTGATCGTAGGCGTTCCTATTGCCTATGTGATGTCACGTTATAATGTATGGGGCAAGCAGTTTATCCATATTTTTATCATCATGAGCCTTATGAGTCCGCCATTTATCGGTGCGTACAGCTGGATCATGCTCTTTGGACGTTCTGGCCTGGTGACAAATATGTTTTCCCAGTTTGGGATCCATCTTCCAAGTATTTACGGAAAACTGGGTATTATACTGGTGTTTACATTTAAATTGTTCCCTTATGTGTATCTGTATACTTCCGGTGCTATGGGAAGCATTGATTCCAGTCTGGAGGAAGCAGCAGAAAACCTGGGAAGCAACAAACTTCGCAGACTTTGGACCATCACTTTGCCGGTTGTTCTTCCATCTATTGCAGCAGGCGCGATCATGGTATTTATGACCAGTCTGGCAGACTTTGGAACCCCAATGCTGATCGGCGAAGGCTATATGGTACTTCCGGTTCTTGTATACAATGAATACATGAGTGAGATCGGCGGAAACGCTCACCTGGCAAGTGCTCTTTCCGTTGTAGTTGTATTCTGTTCTACTACCGTTCTTTTAGTGCAGAAACATTTTGTTACAAAGAAGAATTACGTAATGACAGCTATGCGTCCGCCAAAGGAAGAACAGCTTCACGGAGTAAAACGCTTCCTGGCGACCTTCCCGGTTATGCTGATCACATTTATTGGTATCCTTCCTCAGATCGTGGTTATTGTCAGCAGCTTTATCAAGAGTGACTTTACAGGATTTAAGAAGGGCTTCAGCCTGGGAAGCTATATTACGATCTTCAACCGTTTGTGGACCAATATCCGCAACACCTTTGTATTTTCAACGATCGCTATTGTATTTATCATTATCATCGGTATGCTGATCTCTTATATCGTTGTGCGTCAGAAGGGATTTGCAGGTCAGTTAATGGATCTTCTGATCATGTTCCCATTTGTTATCCCGGGAGCTGTTCTTGGTATCAGCCTGATCGTGGCATTTAACAAAGAACCGGTGATCCTTACAGGAACAGCAGTGATCATGATCATCGCTTTTGTTGTACGAAAACTGCCGTATACCGTCCGTTCCGGCAGTGCCTTTTTACAGCAGATGGATCCAAGTGTAGAAGAAGCATCCATCAGTCTTGGAGTATCACCGATGCAGACGTTTATCAAGGTAACAGCAAGACTTATGGCACCGGGTGTATTGTCCGGCGCGATCTTAAGCTGGATCACCTGTATCAATGAGCTGTCTTCCAGCGTTATGCTCTACGGAGGTAAAACAAGTACGATTTCTGTAGCTATTTATACAGAGGTTGTAAGAAACAGCTTTGGTACAGCGGCTGCGCTGGCATCGATCCTGACCGTAAGTACGGTTATTTCACTTCTTATCTTCCTGAAGGTAAGTAAGGGCAAAGTATCTATCGTTTAACCAAATCAAGAAAGTGAGCAAGTAGCGAAAGCGGATTGCGAATAGCATTTGGTACAGGAGGAATAAACAAAATGGTAAAATTTGGAACTGGTGGATGGCGTGCGATTATCGGAGAAGAGTTTACCAAAGAGAATATACAGAAACTGGCACTGGCAATGTGCCTGAAAATGAAAGCTGAGCATAAGGATACAAAAAGTGTGGTCATCGGTTATGACCGCCGTTTCCTTTCAAAAGAGGCTGTGATCTGGGCGTGTCAGATCCTTGGAAAGGAAGGGATCCATGTGCAGTTTGTTAACCGCAGTGCGCCGACACCGCTTTTAATGTTTTATGTGATGAAACATGAGCTGGATTACGGAATGATGGTAACTGCCAGTCATAACCCGGCGATCTACAATGGCATCAAGGTGTTTACATATGGCGGAAGGGATGCAGACGAGCTTCAGACAAAGGACATTGAAAAATGGCTTCTGGAAGCGGAAAAACTGTATGCACCATGCCATGAAGAAGATGGGCAGATGCCGCCGCCATCTTATACAGAGCTGGTGAAAAAAGGAATCGTAGAAGAGATAAATCCGATGAATGAGTATCTGGATAATATCTTATCTGTGATCAATGTAGATGCCATTAGAAAGAGAGATCTGAGAGTGGCAGTTGATCCTATGTATGGCGTCAGTCTGACAGCTTTGAGCACGATCCTGTCAGTTGCAAGATGTACGGTAGAAACCATCAATGCCCAGCATGATACACTGTTTGGAGGCAAAATGCCGGCACCTGCAGAGGATACCCTTAAAAATCTGCAAAACTATGTGTTGGATCGTTACTGTGATATTGGTATTGCAACGGACGGTGATGCGGACCGTTTAGGCGTTATTGATGATAAGGGACATTATCTTCACGCAAACCAGATCCTTGTTATGCTGTATTATTATCTGCTGAAATATAAAGGCTGGAGAGGTGATGCTGTACGAAACCTGGCAACCACCCATATGCTGGACAAGGTGGCAGAAAGCTTTGGACAGAAATGTTATGAAGTACCGGTAGGTTTTAAGTATATTTCCGCAAAGATGCAGGAGACCGATGCGATCATTGGCGGTGAATCTTCCGGCGGTCTGACTGTAAAAGGCCATATCCATGGAAAAGACGGTATTTACGCAGCCAGTCTTTTAGTGGAAATGATCGCTGTAACAGGAAAGAGCCTTTCTGAGATCGTAAAGGATATTGAAGATCAGTACGGTGAAACGCATATGGAAGAGCGCAGCTATCGTTTTACAGCGGAGGAAAAGGTACGCATCCAGAAAGTTCTGTTAGAAGACCAGAAACTGCCGCAGCTGCCTTTTGAGGTATCACGGGTTTCTTATCAGGATGGCTGTAAGGTCTACTTTAAAAATGGCGGCTGGGTAAGCGCAAGATTTTCCGGTACAGAGCCTCTGCTTCGTATTTTCTGCGAAATGGAAAAAGAGGAAGATGCAGTTCGTGCCTGCGTGGTGTTTGAGAAGTTTTTAGGGTTGTAAAACCGTGGAAATATGAGCTATAATGAAATGAGGAAAAACAAGTGCCACGGGGAAAGCAGCATGCATACAGGAAAAGCAGACAAAACACATAAATTATTCAACAGGGAATGCAAAAAAGGGCGTTCCCTGTTCTTTTTATCTGCAGGATCTGCGGTTTTTCTTACTATTTTTGCAGGTCTTACAGGCTGTAGCCGGGCAGATACTTTGCCAGAACTGGAAGAATCGGAAAGCTGGGATCTGACTGTGTTTACAGCGCAGGAGCAGTCCGAATGGGCACCGGTGATCAAGGAATTTGAAGAGCGTACAGGCTGGAATGTAAAGGTGGAAACAGGATCTGCCAGGGAGATGCTTTTCCAATTGGAAAAAGAAGAGGCAGACTGGGACGTTGCATTTGGCGTCAGTGTGGATGCCCTGGAAGAGGGAAAAGAATACTGGCAGCCATATAAGGACACCTGGACCGGGTATTCGGCCATTTCTTTTGTTGTTTTATATAATACCAATGTAGTGACCTATAGAGAACTGCCCACCAGTTGGGACAGTTTATTAGAGCCAAGATGGGAAGGACGTGTAGCTATGCCGGATCCCCTTAAGTCAGACATGGCTGCGGCTGTTTTGGCAGAGGCGGCAAAAAACAGTGAAAAAGAAGAGTTTCTGGATCTTTTAGCAGAAAACATGCAGGATCAGATACCGGCAACTTTTAAAGAAGTAGAGCAGGGGATTTCTGACGGCCGTTATTCCATTGGTGTTGCATCAGAAGAGGCAGCTAAAGCGCTTTCGGCTGCAGGTCAGGATGTAGATTACATTTATCCTCAGGAGGGGGAACGCCTTTTTGAAGATGGGACAGCTATCCGGAAAGGAACCTGCAACACGGCTGCCGCAGAAGAATTTGTAACTTATACTACCTGTGAGGATGTAAAGTGGCTTTTACGCACCCAGCTTTTACGGCAGCCTGCAGATGATTCTGATGGAGAGAAAGATATACCTGGTGAAGAGCTGACCAAGAGATTTTCCAGGCAGCAGGAAGTTTTAAATATCTGGAAGATCATTATGGAAGAAAAGGGCAATACAGCAGGTGAACAGCAACAGAAAAAGGACAGAGAATCAGATGAAAATATTCAATAAACTTTCATTTTACAAAAAAATCTTTCTTGCCTGTCTGCTGACGGCTCTGGTGCCATTATTATGCTCCAGTGTAGTTATGATCCGGTTGTTTACGGCATCTCTTGACCGGCAGAATTTAGAGGAAGGGCAGACTCAGATCACAAAGGCAGAAGCCAGACTGGAGGCAGTTTTTGAGAAATGTGAGGAAGCCTGTGATGCCATTGCCACAGATAAAAAAGCAGCCTGCACCATGATCGAGAAGAGTGAGACAGATCATGAAAGGGAAATGTATCTTTTACTGTATCAGGCAACCCAGGAAACTTCCGGCTATGCCCAGTTTTCCATTTACGATGCAGGGGGACATCTGCGTTATACAACGGATACAGAAAGAAAGGAAAAAGACCTGCCGGTATTCTGGGGGATTTTAAGAAAGGCTTTAAAGGCAGATGATATTGTATATTACAGGACGGATCCGGATCTTTCTATCACAGATAAAGATATCCTGCTTCAGGGAGCAAGACCGCTATATACCGAAGGCGGTGCAAAAACAGGATATATTGTTTTTGACTTTACCAGGGAAAATCTGGACGATCTTTTAGGGGCAGAAGTTTCCACAGGAGATGTGCTTTTGCTTTTGGATACTCATAAGCGGACGGTTTATTGCTTTGGACAGGACAAAAACCAGTCTCAGTCAGGTGATTGGATTGAAAAAATGCTGGAAAATGGTTTTTATTTTCTGTTGTGCCGTCAGGCACCTATGAGTCAGCCAGCTGTCAGGACTATGTGGACGGTCAGCCTGTGTTTGTCGGCATTGGGGCTGTTTTTATGCCTGGCTGTTTCAGGCGTACTTACAGGCAGTATTGCCCGTCCGGTGCAGACATTAGACGAAGCGATGGAAAAGGTGAAAAAGGGAGATCTGACGATCCGTATCCATACACAGTCCAATGATGAAATGGGGCGTCTGACCCGCAGCTTTAATCAGATGACGGAGGATCTGGGGCGGTATCTGGAAGATAAGGTACAGAGGCAGAAGGATTTAAACGAAACTACATTAAAATTATATCAGACCCAGCTGAATCCTCATTTTCTTTATAATACGCTGGATACGATCAAATGGGAAGCCCGGATACGCCAGGTGCCCCGGATCGCTGTGCTGGCAGAGAATCTGGCCATCATACTTAGAAAAAGTATTTCAAGTAAGCCTTTTATTCCTTTAAGGGAGGAACTGGAGACCATTGACAGTTATGTGCAGGTGCAGAAGATCCGCTTTACCGGTGAGTTTTTATGTGAAAAAGAGATACCGGACCAGCTGGAAGAATGTCTGGTGCCGAAAATGATCCTGCAGCCTTTGGTTGAAAATGCGATCATCCACGGTCTGGAGGGCTGTGAAAATGGATATATCTGTATCTATGCAGGCAGAGAAGGGGACACTTTAAATATTTCAATTACCGATGACGGCCGCGGTATGAGTCCGGAGATCCTGGCATGGATCAACAGTCCGGAACCGGAGAAAAGAGAGGGGCATCTGGGACTTTATAACATTATGAGGATATTAAAACTATATTATGGGGATGAATATGGCCTGAAAGCGGAAGTGACAGAAGATGGAACAACTGTCACTTTAAAACTTCCGGTCAGAAAGGAGGGGGACGATGTATAAGGTGGTAGTAGTAGAAGACGAAGAAATTGTCAGAAAAGGCATTATATTTACCATTAATTGGGAAGCGTTAAACTGTATGATCGCAGGAGAAGCGTCTAATGGGGAAGAAGGTGCAGATGTGATCAGGCGCCTTTCACCGGATATCATTGTTACAGATCTGAAAATGCCCCGTATGGATGGTGTGGAAATGATCGAGATGCTGCGAAGTGAGGGGAACCGGGCGAAATTCATTATCCTGACAGCTTACGGTGATTTTAAATATGCTCAGAGTGCGGTTAAACTGGGAGTCAGCGATTACCTGTTAAAGCCGCTCAAAGACGGGGATCTGGAGCAGTCAGTGACCCGTATCATTTCCCAGTTAGAAGAGGGAGACAGGATCCGTAAAGGAGAAGAGGAAGCAACACTTATTTTCCGGTTTAATGCAGATAGAAAAGCGAAAAATAAGTATGTAGAGCAGGCCATCAGGCATATCCGTGAACATTATAGAGAGGATATAAATATCAGTACGGTAGCGGAGCAGCTGCAGATCAGCGAAGGCTATTTAAGCCGTGTTTTCAAAAAAGAAACAGATTACACATTTACCACCTATCTTTCTTATTACCGCATGAAAGTGGCAATGGAACTGTTAAAAGAGGGAAAATTGAAGGTATATGAAGTAGCAGATGCGGTGGGGTATTCGGATACTGCTTATTTCAGCGCCCAGTTTAAGAAGTTAGTGGGAATCGCCCCATCGGAGTATCAGGAACGTGTATGGACGCATTAGTGCCCTGGAAAAAGTGTGTACAGAAAAAAGTAATTATGTTATCATAAAGGTAAGATTGTGAAGACAAAAGTACAAACAATCTGGCAAAGATACCCGGGGAGGTGGCCATATGCTTACATTGAAAGACATCTTGGGACATGAGCAGATCAAAGAGCATTTTCTAAACGCGGCAGCAACGGGAAAAGTTTCTCACGCTTATATTTTAAGCGGTGAAGAGGGAATGGGAAAGAAAACACTGGCGGATGCCTTTGCCATGACTCTTTTATGTGAAGAAGGTGGGAAAGAACCGTGTATGCAGTGTCATGCCTGTAAGCAGGTCCTTTCAGGAAACCACCCGGATCTGATCTATGTAACACATGAAAAACCGGCCAGCATGGGTGTAGATGATATCCGTGAGCAGATCAATGATACCATTATGGTGCGTCCATACAGCAGCCAGTATAAGATCTATATTGTAGATGAAGCAGAGAAAATGACGGTACAGGCCCAGAATGCCCTTTTAAAGACCATAGAAGAGCCGCCGGCCTATGCGGTGATCATGCTTTTGACTACCAATCCGGATGCATTTTTACCAACGATCCTTTCAAGGTGTGTGCAGCTGAAACTGAAACCATTGAAAGACTCTGTGGTGAAGGAATATCTGGAAGAAAAACTTCATGTGAAAGATATTCAGGCAGAAATATACAGTGCGTTTGCAAGAGGAAATCTGGGCAAGGCGATCCACCTGGCCCAGTCTGAGGACTTTAAGATGATGTATGAAGAGATTTTAAAGCTGTTAAAAGAAATTAAGGAAATGGATATTTCCCAGCTTTTAGATGTGATCCGAAAATTAAAAGACAACAATACGGATATCAAAGAATGTCTGAATTTTATGCAGATGTGGTATCGGGATATCCTGATGTATAAAACAACCAAAGACTTAAACCTTCTTATCTTCAAGGATGAATTTTCCGCAGTGAAGAAGGCGGCATCTTTAAGCAGTTATGAAGGGCTGGAGCGGATATTAGAGGCCATTGACAAGGCCAGAGTCCGTCTGGATGCCAATGTAAATATGGAACTGGTCATGGAGCTGCTGCTGCTGACCATGAAAGAAAACTGATGTGCTTTTTAGGAAAGGAAAATAAGTAAGAGAAATGTTGACAGTAATCGGAGTGCGTTTTCGGGCTGCAGGAAAGATCTACTATTTTGATCCGGCAGACCGACAGATAAAGATCGGGGATCATGTGATCGTTGAAACTGCCAGAGGCATTGAATACGGTTATGTAGTCCTGGGAAACAGAGAAGTGGATGAAACGAAGGTAATACCGCCGTTAAAACCGGTGATCCGTATGGCAACGGATGAGGACCGGGCTATTGAGACGAAAAATAAAGAGAAAGAAAAAGAAGCTTTTAAGATCTGCCAGGAAAAGATCAAAAAACACAATCTGGAAATGAAGCTGATCGACGCAGAGTATACCTTTGACAATAATAAGGTATTGTTTTATTTTACAGCAGATGGAAGAATCGATTTCAGAGAGCTGGTAAAGGATCTTGCAAGCGTATTTAAGACCCGTATTGAGCTGCGCCAGGTTGGTGTAAGAGATGAGACAAAGATCATGGGCGGCATCGGCATCTGCGGAAGACCCCTTTGCTGTCATTCTTATCTGTCTGAGTTTATCCCGGTTTCTATTAAAATGGCAAAAGAGCAGAATCTGTCTTTAAACCCGACTAAGATTTCCGGTGTATGCGGAAGACTGATGTGCTGTCTGAAAAATGAGGAAGAGACCTATGAGGTATTAAACAGCAAGCTGCCGGGACTCGGTGATACAGTTACTACAGCAGACGGCCTTCGGGGAGAAGTTCACAGTGTCAATGTACTGCGCCAGACCGTGAAGGTTGTGGTGATCGTGGATAAAGATGAAAAGGAGATCCGCGAATACAAAGTAGACCAGTTAAAGTTCAAACCCAGAAGAAAGAAAGGCAAAGGCGGCGAAAAGCAGGAAGAGGCAGAATTAAAGAAACTGGAAGCGCTGGAAAAACGGGAAGGAAAGTCAAAGCTGAATGATAAATAGTGAAAAGGAACACAGCTGGAGACAGGAAGGAAATATCCTTTTAAGAGATGATGAAAGGATCGATGATCTCCAGAGAAATCATTATGGCATTATCCAGAGAAAAGGTACTTTCTGTTTTGGGATGGATGCGGTGCTGCTGTCCGGTTTTGCAGTTGTAAAACCGGGGGAGCAGGTGCTGGATCTTGGAACAGGGACTGGCATTATCCCGATCCTTTTAGAAGCGAAAACAGAAGGAAAGCATTTTACCGGTCTTGAGATCCAGAAAGAGTCTGCGGATATGGCCAGGAGAAGTGTAAAATACAATCATCTGGAAGAGAAGGTAGAGATCGTAACAGGAGATATCAAGGAGGCCGGAAGCAGGTTTGCGCTGGCTTCTTTTGATGTGGTCACCAGTAATCCGCCGTACATGAATGATGCCCATGGGATCAAAAATCCGGGAGACGCCAAGGCCATTGCCCGCCATGAGGTGCTTTGCACGTTAGAAGATGTGGTGAGAGAAGGTACGAGAGTATTAAAACCAGGGGGACGATTTTATATGGTCCACAGACCCAGGAGACTGATCGAGATATTACAGACAATGAAGCAGTATGGTCTGGAGCCAAAGCGGATGAAATTTGTCCACCCGTATAAGGAACGGGAAGCCAATATGGTACTGATCGAGGCAGTAAGAGGCGGCGGCGCTCTCATGAAGATTGAAGCGCCTGTGATCGTTTTTGATGAGAATGGGGAGTATTCGGAAGAGATACGTACTACGTATGGGTATTAGTGAGCCAGCTGGTTTAATTTGCGGAGGGAAACGTATATGACAGGAAAATTATATCTGTGTGCAACACCCATTGGCAATCTGGAAGATATTACCTACCGGGTGTTGAAAACATTAAAAGAGGCAGATCTGATCGCAGCAGAAGATACAAGACACAGTATCAAGCTGTTAAATCATTTTGACATAAAAACGCCCATGACCAGTTATCATGAGTATAACAAGGTAGAAAAGGCAAAATATCTGGTGGAGAAGATGGCAGAAGGAACCAACATCGCGCTGATCACAGATGCGGGAACACCGGGAATTTCTGATCCGGGCGAGGAGCTGGTCAGACAGTGCTATGAAGCGGGTATTCCGGTTACTTCCCTTCCAGGTCCGGCAGCCTGTATCACAGCGCTTACCATGTCCGGGCTTCCAACCAGAAGATTTTGTTTTGAGGCATTTCTGCCTGCAGAAAAAAGTGATAAAAAAGAGCGCCAGCGGATCTTGGAAGAATTGAAAAAAGAAACAAGGACTATGATCGTCTATGAAGCGCCTCACCATCTTGTAGCCACCTTAGAGGATCTGTATGGAACGCTTGGAAACAGAAAGATCACGATCTGCAGAGAACTGACCAAGAAGTTTGAAAGCGCCTTTCAGACCACCTTTGAAGAGGCTCTGGCACATTATGAGACAGAAGAACCGAAAGGGGAATGTGTGATTGTCATTGCCGGAAAGCCGGTGGAAGAAATACGGGAAGAAGAGATCCGCGCCTGGGAAGAGATGCCCATTGAAGAACATATGGAACATTATCTGTCACAGGGAATGGATAAAAAAGAAGCTATGAAGGCAGTTGCGAAAGACAGAGGAATATCCAAAAGAGATGTATATCAGCAGCTGTTATAAATTTACAGTTCAGCCTTGCGAAGATTTAGGGCCAAAAGTACGTTGAAAACTTGTTTTCATAAGTACTTTTGGCCCTAAATCTTCATAAGGCAGACGCAAGGTTGAACTGTAAATGTTACTCTGTTACCTTTAGTCCTGCCAGCTTTGCCAGTGCCAGAATGGATTCCCTGGAAACTTTCTTTCCTTCATATTCTACTAAATTTTCGGTTCCCCCGGTGAAAATATCTGCATTTTCTGCTTTTTTCAGGATGATGCAGTCATCCTGAACTGTGATCTCCAGCGCATCTTTTACTTCCAGATTCAGGCTTCTTCTCAGTTCAATGGGAAGAGTGATCCGCCCAAGTTCGTCCAGCTTTCTTATAACCCCTGTTGTTTTCATATGAAATACCTCCAGATATTTTGATGTTCTCTCGGAGTCTTTCATGCACCTGCCTTTGTGGCTGATTTTCCGCCAGCCGTACCCGAATTTCTGAGGCGTACGCACCGCGTACGCCTCAGAAATTTGGGCACAACTGACAAAAAATCATCTCACAAAATCAGGTACAGAAAGATTCCGAGAGAACATCTTGTATATGCACCCCCAAGTGCTGCATATTCTCTAACTTAAGAGAATGATGCATGTCTGTGATACATAATTACAAGGTAACAAATTTTGGAAATTAAGTCAATGATTATCCATGGTGATGAGGGGGCGAAGCAATTACAGAGAAGTTATTGAACAGAACTGAATAAAGAGTTGAAAAACACCTGTGAAAATATTCCTTGACAAATGTTATCTCTTCCTGTAGTATTACTTTGATGTTCAAAGTATTTCTGCGGAAGGGTAAAAAGAATGACAACAAAAATTATAGGAACCGGTTCCTATGTACCGGCTCAGATCGTAACAAATGATGACCTGTCAAAGATCGTCGAAACCAATGACCAGTGGATCCGCAGCCGCACGGGGATCGGGGAGCGAAGAATCGCGACAGAGGACAGTACATCAGATATGGCAGCAAAGGCAGCCCAAAGAGCCATTGAACAGGCAGGTATTGATCCAAAAGAGATCAATCTGATCATTCTGGCTACTTCATCTCCAGACTACTGTTTTCCAAATGGAGCCTGTGAGGTCCAGGCAAAAGTCGGTGCTGTAAATGCAGCCTGTTTTGATATCAGTTCTGCCTGTACCGGTTTTGTATTTGCTTTAAGCACTGCCCATGCCTATATTGCTTCCGGTCTTTATAAAACAGCTCTGGTGATCGGCGCTGACCTGTTAAGTAAGTTAGTAGACTGGACAGACAGAAGCACCTGTGTCCTTTTTGGTGATGGAGCGGGAGCAGCTGTAGTAAGAGCAGAGGAAAAAGGTATTATTGGCCTGAACATGCACTCCAATGGATCTAAAGGCGGGGTACTTACCTGCGGTAGCCGTTCTACCGGAAATTTCTTATTAGGAAAAAAACCGGAACTTGGCTATATGACCATGGAAGGACAGGAAGTGTTTAAATTTGCTGTAAAACAGGTGCCTGAATGCATTAAAGAGGTTTTGGAACAAACGGGAAATACAGCAGAGGATATTGACAAATTCATTATCCATCAGGCAAATTACCGTATCATTGAATCCATTGCAAAGCGCCTGAAAGTGGATCTTGAAAAGTTCCCGGTAAATATGGAACACTATGGAAATACATCCGGTGCGTCCGTACCGATCTTGCTGGATGAGTTAAACAGAGCCGGAAAGCTTAAAACAGGAGACAAGCTGGTAATGGCCGGATTTGGCGCTGGTCTTACCTGGGGCGCTGTTTTGCTGGAATGGTAAATAAACAGTAATAAACTATAAAATTTTAATTTAGAAAAAGGAGAAATAATCATGTTAGAGAAAATGAAAGAAATTATTGCAGATCAGTTAAACGTAGATGCAGACAGCATTACAGAGGCTTCCTCTTTTAAGGAAGATTTAGGAGCAGATTCCCTGGATCTGTTTGAGCTGGTTATGGCTTTAGAGGATGAGTATTCCGTAGAGATCCCTGCAGAAGATTTAGAGAGCCTTGCTACTGTAGGCGATGTTATGAATTACTTAAAAGGCAAAGGCGTTGAGGCTTAATTATAAAGTAATATTTATAGAAACACAGGGGGGACGGCGTGCTTGATATCTATGAAGCACGCTGTTTCTACTAGACTGCGGGAAATCCGTAAATTTTTCAGGAGCGGTTGTAAGTATCTGCCGTCACCGTGATCGTTACAGACGCATTTGAATTTTGGAGGAAAGAATGAAGACAAGAATCACAGAAATGTTAGGAATCGAATATCCCATCATTCAGGGAGGAATGGCATGGGTGGCAGAGCACAATCTGGCTGCAGCAGTATCAGAAGCAGGAGGTCTGGGACTGATCGGCGGTGCAAATGCTCCTGGCGAAGTAGTTCGCGAAGAGATCCGTAAGGCAAGAGAACTGACCAAGAAGCCTTTTGGTGTCAATGTTATGCTGTTAAGCCCACATGCTGACGATGTAGCAAAGGTAGTTGTGGAAGAAGGCATCAAGGTAGTTACTACAGGAGCCGGAAATCCTGAAAAATATATGGAAATGTGGAAGGCTGCAGGCATTAAGGTCATTCCTGTTGTTGCTTCTGTTGCTCTGGCACGCCGTATGGAAAAATATGGCGCAGATGCAGTTGTTGCAGAGGGAATGGAGTCTGGCGGACACATTGGTGAAGAGACTACGATGACTCTGGTGCCTCAGGTTGTTGATGCTGTATCTATCCCTGTGATCGCAGCAGGCGGTATTGGTGATGGAAGAGGAATTGCGGCAGCATTTATGTTAGGCGCAGAAGCAGTACAGATCGGTACCCGCTTCGTTGTTTCCAAAGAGTCTATTGTACATGAAAATTACAAGGAACGTATCATCAAGGCAAAAGATATTGATTCTACTGTTACCGGAAGAACCCATGGACATCCGGTACGCTGTCTGAGGAACCAGATGACCAGAGAGTACCTTAAGTTAGAGCAGGAAGGAAAATCCTTTGAGGAACTGGAATATCTCACACTGGGAACTTTACGCAAGGCAGTTCAGGAAGGCGATGTAAAGAACGGAACTGTTATGGCAGGTCAGATCGCAGGTCTTATTTCCAAAGAGCAGACCTGTAAGGAAATGATCGAAGAGATGATGGATCAGGCAAAGAAGCTTTTAAACAGGGAGTAATAAACATGAGTAAGATGGCATTTATCTTCCCAGGTCAGGGAGCACAGACCTGCGGAATGGGAAAAGATTTTTATGAGCAGACAGAAACTGGCCGCAAGGTATTTGATAAGGCAACTGAACTTTTAGGCTTCTCTGTTCCAGAGCTTTGCTTCGAGCCAAATGACAGACTGGATATTACAGAATATACACAGGCAGCTATGGTTACAACCAGTATCGCTATGATGAAGGTTTTAGAAGAAAATGGCGTAAAACCAGACGTTGCAGCAGGTTTAAGCCTTGGCGAGTACTGTGCACTGGCAGCGGCAGGCGTTATGAGCGAAGAAGACGCGATTACCACTGTCCGCCAGAGAGGTATCTTTATGCAGGAAGAGGTTCCGGCAGGAGAAGGCGCCATGGCAGCGATCTTAGCTTTGGATGCAGCAGTGATAGAAGAAGTAACATCTGATATGGACGGTGTATGGATCGCAAATTATAACTGTCCGGGACAGATTGTTATTTCCGGAAAAAAAGCAGCGGTAGAAGAAGCTTGTGAAAAATTAAAGGCAGCAGGTGCAAAACGCGCCATTATGTTAAATGTAAGCGGTCCATTCCACTCTGGAATGTTAGTTGGCGCCGGTGAAAAGCTGGGCAAGGTTCTTGAAAATGTTAAAATCCACAAGCCGGTTATCCCATATGCAGCCAATGTGACCGCTCAGTACGTAACAGAAGCAGAACCTGTTAAAGATCTTTTGGTAAAGCAGGTTTCCTCTTCTGTAAAATGGCAGCAGTGTGTAGAGACCATGCTGGCAGACGGTGTAGATACTTTCATTGAGATCGGACCAGGAAAAACACTGGCTGGTTTTATGAGAAAGATCGACCGCAGTGTAAAAACATTAAACGTAGAAAAGTTAGAAGATATAGAAAAAGTAGTAGAAGCTTTAAAAGAGGCTTAAAAAGCCATTTAAAGCCTTATGAAAAGGAGAAAAACATGCTGGAAGGAAAGATTGCACTGGTTACAGGCGCAAGCCGCGGAATTGGACGCCAGATCGCTAAAACATTAGCAGCGAAGGGCGCATATGTGATCGTAAATTATAATGGTTCTGCTGCAAAGGCAGAGGAAGTAGTAAAGGAAATCCAGGCAGCCGGAGGAAACGCGCAGGCAGTTCAGTGCAATGTTTCCGATTTTGAAAGCTGCAAGGAAATGTTAGATGCAGTGGTAAAAGAGCATGGACATCTGGACATCCTGGTAAATAATGCAGGTATCACAAGAGATAATCTGTTAATGAAGATGTCAGAGGAAGATTTTGATGCAGTGATCCAGACTAACTTAAAGGGTGTATTCAACTGTACCCGTCACATTGCAAGACAGATGTTAAAGCAGAAAAGTGGACGTATCATCAATATTTCTTCTGTATCCGGTGTATTAGGAAATGCAGGACAGGCAAACTACTGTGCAGCAAAAGCCGGTGTGATCGGTCTGACCAAGAGTGCGGCAAAAGAACTGGCAAGCCGGGGCATCACCGTAAATGCAGTTGCACCAGGATTTATTAAGACAGAAATGACGGATGTGTTAAAAGAAGAGATTAAAAACTCTATCTTAGAGCATATTCCAATGAAGGCTTTTGGTGAGACAGAAGATATTGCCAATGCAGTTGCATTTTTAGCATCCGATGAAGCAAGATACATCACCGGCCAGGTAATCTCCGTAGATGGCGGAATGGCCTAAAAATAGAACAGGAGTCAAAATATGAATACAAGAGTAGTAGTAACAGGTATGGGAGCTATTACCCCAATTGGTAATGATGTAGAAAGTTTTTGGTCTGCGATCAAGTCAAATACAGTAGGTATCGCACCGATCACACATTTCGATACAGCTGATTTTAAGTGCAAACTGGCTGCAGAAGTAAAGGATTTTGATCCAAAACAGTATATGGATCCAAAGACTGCACGCCGTATGGAGCCATTCTGCCAGTTTGCAGTAGCAGCAGCAAAGGAAGCACTGGAAAACTCCGGCATTGATATGGAAAAAGAAGATCCATTCCGGGTTGGTGTAAGTGTAGGTTCCGGCATCGGTTCCTTACAGGCATTAGAGCGCAATGAAAAGAGACTGTTAGAAAAGGGACCAGGCAGAGTAGAGCCATTATTAGTACCTTTAATGATCAGCAACATGGCAGCAGGAAATGTAGCCATTCAGTTTGGTCTTAAGGGCAAGTGCATCAATGTGGTAACTGCATGTGCAACTGGTACACATTCCATCGGCGAAGCATTCCGTTCCATTCAGCACGGCGAAGCAGATGTAATGGTAGCAGGTGGTACAGAAGCAAGCATTACCCCAATTGGTGTAGCTGGATTTACTTCTTTAACTGCATTAAATACTACAGATGATGTAAAAAAAGCTTCTATCCCATTTGATCAGGACCGCAATGGTTTCGTTATGGGTGAAGGCGCAGGTATTGTTGTGTTAGAGTCCTTAGAGCATGCACAGGCAAGAGGTGCCAAAATCTTAGCTGAGGTAGTGGGATATGGTGCAACCTGTGACGCATACCATATTACTTCCCCGGCAGAAGACGGAAGCGGTGCTGCAAAGGCAATGGAATTTGCTATGAAGGATGCAGGAATTACACCAGAGCAGCTTGATTATATCAATGCTCATGGAACCAGCACCCACCACAATGATTTATTTGAGACTAAGGCCATCAAGCTGGCTTTAGGCGATCATGCAAACAAGGTAAAGATCAATTCTACAAAGTCCATGATCGGACATTTATTAGGCGCAGCAGGCGGTGTAGAGTTTATCACCTGTGTAAAGAGCATTGAGGACGGTTATGTACATCCAACTGTAGGTCTGGAAAATCCAGGCGAAGGCTGTGATCTGGATTACACCATGCATGAAGGTGTATCTATGGATGTAAATTATGCTATCAGCAATTCATTAGGTTTTGGCGGACATAATGCCAGCCTGATCGTGAAGAAATTCACAGAATAAGGAAGGAGAACGGGAACATGAATATAGATGAAATCCTGACACTGGTCCAGGCTGTATCTGATTCTAAACTGACCAGTTTTAAGCTGGATCAGGGTGATATGCACATTTCTCTTAAGAAAGAAAAAGAAGAAGCAAAGATCATCACCGTCAGCGCACCGGGCGCTGTAACAGCTGTTCCGGCTTCTGCCGCTGCACCAGTACTTACAGCAGCTTCTACCGGTGTAAACGCAGAGACAGCAGCACCGGCAGCTTCACCAGAAGCAGCAGAAAGCCATGACATTGATTCCGACAAGGTGATCACCTCTCCATTAGTGGGAACTTTCTATAGTTCTTCATCTCCTGATGCAGAAAGCTTTGTAAAAGTAGGAGATACTGTTAAAAAAGGACAGGTACTTGGCATCATCGAAGCCATGAAGCTGATGAATGAGATTGAAAGTGAATATGACGGCGTCATCGAAGCAATCCTTGTAAACAATGAAGAGGTAGTAGAGTACGGACAGCCATTATTCCGCATTAAATAAGACCAGGAGGAAATAAACATGTTAATGGGTATTAAAGAAATCCAGGAGATCATTCCGCACAGACATCCGTTTCTCCTGGTAGACTGTATTGAAGAATTAGAGCCAGGCGTAAAGGCTGTTGGCTACAAATCTGTTACTTATGATGAGCCATATTTCAGAGGCCATTTCCCACAGGAACCGGTTATGCCAGGTGTTCTCATTGTGGAAGCACTGGCTCAGACTGGTGCTGTAGCGATCCTTTCCCAGGAAAATTTCAAGGGAAAAACAGCATACTTCGGCGGCTTAAATAACGTAAAATTCAAGCACAAAGTAGTTCCAGGTGACCGCTTAAGACTGGAATGTGAGATCATCAAACAGAAAGGCCCGGTTGGCGTAGGTAAGGCAACTGCCACTGTAGACGGAAAGATCGCAGTTGTTGGCGAACTGACCTTTATGATCGGATAAGACCGGCTGATAGGAGATGTGGAATGTTTAATAAGATATTGATCGCAAACAGAGGTGAGATCGCAGTCCGTATTATCAGAGCCTGCCGCGAAATGGGAATCCGTACCGTTGCAGTTTACTCTGAGGCAGATAAAGACTGCCTTCACACTCTTCTGGCAGATGAAGCCATCTGTATCGGCCCGGCTCCTTCCAGCCAGAGCTATCTGAATATGGAGCGTATTCTCTCAGCAACCGTTGCAATGAAGGCAGATGCCATTCATCCGGGATTTGGATTTTTATCTGAAAATGCCCGTTTTGCAAAGCTTTGCCAGCAGTGCAACATTACATTTATCGGACCGTCTGCTGAGATCATCAACCGTATGGGAAATAAGTCAGAAGCAAGAAATACCATGATGCAGGCGGGAGTTCCCGTTATTCCAGGAAGTAAGGAACCTGTATACACAGCGGAAGACGGACTTGCCATGGCAAAAGAAATTGGTTTTCCTGTTATGATCAAGGCTTCTTCTGGCGGCGGTGGAAAAGGAATGCGTATTTCCAGAAGTGAAGAAGACTTTACAGAGCATTTTAATGCGGCTCAGCTGGAGTCTGTAAAAGGTTTTTCCGATGATACCATGTATATTGAAAAATATATTGAAAAACCACGCCACGTGGAATTTCAGATCATGGGTGACAAATTTGGACATGTTGTTCACTTGGGAGAACGTGACTGTTCTATCCAGCGTCGTCACCAGAAGGTAATGGAAGAGTCCCCATGTGAAGTCATCTCTCCTGAGCTTCGTAAGAAAATGGGTGAGGTTGCTGTAAAAGCAGCCAAAGCCGTAAACTATGAGAATGCAGGAACTATAGAGTTTTTATTAGATAAAGACAAAAATTTCTATTTTATGGAAATGAACACCCGCATCCAGGTAGAGCATCCTGTTACAGAGCTGGTTTCCGGGATTGACCTGATCAAAGAACAGATCCGGGTTGCTGCGGGAGAACCGTTAAGCGTATCCCAGGAAGACATCCAGATCAAAGGCCATGCCATTGAATGCCGTATTAATGCGGAGAACCCGAAGAAGCACTTTATGCCATGTCCGGGCCGTATTACCAATGTGCATATCCCAGGTGGAAATGGCGTCCGTGTGGATACACACATTTACAACGGTTATAAAGTACCAGCCAACTATGATTCCATGCTTATGAAGCTGATCGTTTATGATAAAGACCGCGCATCTGCTATTGCGAAAATGCGCAGTGCCTTAGGCGAAGTTATCATAGAAGGAATTGAAACAAATATTGATTTTCAGTATGAGATCCTGGAAAATGAAGCTTTTCAGAAAGGCGATACCGATACCGGTTTTATTGAGAAGTATTTTCCGGACTATGTAAAATGAAAGATGCAAGGCTGAACTGAAATAAAATTAAAAATATCCCTGGTCAAAGCCGCAGGGAAGAATGTCTGGTCCTGAATAAGGATAAATGCAGAAAGGAAGTTGTCGTATGCTGCGCAATATGTTCAGAAAAACGTATACAAAAATAGATACCAAATACAGACCGGTAAGCCAGGAATGGGAAGAGCCATCGATCCCGGAAGGTTTATGGCGCAAATGCAATAAGTGTGGACAGCCGATCTATGTGGAAGACGTAAAGAACAATTATTATGTATGCCCCAAATGCGGCGGCTACTTCCGTGTTCATGCTTACCGCAGGATCGAAATGCTTACGGATGTGGGAACCTTTGAGGAATGGAACAAAGAAATGCCTTTTTCCAATCCACTAAATTTTCCAAATTATGAGAAAAAAGTAGAAGCAGCCAGAGAAAAATCAAAGCTGAACGAGGCAATCGTGATCGGCAAGGCAAAGATCGACGGAAATCCGGCAGTTGTAGGTGTCTGTGATGCCCGCTTTATCATGAGCAGTATGGGTCATGTAGTTGGTGAGAAGATCACAGAGGCAGTAGAACGTGCTACAAAGGAAAAGCTTCCGGTGATCCTGTTTGCCTGCTCCGGCGGTGCCAGAATGCAGGAAGGTATTGTTTCCCTGATGCAGATGGCAAAGACTTCTGCAGCCTTAAAACGCCACCATGAAGCAGGACAGCTGTTTATCAGTGTTTTAACAGATCCTACAACAGGCGGCGTGACTGCAAGTTTTGCAATGTTAGGTGATATTATCATTGCAGAGCCGGGAGCTCTGATCGGTTTTGCAGGTCCAAGAGTCATTGAACAGACCATTGGACAGAAATTGCCGGAAGGTTTCCAGAGAGCGGAATTTCTGTTAGACCATGGATTTGTAGATATGATCGTTCCGCGCCATGACCAGAAAAAAGTGATCGGCCAGATCCTTTATATGCACAGAAAACATGATATGGTTGTGGAAGCAGATGCAGAAAAGGCAGAACCATTGGCAAATGGATTTTCTGGCCGTGACCATGTTAAGGCTCATGGAGAAAAAAGCGCCTGGGATACAGTCCTTCTTTCAAGAAAAGCGGACAGACCTACTGCTCTTGACTATATTAATGCTGTTTTTGATGAATTTATAGAATTTCATGGCGACCGCTGCTTTAAAGACGATGGTGCTATTGTAGGCGGTATTGCCATGTTCCATGGAATGCCTGTTACTGTGATCGGACAGCAGAAGGGAAAGAACACCAAGGATAATATCCGCCGTAATTTTGGTATGCCATCCCCTGATGGTTATCGCAAGGCCCTGCGTTTAATGAAGCAGGCGGAAACCTTTGGACGCCCGATCATCTGCTTTGTAGATACTCCAGGAGCTTTCTGCGGACTGGAGGCAGAGGAAAGAGGTCAGGGCGAAGCCATTGCAAAGAACCTGTTTGAAATGTCTTCCTTAAAGGTTCCGGTGCTTTCCATTGTCATCGGCGAAGGAGGAAGCGGCGGTGCTTTAGCTATGGCAGTAGCAAATGAAGTATGGATGATGGAAAATGCCATTTATTCCATTTTATCACCGGAAGGTTTTGCTTCTATCCTTTATAAAGACAGCAAAAAAGCCCCGGAGGCAGCCAGAGTGATGAAGGTAACAGCAGCTGACTTAAAGGAACTGGGACTGATCGAGGGGATCATTCCAGAGGAAGAACCGGCAAATACAGATACTTTGTACCGCATTGCAGGCTATATGGACCGGTCTATAATCGGATTTTTTGAAAAGTATTTGAAACTGTCCGGAGAAGAGCTGGCAGAACACAGATACGAAAGATTTAGGAGAATGTGAGAAATGAGAGGGATCAAAGCATTAACAATAGGAGATCTGGTCCTTAAAAGACCGGTGATCCAGGGCGGTATGGGTGTAGGCATCAGCCTTCATAGGCTGGCAGGAGCTGTAGCAGCCTGTGGCGGCATGGGACTTATCTCCACAGCACAGATCGGATTCAGGGAACCTGATTTTAAGACCAATTTTGTAGAAGCTAATCTGCGTGCTATCAGACGGGAAATGCAAAAAGCCAGGGAGATCGCACCAAATGGTGCTATTGGCTTTAACATTATGGTAGCTACCAAACATTATGACCTGTGGGTCAAAGAAGCCATTAAATGCGGTGCAGATGCCATTGTATCCGGCGCAGGTCTTCCTGTGCGCCTTCCAGAGTATGCACAGGCTGCATATGAGGAAATGAAAGCAGGGATCGCAGATGCAAAGGAAACCTGCGGAGAGATCTGCAAACAGGCAGTAAAGAAAGTAAAGCTGGCTCCTATTGTGTCTTCTGCCAAATCTGCACAGGTCATATGCAGACTTTGGGACAGAAAGTATAAGCAGGTTCCGGACTTTGTGGTAGTGGAAGGACCGTTAGCTGGTGGTCATCTGGGATTTTCCAGGGAAGAGCTGACAGAGTACGGTGCAGATACAAAAGATGTGCCAAATACCTACAACCAGAAAGCTTACGATAAAGAAGTCCGCTCCATTATGGAAGTAATAAAGACTTACGAAGAAAAGTACCAGAAGCATATCCCGGTAGTAACTGCCGGGGGCATTTATACCCATGAAGATGTAATGCATCAGTTTGAACTGGGGGCAGAAGGAGTGCAGGTAGGCACCCGTTTCGTTACTACTGAAGAATGTGATGCTCCGGATGCTTACAAGCAGGCCTATATAAACGCAAAAAAAGAAGATATCATCATTACCCAGAGCCCGGTAGGAATGCCGGGACGGGCTATTTTAAATCCATTTTTGCAGCAGATCAAAGAGGGAGTCCGCCCGGCTATCAAAAGCTGCTTCCAGTGTCTGGAACACTGCGATATCAGGACTATTCCTTACTGCATTACACAGGCATTGGTAAATGCAGCGGAAGGGGATGAAAATAATGCCCTTCTTTTCTGTGGCAGCAATGCTTACAGGGCAGAAAAAATCGAAAAAGTAGATGATGTGATGAAAGAACTGGTAGGGGAATAATAAGCAGTGCGATCATCAAAAAAACCGGTCATACCTTTTAAATTTTTAAAGGGTATTGCCGGTATTTTTTTTGCCGGAACCTGCAGCTTTGGATATGCCAAGCTCTGCCTTTTTCCTGCAAAGAGAACTGAAACTGATACCAAGGACGTCTGCTGCTTCCTTAAGCGTTCCGGTCTGGTCCAAAGCCCGTTGTATATAAGCAGTCTCAAATTGGCGAAGAGTATCTTATAGGCGATATGTCCGAGATCGTGGGCATAAGCCGGGATACTCTCCGTTTTTATGAGAAAAAAGGGATCATAAAATCAAGAAAAAAGGAAAATGGATATCGTTATTATCTGGAAGAAGATATCCTTCGGCTTATGTTTATTGTATACAGGCGGAAGATGAACCAGAGTCTGGAAGAAATTGAAAGATATATAAAGGAAGAGAATTCCTTAGAATGTATGAAAGAACATTTAGCAATGCGTATAAAACAGGAGGAAGCCAGCATACAGTATCACCAGCAGGCGATCGCACGTATGCAGCTTGCTGAACGGGATATGGACCAGGCCGAGAAATATGAGGGAAAATATACTTTTAAAAATTTCCCCACAGCTTATAAATTAGGGGTCTGCGAAAGCCTTCTTGAGGGTCTGAAGCAGTGGTTTGCCATGTCTTCGACGATAGAAGGTCTGGACATGACATATTTTTATACATTATTTTCAATGGGGAAAGACGGTCTGCAGGAGAGGGAAACCAATTTGCTTCTTTATAAAGGAGTAGAGCAGTGGATCGGAAAAGGATTTCAGCCGGAGCAGTATAAATTGACAGAACCGGTTCCCTGTATTTATACCATTGTGAAATCAGAAAGCATTTATCTGGATGAAGAGGTTGCCTGGAAAATGTATAACTGGGGAAAATCCCAGGGTGCAGAGCCGGAACAGGTTTTTTATGCCAATAATATGACAACATTTTTGGGAGAGGAAAGAAATATTCACTTTATGGAGTTATATATGCCGGTGAAAAGAGAGCAGTAAAACAGGATAAGCCGGGAAAGTTCAAAAGCAGATTTCCAAAATCTGTGAAAATGTGGATAAAAAATCCACAAAATTTTCTATTTCCACATAAAAATACATATTTCCCCACAGTTTCCCCATGGTTTACACACACTATAAACAGAGTTATCCCCAAAGTTATCCACATTATCCACCGACAAACACAAGATATGTGGTAAAAAAAAGGGGAAATACAAGATTTAGATTGTGGATAACTTTTGCACTACAGGAAGGTGTATTTTCCTGTATACCAGATCATAAAATGTGTATAAATGGGTGTGTAAGGAACGCAGAAAAAGTCATATGTTAAATTATATCTGGAGCGGAATGCTTTTTCTGGGGATCATATGGGGAGCATTTCATGGAAGACTGGCTCAGGTAACAGAAGGAGCTTTAAGCGCAGCCGGGGAAGCAGTAACATTAAGCCTTACCATGGTGGGGATCGTAGCTTTCTGGAACGGGATCCTGGAGATTGGAAGCAGGGCCGGGCTGGTAGAGCAGCTTTCAGGGAAAATGAGCCCCATATTAAAGTTTTTGTTTCCGGATCTGCCAACGGACTGCGAAGCCGTCAGGCAGATTTCAGTAAATTTTATTGCAAATATTTTAGGGCTTGGCTGGGCCGCAACCCCTGCGGGACTTAAGGCCATGAAAGAACTGGAAAAAATAGAAGAGATGCGCAGAAAAGAGAAAAGCACAGTTGGGGCAGCTCCCAAAGGCACTGCCAGCAATGAAATGTGTACGTTTCTGGTCATGAACATTTCATCCCTTCAGCTGATCCCGGTGAATATCATCGCTTACAGAAGTCAGTATCACAGTGTATCTGCGGCAGCTGTTACAGGTCCATGCCTTGTGGCAACTATGGTAAGTACGCTGGCAGCGGTATTTTTTTGCAGGATCATGGATCGTTCCAATAAAAAAGGAGACATACTTTAACGTCTCCTTCTGTCTAACTGCCTGTTCTTTGCATAATAGACCCGTTTATCTTCATACATTCTGGCATCTGCTTCAGACAGAGTCTTTTCGGCATTGTCAGTACAATCCACCCACACAGAGCCAAGAGCCAGGTGAACGGAGCCTTCTGCCATATCTGCCTGTATAGAACGGATCATGGATTGGAACAGATTTTCTGTAATGCCCGGTATAAGTACAAGAAACTCATCACCGCCAATACGGTATACACATTCTGCCGGGAAATGGGATTTCAGGTTTTCGCAGGCATAAAGAAGGGCTTTATCGCCAGCCTGATGTCCAAAAGTATCATTGATCTGTTTTAATCCCATAACATCACTGTAAAGTACGCCCAGACTTTGGCCCTTGGTAAGGGAAGCCAGTTGTTCATTCAGGGCATGGCGGTTTTTCACACCGGTCAGCTGGTCATAATAGCTTAAGTTTTCCAGCTTTTTAACCAGATCTCTGCGTCGCAGCATGGAATCGATAAAATGTCCAAGTAGCTGAAGTATAAAAGCAATATGATCTATACGATCAAGGGGAGGATTGTCGATACCATAGAAAGCGATCACATCCTGATCGCGGGAAATAGGGCTGGCGATCAGCCGTTTAATATTCTGGGGCATAAGTGTTTCATACACAGCAGGATCATAAGACATAATATCATCCACATTCTGGATGATCACGCTTTCTCCTTTCTGGAAAGTGGAAAGCCATGTTCCCAGTTCTTCCGGCGGGATATTGTGCAGTATATTTATCTGGGGAGAAATATCACAGGCGCACCATTCAAAGGTATTATCAAAGTTGCCATGTTTATTTTTCTCGAAAATATATACCCGGTCGCTGTGGGACATCTGTCCCAGATACTGCAATAATGTATTAATAGACTGTTCAGGTGTTTCTTCTGCCAGAGCACAGCGAAGCCCTTCATTGATCAGAGCTTCATTGTCTGTAAACTGGGAGAAAGTTTTCTTTGCCATTTCCCGGATATCCAGATCGATCGCTATTTCAATCCGGATCCTGCGCCCGTCATCAATGACCATAGTATCTTTCAGCAGAAAAGAACGACGCACCAGCGGGTTAAAACGGGACCATTCGTAAAATTCATCTGGTTTTAAGCGGTTATTGGTACACATTGCGCAGGGAGAGGAGCATTGCTGCAGGGCTTCGTAGCATTTTTTACCTTTATAAGCAGCCTTATCCTTAAAATGGAACAGATTTCTGGCTGCTTTGTTTAAATAGATCAGTTCATATGTATCTACATCAGAAGCATAAACAGCTTCATTCATATTTTCAAAAAACTCCCAAACTTTAGACATAAAAAACATCTCCTAATGCATAACTGTATTTATTATATCCGACTGTTTTGAAAAATGGTAGGAGAATTTTTAGACTTTTTTCGACAAATATTAATATTTATTTGCTGAAACAGAGTTATAATACCTTATATTCAGGTTCTCCATATGCCTGCTTAGCTGCCTGTTATCCCAGGCGGAAACTCTCATGAATGATTTGTGAAAAACAGAAAGGACGGGAATAAATGAAACAGAATGGGAATAAAATCCGGTATATGAAATATAAGGGTTCTCTGAAATTGGCAGCAGCAGTGCTTGCAGTTTCGCTGGCTTTTCCTATGGCAGCCCAGGCAAAAGCATGGGATTTTGAAAATGGCAGTTATGTAGATGCTTCAGGTGCGCCTGTTGAGGGGGCAGTGGCAAAAGGTATTACCGTGACAAAATACCAGAACCGTGCAAATAAGGAAAATGGTATTGATTGGGGAAAAGTGGCTGCAGATGGCGTTGGTTTTGCCATGATCCGCATTGGCTATTATAAAGACAGGGATCCGTATTTTGAACGGAATATAACAGAAGCAGCAGCCCATGGCATAAAAACAGGCGTGTTCTTCTATACGCAGGCGCTGGATGCACAGACGGCAGCAGATGAGGCAGAGTATGTGCTCCAGGTTATTAAGGATTTTCCGGTTTCCTATCCGGTAGCTTATGATGTGGAGTCTAATTACCTGTTGGAACAGGGTTTAAGTGCAGCCCAGATCACGGAAAATGTAAATGCCTTCTGCAAGGTGATTGCAGATGCAGGTTATTGCCCTATTGTGTATGCAAATAATGACTGGCTTACCAATCACTTAAATACAGCAGATATCCCATATGATATCTGGTATGCACGTTATGGCACAGTAAACAGTTATCCAAACCGCACTATCTGGCAGTGCACCCAGGAAGGAAATGTAGATGGGATTAATGATCATGTGACCATTGAACTGTCGTTTACAGACTATAGTTCTAAAATCCCTGCAAATAGCTGGAAGAAGATTGATGGCAGATGGTATTACATGAAAGATTATGTGAAGCAGACCGGCTGGGTACAGGTGGGAGATAACTGGTATTATATGGATGCAAATGGAGCCATGGTCAGCAATACGGAAATGGTCATTGATGGCAGGACTTACCGGTTCGCTGCAAATGGAGCTATGATGTATTGAGATAAAAACCTATAAACCTATTGACAAGTAGGTTTATAGGTTTTATAATACCCATAAATCAAAACCCAGTGAACAGATAGGCATATGTGCTATGCATGGAAAGGAGCTTATTATGGCAGGAATTGTTAAGGGAGCAGCAGGATTAGTAGGAAATACACCACTTTTAGAGCCGGTAAATCTGGAGAAAAAGGAAGGGTTAAAGGCAAGAATTTTACTGAAACTGGAATATTTTAACCCGGCAGGAAGCGTAAAGGACCGTGTAGGAAAGGCAATGATCGAAGATGCAGAGGCAAGAGGTGTTTTAAAGCCAGGTTCTGTTATCATTGAACCTACTTCCGGAAATACAGGTATCGGACTTGCATCTGTAGCAGCATCCAAGGGATACCGTGTGATCTTAACTATGCCGGAGACCATGAGTGTAGAGCGCCGCAACATTTTAAAGGCATATGGCGCTGAGATCGTCCTTACACCTGGGGATAAAGGGATGAGCGGAGCTATCGCAAAGGCAGATGAGCTGGCAAAGGAGATCCCGGACAGCTTTATCCCGGGACAGTTCGTAAATCCTGTAAACCCGAAGATCCACAAAGAGACTACAGGTCCTGAGATCTGGAGAGATGCAGAAGGACAGGTAGATATCTTTGTAGCTGGTGTCGGTACAGGTGGTACTATTACCGGTGTTGGCACATACTTAAAAGAGCAGAACCCAAATGTGAAGGTAGTAGCAGTAGAGCCTGCAACATCTCCTGTTCTGTCTGAAGGACATGGCGGTGCTCACAAGATCCAGGGAATCGGTGCTGGATTTATCCCAGAGGTACTGGATACTAAGATCTATGATGAAGTACTGCCGATTGACAATGAACATCCATTTGAAGCTTCCAAGCTCCTTGCAAAGACAGAAGGTATCTTAACCGGTATTTCCTCTGGCGCAGCATTATATGCAGCCATCCAGCTTGCAAAACGTCCTGAAAACGAAGGAAAGACCATTGTAGCTCTTCTTCCGGACAGTGGTGACAGATATTACTCCACACCATTATTTACTGAGGCATAATTTTGGGTATCATATACTCTCATCCCCCATATTCATAAAAATATCCATTTCCACGTATGCTGTAAAAACAAAGCGTATGTGGGGATGGGTATTTTTTATGGGTTTTCTTTTGTTTTTATCAGATCTTATGGTTCCACTTATTATTTTTTATATTGTTGGCTTTGGAATCCTTGGAAAACGTCAGGTATTTGATGATTTTCTGTGGGGCGCAAAAGAAGGGATGGGCACTGTAGTTCAGGTAGTACCTTCTCTGGTGGGGCTGATGACCGCGGTAGGCGTACTTCGGGCTTCTGGATTTTTAGAATTTTTAAGTCAGATTTTAGAAGCACCGGCCACTTCCCTGGGTCTTCCGGGGCAAATTATCCCTATTGCATTTGTGCGTCTGATCTCCAACTCCGCCGCTGTGGGTCTGTTATTGGACTTGTTTAAAAATTATGGCCCGGACTCCCGGATCGGCCTTATGGCCTCCATTCTTATGGGAAGTACAGAAACTGTACTTTATTGCATGAGTGTATATTTTGGTTTTGTGGGTATCAGCCGTACCCGGTACACGCTTGCAGGGGGACTTTTGGCTGCGCTTGTCAGTCTGGCAGTGGGTGTATTTCTGGCTGACCGGCTGGTGGTTTTATAGGATCTGTTTTGTTACTTTTCACGGGTAGGAATTTTCTGAACTGAAAATTCCGTATGATACAGTTGTGAACTCTGTTTTTTCACATTTAAATACGGCAAGTATATTCTATTGAATAAATCCTCATTCTCCGATATACTAATACAGGAAATGGATTTTCAGAGTCTTTTCTCGCAAAATCAAGTACAAAAAGATTCCGAGAGTACATTAGACACACAGGAGGCTGTAATAGAAATGGATAATGAGTATCTGATAAAAAAACCGCCCTTACAGGCGTTATTTTTATTTTCACTGCCAATGATCATAGGAAACCTGTTCCAGCAGACTTATACCATGGTAGACTCTGCCATTGTAGGCCGTTATGTCAGTGAGCAGGCTCTGGCAGCGGTAGGTGCTTCCTATGCACTGACCAACATCTTTATTTGTGTAGCCATTGGCGGCGGTATCGGTGCATCGGTGATCGTGAGCCGCTGTTTTGGTGCAAAAGAATACGGGAGAATGAAAACAGCTGTATTTACAGCTCTTTTATCCTTCCTTGGTATCAGCTTATGTCTTGGTGTGGCAGGTCTGGTCCTTGGAAAACAGATCATGATCTGGTTAAACACCCCGCAGGATTGCCTGGATATGGCAGCACAGTATCTGCGGATCTATTTTTTGGGACTGCCCTTCCTTTTTATGTACAATGTGCTTTCTGCTATGTTCAACGCACTGGGAAAATCCAGGATCCCACTGTATTTCCTGATATTCTCTTCTGTATTTAATGTAGCCCTTGATATTATCATGGTCACAAAAATGGATATGGGAGTAGCCGGTGTTGCATGGGCCACTTTGATCGCACAGGGAATTTCCGCTGTCCTTTCCTTTGCGGTTCTTATTAAAAACCTGAACGATCTGGAAGGAAAGCAGAAAACACTGTTTGATACAATGGAGCTGTCAGAAATGACCCGTATAGCTATTCCATCGATTCTCCAGCAGTCTACCGTATCCATTGGTATGATGCTGGTACAGTCTGTAGTTAATGGCTTTGGTTCCGAGGCACTGGCAGGTTTTTCAGCAGCCATGCGTATTGAGTCCATCTGTGTTGTGCCAATGTCTGCTATCGGAAATGCCGTTTCATCCTATACAGCACAAAATATCGGAGCACAGCAGAAAGACCGTGTTGTTCAGGGACTTCATGCAGCCAGCAAAATGGTCATTGTCTGTGCGGCAGTTATCTGCGTCTTTTTAGAGGTATTTAACCGGGGTATGATCGGACTGTTCATTGGAAATGAAGGAACGGCAGTTGCACTTTCCACAGGAATCGGTTATCTTACCTTTATGGGCTGGTTTTTCTGCTTTATTGGTTTTAAAATGGCAGTGGATGGACTGCTGCGCGGTGCCGGTGATATGAAAATGTTTACCGTTGCCAATCTGGTAAATTTAGGGATCCGTGTGATCATTGCCATTACATGTGCCCCAAGATTCGGCATTGCCATGGTCTGGTGCGCAGTTCCTGTAGGCTGGTTTGCAAACTGGGCCATTTCCTATGCAGAGTACCGCACAGGAAAATGGAAGACAATGTAATGCGTACAGAGAGAACTTCAAACGTGTCACAGCCCCGTTTTTATATGTATGGCAAAATAAGCGGCTGCGTATATAATAGAGAAAGAGGTACAAAATGGAACGTTACCTGAAATTCAGAAAAGAATATCCCCATTTCTTCTACAGAGGTTACAGCACAGAAGAAACATTAAACGAGTTAAAGCTCACATACACCTTTGAAATAGAAGGCCTTTCAGAATTTACTCCAACCTGGATATTTCCAAAAAAAGGAAATACACAGATAAAATGGAGTGAAGACCCATTGATGAAGAAAATGATCTTTTCCCTGGGAATGGTAGAACTGGTCAGCTACTGGAAGATCACCTGTTCACCACAGGTAGTGATTGAAGCAGGCACTTTAAACGAAGATCAGATCCTCTGGTGGAAAGATCTGTATTTTAATGGTCTTGGGGAATTTTTCTATGTAAATAAGATTACAGAAGCAGATCAGGAAGGCTTTATGGAGATGGTCTGTGCATTGGGTGAAGAAGTAAAAGAACACCATGACTATGCAAAGAAACAGGATACAGCAGGCTCTGAAAAAGGCGTATTAGTTCCTGTAGGCGGTGGTAAAGATTCTGCGGTCACGCTGGAGCTGTTAAAAAGTGCAGATGTGCCTGTTTTCGCCTATATTATCAACCCGAGAGGTGCGACTATCCATACTACAGAGTCTGCAGATCTGGACGCAGACCATGTGATAAGTGTACATCGTACACTGGATAAGCGCATGCTCCAGTTAAATAAAGAAGGTTTCTTAAACGGACATACCCCATTTTCCGCGCTGGTGGCATTTTCCACTGTGATCGCAGCAAGGATGGCAGGTCTTTCTTATATTGCGCTGTCCAATGAATCCAGTGCAAATGAAAGCACAGTCCAGGGAAGTACGGTAAATCACCAGTATTCCAAGAGCTTTAAATTTGAGACAGATTTTCATTGTTATCAGACCGACTATCTGCCGGGAAGTGCCTACTATTTCAGTATGCTGCGCCCATTAAGCGAGTTCCAGATCGCAAAATATTTCGCAAAACAGAAGCAGTATCACGCTATCTTCAGAAGCTGTAATGCGGGAAGTAAAACAGACAGCTGGTGCGGTCATTGTCCGAAGTGCTTATTTGTATACTTTATTCTTTCTCCTTTCCTTTCCAGGGAAGAAGTGAAAGAGATTTTTGGAACGGATATGTTAGAAGATGAGACCATGCAGTCTACTATGGAACAGCTGGTCGGCATCCAGGAAGAAAAGCCATTTGAGTGTGTGGGAAGCAGGGATGAGATCAACACAGCTCTTGTTATGACAATTGACCGTTTGGAAAAAGATGGGGAAAAACTGCCTTATCTTTTAAAATATTATAAAACTACCGGCCTGTATGAAGAATACAAGGCCAAAGGAGATCATTTCTCCGGATATTTTGATGAGCAGAACCTGGTTCCAACAGCCTGGGAGGAATTAGTACGTAAGAACTGCAAATCACAAGAGTGCAAAGAAGAGGCATAAAACTATGATGATCGAAAGAATAATTCCCTGGGTAAAGGGAAAAAAGGTACTGATACTGGGGTTTGGACGTGAAGGAAAATCGACCTGGAATGTGTTAAAAAAGCTGGATTGCTGTGCCCTTGTAGATGTGGCAGATATGGCACATCCTAAAGAAAAGCCGGAAGGTATTGGCAAATGGACTGCAGGTGAGGATTATCAGAAATGCTTAAACGACTATGATGTGGTATTTAAAAGTCCGGGTGTAGTCCTTGAAAAGCCGGTTAAGGAGTATACCAGCCAGATATTATCCCAGACGGAGCTGTTTTTCCAGTGCTTCAGGGACCAGATCATCGGAATTACCGGAACGAAGGGAAAAAGCACCATTACCACTTTGATCTATCATCTGTTAAAAGAAGCGGGAATGGATACCATTCTGGTTGGAAATATCGGTATCCCGGTATTTGACCATATGGAAGAAGTGGGACCGGATACCAGGATCGTATGCGAGCTTTCCTGTCATCAGCTGGAATACATGACTGTTTCCCCCCATATTGCTATTCTCACCAATCTCCATGAGGAGCATTTAGACCACTATGGCACTTTGGAAAAATATGTGCAGGCAAAGCGTCATATCTATTCAAACCAGAAGGAGGGGGACGTTATCGTATGCAATGTGCAGTGTCTGCCAAAGAAGGGAACCTGTGCCTCTAAGCTGATCGCAGCCAAGCCTTCTTTTGAGGAAACATTATTTGAAATTCCAGGTGTTTCAGGACAGGAGGCAGTCCTTCCGGAACAGATCGATATCTGGAAAAAAATGGAGATCATACAGGAAAATGATGTAACAAAAGCCAGCTATGACGGTCATTTTATAAAGATCCCAACAGACCAGATCCGGCTTTTAGGACAGCACAACTACTTTGATATCGGTATTGCCTATGCAGTGTGCAGCCTTTTAAAAATAGAAGATACAGTATTTATTAATGGTCTTAAGTCCTATCAGCCGCTGCCCCACCGCTTACAGCCATTAGGGGAAAAAGATGGCATCAAATATTATGACGACTCTATTTCTACTATCTGTGAGACTACCATTCAGGCGTTAAATACACTGAAGGATGTGGATACAGTCCTCATAGGCGGCATGGACCGGGGAATCGATTACAGCGAACTGATCCGCTTCCTTTCCGGGCATAAGGTTCCCCATATTATCCTGATGGAAGCTACCGGAAAGCGTATTTTAGAGGAGATCCTGAAAGGATATCCGGATTTTCAGGGTAAGGAACGTCTGATCCTGACAGATCATCTGGAGGATGCAGTAAACAAAGCAAAAGAGCTTACCAGACCGGGGCACAGCTGCCTTATGTCACCAGCAGCAGCCAGCTATGGCATTTTTAAAAACTTTGAAGAGCGGGGTGAGGTTTTTGCCCGCCTGGTGTCCGGATCAGACAAGTTAATGTAAAAACATAGAAAAAACACAGGTTTTTAAGAATTTTATAAGGATTTAGGGGCTTGTGTACCTGAATAAAATACGATACAATCTGTAAGAAGCTTTTTAGAAACGTGAAAGGGAAGAATGTGGGAACCTACGATACACTGAATGATGTACTTGTGAACCTGTTTCGCGATATCAACAGTATAGAAGAGAAAGCGATAACCAGTCAGGAATATCAGGATCTGACCAATAATGATATGCATGTGATCAATGTTATTGGGGTCGGTACAACTAAAAATATGTCATCCATTGCAAAGGAATTGTCAGTGACAGTTGGTACACTGACTATTTCTATGAACAGCCTTGTAAAAAAAGGCTATGTGACCCGCTGCCGCAGTACACAGGATCGACGGGTAGTTCATATCTCTCTTTCGGAAAAAGGTGTCAAAGCATATTATCACCATAAACATTTCCATGAACAGATGATCCAGGGAGTGATTGGTGTGTTGACAGAAGAAGAACTTCAGGCGCTGATCAAAGCCCTGACAAAGTTAAATTCCTGGTTCAGAAGCTTTGGCGAGGACGAATAAGGAGGCAACATTACAATGAAAAAATGGTTATTAGGTCTGCTGACAGCTATGGTGGCAGTTTCACTGGCTGCATGTACACCGACTACTGACAAACAGAAAGAAACAAAATCTGCAGAAGAAGTGCAGGCACAGATCGAGGCGCAGACTACTGGCGGCGCCAGCGACAAGGTACCGGATCCAAACGTAGCTCCGGTTGCTATTATTTCTGTATATCACAAGGGTGACGGCGACAGCCTTGTTCAGGATATGGATTCCCTGGATAGTGATGAGCTGGATCCCCAGGCTCTGGTAAATAAGATGATCGAGTACGGTATCTTTACAGAAGGAACCGAAGTTTTAGATTTCAATATCACCGGTGAAGATGACGATAAGACAGCTGTTTTAAACCTGAATCAGGCAGAAAACAATGAAGGCGTTTCTGACAATGCATTTCTGGTAGAAATTGGAAATACCTTTGTAGAAAATTTTGAATTATCCAAGCTGTCCCTTCAGGTAAATGGAAAAGATTTAGCAGGTGCTGCTGACCTTTCCTATGTAGCTGATTATGAGAATGTAGACTGATCATAACGCAGATTAAAATTGAATGAATAACAGAACGAAAATGTTCCGAAGGACATAAAAGTGTTTTCCGGAACATTTTTTTGCGTTATACTGGAGACTATGCAGCAAATGTCAATAAAATCCACCTTTTTCCCGATATTTTCGGTTAACTGTACTAAAGAAATTTTCGATAATAGGAAAATAGAAAGAATCTACGACAACATAAAAAGGGGGATTATACACATGAAAGTTGCTGTTACTGGAAGCTTAAAAGCAGGAGAGAATGCGCCTATTATTTACCGGGGGAATTTTGAAACCATTTTTCCTATGATGAGGGAAGACGGTTTTGGAGCGGTGGAATTGCATCTTTGGGATTCCAGGGAGATCGACAGAAAAAAACTGGATAATGAACTGAAAAAAAACAGTCTTACGCTTACATCTATTGGTACAGGGGGAGCATATGGCACCTGGCATTTAAATATTGCAGATCATGATAAGGATATAAGAAAAAAAGCAATAGAGTGTTTGAAAGAACACATGATCACGGCATCTCCTTATGGAGGGGTGATCATCATTGGTTCTATGCAGGGGAGATTTAAAGATGCAGGCTCACCGGAAGAGTTTGTGAATAATGTAGAAGAAAGTCTGGACATTTTAGACCGTATGGCTCAGGAATATGGAGTTTATATAGGATATGAACTGATGAATCATTATGAAAGTGATTTCTTGTTTCGTATAGAAGATGGAATTCGTTTTTTAAATAAGCATTCCTACAAGAGAACAGGTATTCACATTGATACAGTCCATATGAATGTGGATGAAAGTGATATGGGAGCAGCAATCCGTAAGGCGGGAAAGCTGATAAATCATATTCACATAGCGGATAATGATCGCTATTATCCAGGGCATGGACATATAAATTTCAGGGAGATTATCCAGGCATTAAAGGACATAGAGTATGACGGGACTTTAGCACTGGAAATTTTTTCTAAACCAGAAGCAAGGCTCTGTGCCCGAAAATCCAGGGAGTATCTGAGATTTATTTTGGAGGAGGTTTATGGCAGGGAAAAAGGACAGAAAATTTGTTAGTATTGGAAAAAAAATCATATGGAATATAACGATTATAACGGTTATTGTTGCAATCATATTTTCTACTTATATTTATTCTTCCATGCAGAAAAATGCAGTCAAACGTTATGAAAATCAGATAATAACCAATGCAGAAGTGTCTGGAAAGAATATTGATCATTATATAAGCAGTATGATTAAAGCAATAAGATCGGTTTATATTAATCATCAGCTTATGCGGTTTTTGAAAAATAATCACAGTGACGAAGCACTGGAAGAAAATGAAAAGCTGATTATAGAGTATTTTAAATCTGTATATTATGCATCTACAGTGGCATCACAAATATATTTGGTCATACCGGGTACAGGGGGAGAAAAGAACTTTTCCATGTTATATATTCCGAGGATCCTTAAATTTTTTGCTCAGGAATCCAAAGAAGATCTGACATTTCCTGCTATGGAAAGTTACAAGGATATTTATATTGAACCTACTCATGTAAAGACAAGCTATGGACATAATGTATCGACTATTGACAGTTATCCACCTCAGGAACAGGTATTTACAGTCTGGCTCCCAATTTCAGATCTTCCGGCAAGGACAAAACCAATTGCTTATATTGCAATTGATCTTCCTATTTCTTTTATTACGGATAACTGCAGGGTTGTATACAATCAATCGGAAGCTATGTATGTGGTAGATGAAAATAATATTATTGTGGCTTCCAGCGATACGCAGGCCCAGATGAAAAGCTTCCTGGAGTATTATCCTTCTTATTCTGAATTAGAGCAAGCAGGGATCTTCACCAGGTATGGTGCTGAATTTCTGTCAGAGGTTGATATTGTTTCCAAGTATTTTAACTGGAAGATCATAACAGCCATTGATCCAGACAGTGTATATGCATTAACTCTTACCCAGATGCTTTCCATACTGGGAATATTTGGAATATTGGTAGTACTTTTATGGTGTATTACTTCTTTCAGAATATTAAAGTATACGGTGTCACTGCGTCAGATTACTACATATATGGAACGAGAACGGGAAATGAAAAGCTGGGACAAAGGAAAAAAGATCGGTGAATGTATCATTTATGGTGAAAATGATGAAATAAGTTCGCTGATTGATTCTTTTGAAAAGCTGATGGATTCCTTAAAAGAACATGCAATTCAAAAATATGAATTGAAACTGGCGTATACAAAAGCAGAACTGCGTACAATGCAGGCACAAATAAATCCTCATTTTATTTATAATGTGATTCAGTGTTTTGCAACCAATGCATTAAAAGATAAAAATGTAAAGCAGTACCAGATGATCTCTTCTTTTGGACAGATGCTCCATTATGCCATGGTGTTGGAACCAAGTATGGTTCCTATTGAAAAGGAATTGGATTATGTAAAAAGATATGTGGCGCTTCAGCAGATGCGTTTTGAGCAGCAGCTGATTTTGGACTGTGAAATGGATCCAGGAGCAGCTGATATCAGGATTCCCAAGATGACAATTCAGCCATTGATTGAAAATGCGATCACACACGGAAATCTGTTGAAGAAATCAGATGGTGCCATTCAGCTAAAAATCGGACTTACAGATGGGATGCTTCATGTACTAATAAAAGACAACGGGATAGCAGTGACAGATGACAGAGTCTGTCAGATTTACGATACCATAAGACAGATACGCAGCAAGCTGCAGGAGGGAGTGGCTTCAAAGGAAGTACAGCAGACGACAGCATTATCTTATTTTGCAAAAGAAGGAAATGATCATCACCATTTTATTGGGATTGAAAATGTATTTTCGAGGCTTATACTGAGTTTTGGAGAGTGCGATTTTTTGATTTATGGGAATAATCTTAATGGTACCAGCGTAGAATTTGTTGTTCCGGCGCATGTCAGACCATTTAAGGAGGTAGAAGGATGAAAGTTTTGATCGTAGATGATGAAAGTCATGTAAGAGATGCCATACAACTGCTTCTGGAATGGGAAAAATATGGGTTTGATACAGTATTGACTGCGGACAATGTAGAAGATGCTATCAATATTTTACAGGCTGAAAGACCAGAATTGCTTATTGTAGATGTAGTGATCGAGGATGTTTTTGGCATGGATATTATGAATTATATTAATGACCAGAATCTTAATACAAAAGCAGTGGTCATTTCCGGCCACGATGATTTTCAATATGTAAGGGCTATGTTCATACTAGGAGCAGTGGAATACCTGCTAAAACCAATTGAACAGGACAAGCTGGAGGAAGCAGTATTAAAAGCAGTTTCACAAATGAAGATAATAGAGGAAGAGGAAAAATTCACTGTAGATAAGCAATTTAAACGTATGTCACCGGATTATCAGCATGGTCTTTTACGTAAATTATTTCGTCCTGAACTTGCAGACAAGGCATATGAAGAACTTGTAAAAATATCACAGCAGCTGAAAAATGCAGATCGCAGCTGCATCCTGCATTGCAGTGGCAGCACGCTTCCAATACATGAAGAAGGTTATCTTCTTAAGCTGAGTCGTTTTGTGAACAGAATACAGGATATGTTGGAATCAGAAGGAAAAGGGGCTGTATTTCAAAACATGAAACCCTCTATGGATATTGTAATCTTGATCTATGGGACAGAAAAAACAGATTTTTCTGCCCAGATCCTGGAATTAAAAAAAATTGCAGTAAGTGAAAACTGTGTGATCCATTTGGGAGTAAGCAGTGTGCGTCCATTTCCTTCAGAATTGGAAAACACATGGGAAGAAGCCAAAACAGCGGCAGATCATATTTCTGGGACAGGAATTTTTATTACAGAACTATACAGGAAGGGTATGTCCCATATCCGCTTAAAAGAAAATCTGAAATTAGAAAGAGCTATGTATTCTTCTATTATACTGGGTAATATTATAACATTTGAAGAGCAGCTGAACCTGTGGACTGCGGCTTTAATAGAAAACCAGAAGATCACTTTGGGAATTTACAGAAATGTATGGGATGGCTTTCTTGCAGTATATAAAAAATGGGTCAGTGAATCCGATGTTTTAGAGGAGGAGTTATTCTCAGAAATACCGGTAAAGAATTTTGGAGATATTCTTTCCTGTTCCTGGAAAGAGATTCCTGTATGTATGACAAGATATTTTATTTTGTGTGCAGCCAAATTGATAGAGTGCCGTAAACACACCCAGAACATTTCAGGACTGATGGCTAAAATAGAAGATTTTCTGGAACTGAATTATATGAAAAAAATATCACAGCAGGAGATTGCAGATTATTTTCATGTAAACAAGGATTATTTGAGCAGGGCATTTAAAAAACATACGGGAATTGGAATGGCAAAATATCTAAACAATATACGGATAGAAAATGCCAGAGAATTGCTTAGTTCTTCGAATTTGACAGTTGCAGAGATTGCAGACCAGGTGGGGTATTTTGATGCCAAGTATTTTTCACGGCAGTTTAAATTAGCCTGCTCTATGACACCGGCCCAATATCGGCAGAAAATTTAGAAATAGAGGTCAAAAAAGTCCTCCTTTAAGTCAAAAATGTATGTACTAAAATAAAAACAGGAATGGTAACATATTACCATAACAAGTGAGAAAAATGACTGTTAGATGTACATGATTTATGATTTAAAGGGGGATGATTTTTGTTGAATAGTAAAAGTATTGTAAAAACAAAAAATGTTTTAACGGAAATTAAAGGAAGTGCTATATTCCTGGGGCCGACGATGCTGCTGTTTACTTTGCTGTTTCTGATCCCTTTAGTCAGTGAGATATTTTATTCATTTACAAACTGGAATGGTATTGACCCTACTTTTAAGTTTATCGGATTAAAAAATTATCTGAGAACCGTAAAAGATGCTACGTACTGGACATCTTTCTGGTTTACTATTAAGTTTTCCATTTTTGTTGTAGTGATATCCAATCTGATTGGATTTTTCTGGGCATATGTGCTTTCAGGGGATATCCCTTATAAAAATTTCTGGAGAGCGCTGATCTATGCGCCACGTATTATTGGTGGTGTTGTACTTGGATTTTTGTGGAGATTCATTTTCCAGAATGTATTTGTCCAGTTTGGTAACTGGACTGGCATTAAGTGGTTTGCCCAGCAGTGGTTTACAACTCCGGAATCTTCTTTCTGGGCACTGGTAATCGTTATGACCTGGTCTCTTTCAGGGTATCTGATGATCATTTACAATTCTGGTCTGGCAGCGATTTCAAAAGATTACTATGAAGCAGCTACTGTAGATGGTGCATCTAAGCTTACGATCCTCAAATCTATTACTCTCCCGCTTTTAAAGGGAACAACAACAAGGTGTCTGTTTATTGCTATTAACTGGGCAATGCTTTTATATGATACGAATATTTCTCTTACAAATGGTAATCCTTACAGAACTTCAGAAGGCGTTATGATGAATATATATGCAACAGCATTTAGAAGTAACCAGATCGCTTTTGGTGCAGCAAAGTCCATTTTATTTATCATTGTATTGTTAGTAGTTTCCTTTGGACAGATGAAACTGACATCCAGAAATGAGGTGACTTTATAATGAAAAAGGCGAAAAGATTGTACTTGTTTCTGGCGCTTGTATTTATCATTTTTAGCTGCTGTCTCGTAATCATACCTTTATATTTTACGGTACTGAATTCTTTTAAACCATACTCAGAGATTGCAGCAAATATTGCAGCATTTCCACACAACCCAACGTTAAGCAATTTTAAAGAAGCGTGGAGAAGATTGGATTTCCTGAGAGTTTTGGGAAATACATTGATCGTTACTGTATTTTCTGCTATTGGTACTGTGATTTTAAGCGGAATGACCGGCTATTGGATCACACGTCATAACAATTGGTTTACAAAACTCTGTTTTGTATTGATCCTTTGTGGAATGAGTGTTCCTTTTCAATGTATTATGATCACATTTGCAAAAATGATTGGTTTATTAAAACTTGGAAATCATTATCTGGGCGTTATTTTAAGTAATTGGACATTTTCCATGCCTATGTCGGTTTTTCTGGTAACAGGGGCGGTAAAGGCACTTCCATTAGAAATTGAAGAGTCAGCAGTTATTGATGGCTGTTCTCCGATGTCTCTTTACTGGCGAATCGTATTTCCACTGACAAAAGGAACCATGTTTACGATCGTATGTCTGGAAGTGTTAAAATATTGGAATAATTACCTGATGACACAGTTTATTCTTACAAAGCCACAGCTGCGTACGATTCAGATTGCAATGATGTCCTTATTTAACGAGGCATTGTTCTCCTGGGATGTAGCAGTAGCAGCAGTAACTTTGTCAATCCTTCCTTTGTTTGTTTTCTTTGTGATTTCACAGAAACAGGTAATGAGTGGGGCAACAGTAGGAGCAGTGAAAGGCTAGAGCTTACAACTGTCCGGAAAGTTGTAAGTTTCATCACTTAAATTTTAATAATTTTAATAAACGAAAGGGGAAGCAGTTTATGAAGAAAAGAAGAGTAGCAGCGTTATTTATGGCAGCAGCCATGGCAGTAACAGGAATGACAGGATGTGGTTCTTCAGATACCGCAACAACAGAGGCAGCTAAAACAGAAGCTGGTTCAGAGGCAGTTTCAAAGGAAGAAACAGAGGCAGCGAAAGAGAAAACGATTGATGTAAAGAGTCTTCCTGCCGGTTCAGTCGATCTTTCCATTATGCTTCCACTGGGGCAGTGGACGGATAATTTTAATATGTTGATTGATGCATATAAAGCAGAGCATCCGGAAATCGGTGAGATTACAGCTACATTCCCAGGTTCTGATAAATATGATGATTTATTAGTATCTGCTCTTTCAGCAGGAGAGCTGCCAAACATCATTAACCTTGGCTATGGTGTAAGAAGACAGGATTGGTGGCAGTACTGTGAAGATTTAAGCACTGGCTGTCCAGCATACGAAATGCTGACAGATGCTCAGATTGAAAATGGTACAGATGGCGATTACGGAATGTTGGTTCTGCCTATGACAATGGAAGGAACAGGAATTCTTTATAATACTAAGATCCTGGAAGAGACTGGCTGGGATCATATGCCGGAAACAAGAGATGAACTGTTGCAGTACTGCAAGGATCTGAAGGAAAAAGGCATTCAGCCATTTATGCTTCCATGGGCAGAGACTTATCTGAATTTATTTAACAATGTAGGAAATTACTGGCTGTTGGATAAGCCAGATGGCGGAAAAGAAACGTTAGCTAAACTGATGAACGGAGAAGACGTAGATCTTGCCAATGATCCAGAGATGACGGAACTGTTAGATACATATGAACAGATATTAATGCCTTATGCACAGGAAGGCGCTGTTTCAGCAGATAAATGGACCTGCCGTAATGCATTCTTTGCAGAAGAGTGTGCAATGCTGATCGGTGAAGGATCTTACGAAACACCAAATATCCAGAATGCGAATCCGGCACTGCTTGATCATGTAAAACAGGGAATCCTTCCGATTTCAAATGACGCATCTAAGAATAAGATGGCAATTGCAACAATTAGTATTAGTGTTACAAAAAATGACGATCCAAATGTAGTTGCATGTGCAAAGGATTTTGCAAGCTGGTTAGTATCCTCTGATACTGCAAGATTATGGCATCAGGAAACTATGGGAAGTCCAACATCTATTCAGGGACTGGAGGTATCCGATAAACTTCCTGTTATTGCAAAAGATGTAATTGATACCATCGATGCAGGAAAAGCAACAGAGAATGTTTTCGTATACATGCCATCATCTATTTATACAGATATGCAGGAGAACTGGGCAAAATATGTTGCTGGCGTAGAAACTAGAGAGCAGTTTCTTGAGAGATATCAGCAGATCTTTAAAGATTTAAAAGATGGTATTTACGGCTAAATCTCTGGTCTGTAGTGTGAGGTAGGAAAATGAATAAATTTTATATTGCGAGAGCGGAAGAAATAAAAGCAGATTACAATGAACATGGCTTTGCCCTTACAGAACTTCTGGAGGGCAGCCATGATGGCAGTATCCATAATTACAAAGGCTTTTTAAAAGCAGGAGCAGAGATCGTTCCGGAGCTGTACAAGGATAAAGTAGTCATCTATATGTTTGGCAAAGGAAAGGGATATGTGGCGGATCAAAATGGTGTCAATTCCATTGAAGAAGAGATCAGCTTTTACTTCCCAGCATTTGACAAAAATCCATACAGGATCCACGCTTTTGAAGATATGGAGTTTATCAAGTCCATTGTAACAATGGATGACTATGACTGGGAAGATTACAGCAAGTCCCATGTGAGACTGCCGTATTTCAGACCATTAAGCAAATGCCCGCGTTATGATCAGGACTGCAAAGGTCCTCATACCACATCCTGGCATGTATTAAATCCAAAGCAGTTAGGTCATGTGATCCTTGGTGTTGTAAGGGCCGTAGGAGAAGGAACTGATGAAAAGGGACATCCAGCTGTTCATCAGTGGAATTACTGCCTTGGAAACGCAGATTTTGATATTACTGTTGACGGAGAGACTACTCATACAAAGGCAGGCGATTTCAGCTTTATTCCAGCAGGACCGGATCACAGCCTGATTGCACAGCCGGGTAAGGAAGTATTCTATGTATGGTATGAGCAGTTTACCAGAGGCAGTCGTGATTATATTGTGAAGCTGGCGAAAGGTGAAATGGAATAGAGGTAGCGTTTATGGAAGGTTATTATATCGTAAGAAATGAAGACATCCGCATTCAATATGATGAAAATGGATTTTTTCAGACAGAGGTGCTGGCAGGCAGTTATGACGGAGGCATCAGAAATTATAAATGTTTCCTAAAAGCAGGATGCGAAGTAAAACCGGCATTGTATAAAGATAAAACCGTTGTATACATGTTTGGAAAGGGCCGGGGCTACGTAACAGATACGAAAGAGGCCCACAACATTACAGAATTATCATTTTATCTTCCTGATTTTGATCATTCTCCTTTTGAGATCCATGCAATAGATGATATGGAATTTATCATGAGCGTGGTAGATATGAACCAGTGGGATAAGGAACGTTTTGATCACAGCCATATTCATCTGCCATTCTTCTTAAAGTACACAGATGGACAGGTTTATGACCAGGATTGCAAGGGGCCCAATACCACTTCCTGGTTGGTTGTAGGCCCAGGACAGATGGGAAGAATCTTAATGGGTGTTGTACGGGCTGTAGGAGAAGGAACTGATGAAAAAGGACATCCTACCGTTGCACAGTGGAATTATAGCATTGACAATGCAGAATTTGAACTGAGTGTGGATCATCAGGAGCCTGTCATTCAAAGAGGCGGAGATTTCAGCTTCGTTCCGGCAGGACCGGATCATAGTCTAATTGCAAGACCAGGCAAAGAAGTATTCTATGTATGGTATGAGCATTATACAAGAGAGCGTGATTTTATGGTCACTCTTGCAAAGGGCGATAAGCTGGAAGATAAACTGAAACATTAATAAAGATGTAGCTATTATATGAATATATAAAAGGAGCAGATTAAAAAATGGAGAGAGAATACGAGAAAAATTTCTATGTAGAGAAAGCATCAGACATTGCTGCGAGAGCACAGTATGATGACAATGGATTTGCAAAAGTAGAATTACTGCCAGGTGTATATCATGGTGGAATTCAGAGCTTCAAATGCTTTTTGAAAGCTGGACATAAGGTATCTCCAGAGCTTTTTGCAGATAAATCAGTGGTTATTTTTTTCGGAAAAGGCGAAGGTGAACTGACAGACTGTGACGGAGTACATAAGATTACAGAAGTTGCTTTCTATGTTCCATTTATGGATAAGGAAAAATATGAGATCCATGCAATTGAAGATATGGAATTTGTCTACAATGTAATTGAAATGAATCAGTGGGATAGAGCTGCATTTGACAGATGGCATATCCGTCTCCCGTATTTCCGTCTTCACAGCGAGTGTGTTCAGTACATCCAGGACTGCAAGGGACCAAATACAGAGGCAAGAATGATCCTTTGCCCGAAGTGGCATGGAAGAATCATTCTGGGAACAACCAGAGCTGTCGGTGAAGGCACCGTAGAAAAGGGACACCCAAAGGTTCATCAGTGGAATTACTGCTTAGGTGATTCTGATTTCCACATGAGCGTAGGTTACAAGGCAGAAAACAATATGGAAACTGTTCAGCATCACGCTGGTGACTGGAGCTTCATTCCTGCAGGTGCAGACCATGACCTTGTTTCTGATCCTGGTAAGGAAGTATATTATATCTGGTTTGAGCATTACACAGATGAACAGGCAATGGCTAAAATGTAAATAAAATAATAAAATATAAAAACAAGCCTGGGGCTGCTGCAAATAAAACTGCAGCAGCCTTATCTGTTTACAGAATAAGGCTGTTAAGAGGGAACATATATGACAGGTACAGTAAAAAAAGCAAAAAGCAGGAATATAAACATGACAGCAGGAAGCCCGGTGCGTCTGGTGGTTCTGTTTTCCATTCCACTGATCTTTGGGAACATATTTCAACAATTATACTATATTACAGATGCTGTGATTGTAGGTAAATATATTAGTATTCAGGCACTGGCAGCTGTAAACAGCTGTACCTGGATCACCTGGCTTTTAAACGCCATTGCCAGGGATTTTTCCAATACCTTAAGTATTCTGGCTTCCTACAGTGTAGGAGAAGGAGATCAGGAAAAAGTTAAAAAAATTGTTGGAAATGCAGGAACCATTACACTGCTTCTTTCTCTGTTCCTTCTTGTTTTTGCAGAAACGAATCTGGATCTGTTTTTCCGCTTGTTTAAAGTGCAGGCAGAGGTGATCCAGATGACGGGGGAGTATTTTTCCATTGTACTTTTGGGAATTCCCTTTGTCCTGATCTATAATGCAGCAGCAGCTCTTTTAAGAGCAGAGGGAAACAGTCAGGTTACGTTTCATTCCGTAGCCGTGGCTACAGTGATCAATATTGTTCTGGATGTTTTATTTATTGTACATTTTGGATGGGGAGTAAAAGGCGGCGCGGCAGCTACAGTGATCGCGCAGTTTGTATCCATGGTCATAGCTCTGGTTCCGCTGTTAAAAAGCAAAATGTTCACGAAGGATCTGTCTTATTGGAAACTGGATGTAAGTCTGTTAAAGCAGATGGTAAGCCTGTGGCTGCCTATGTTTGTAAACAGCGCGGTAATTACGATTGGAGGAAGTTATGTATCCCGGAATGTCAATGCCATTGGCCCGTATTTTACAGCGGGAATTTCCTCCGGAACCAAGATATTTACTATGTTGGAATCTTTGATCATGGCTATCCAGACGGGACTTTCTGTATTCATTGGACAAAATCTGGGAGCCGGATTAAGAGAACGGGTAAGAAAAGGGCAGCATCAGGTAGTGCTTTTTAGCCTGGTATTATCATTTTTCTTAAATATTGTAGTTCAGAGTCTGGCACCTGTTCTTGTAGGAATATTTTTATCTGCTTCAGATCCTCTTTATGCGCAGACACTTCATGTAGCGGTGGCAGATGTGCGGGTGATTACTCTGGGAATGTTTATCATGGCACCTATGTATTTATACAGGATTGCCATTCAGACATTGGGACATCCAAAATATCCAATGTATGCAGGATTTTTACAGCTTTTGGCAAGAGTATTTTCTGTTTCTGTCCTGCCAATGTTTATTGGAGAATACGGATATTATGTGGCAACGATCCTGGCATGGATTGTTACGCTTCCAGTTGTGATGATCCCATATTATAAATACCTAAAATAAAACACATAGAATTTCACTTATCTTGCATACAATTACTATTGAGGGGATCTGCGGGTAGATCCCTGATTTATATGAAGCGTAAAGGTTATTAAAAGCAAGGAGTGAGGATATGGCAGGTTATCGCAGATTAATATCGTATATTTATGCTTATGAGGGGGAAGAAAAAGGGAAAAATATCGGTTTTGTAAAATTAGAGTCCAGGAATGGCCAGTGCCGCCTTAGCGTAAATGTAAAAAAGGTGTATGTAGGCGGAAATGATATAGGTGTTTATCTGCTGTCATCGGGACAGGAGATATTTCTGGGAAATATTTTTATAAGAAATGGCTGCGGCGAGTTCCGCACCATTATAAATGTGGAAAATATAATGGGAACTGGCAATTCTATGGACAGCTGCATCGGTCTTGCCATTCATGAAAAAGGAGAAGAATGGCGTGTATATAAAACTGTCTGGGAAGATGCAGTGGCTCAGGCGGCAGAGCTGGAATTTGCAGAAATTACAGAAAAAAAGCAGGAAGACACAGAAAAAAGGGATGAGCAGCTGAAAAAGCAGATTGAAGAACTGAACAGGGAGATCGATGAGACGGTGAAACCGGAAATACGGCAGGAATGTGTGGCAGCAGATCATACATCTGAAAATACTGCTGATGAGGAAGAAAATGCAGAACCTTTGGAAGACGCAGCAAGTGAAACGACAGCAGAAGCAGCTCAGGTTTTACAGCAGGAAGAAATTCCTCTTGGCAATCCAAAGGAGTTAGAACGTCTGGATGCGGAAGAGGAAAAATGGGGACCGGAGGTGCTTTGGGCCCGTTTCTGGAAACATTATCCCAAAATGCAGGCCTTTGACAGTCAGGGAACTGCTGAAATACTTACCATACGTCCCCAGGATATTGGCCTTTTACCAAGGGAAAACTGGGGATATGGCAACAACAGTTTTTTACTTCATGGTTATTATAATTATCGTTATCTTATTCTGGCCAGAGTGGGTGATGAAAAACATACTAAGAGCAGGTACATATTAGGTGTTCCCGGTCATTATTACAGCAACGAAAAATACATGGCGTCTATGTTCGGCTTCCCCCATTTTGTCCTTGCAAAAACACAGCCGTCTCAGGATGGCCGCTTTGGCTACTGGTATGCAGATGTAAAGATGGAGAATGTGGAGTAAATATGTTATAATCAACAGACAAACCAGAAAGAAAGGCAGATATACCTATGGATGAAGCCGCCAAGAAAGGACTTGCTACCAGGCAGCGGCGCTGGGAAGCAAGAAATGAAAAACGCCGTCTGAAGGCATTAGAAGAAGAGGCGAAAGCCGCTAAGATCAAAGCAGAAGACGAGAAATACATGAAAGAAGCGATTAAACAGGCAAAAAAAGCAGCCAAAATAGGAGATGTTCCTATTGGCTGTGTTCTTGTAAAAGATGGACAGGTCATTGCAAGAGGTTATAACCGGAGAAATGCGGATAAAACGGTGCTTTCCCATGCGGAAGTGACATCTATTAAAAAAGCCTGTAAAAAAGAAGGAGACTGGCGTCTGGAAGATTGTACACTTTATGTGACTTTAGAGCCATGTCCCATGTGTGCAGGTGCCATTGTCCAGGCCAGAATCCCCAGAGTTGTTATTGGATCCATGAACAGCAAAGCAGGCTGTGCTGGTTCCGTTCTCAACTTATTAAGAGAGCCTGGTTTTAATCACCAGGCTCAGGTTGTTACAGGTATATTGGAAGAAGAATGTTCTGAAATGATGTCAGGATTTTTTAGTGAGTTAAGGAAGAAGAAGCATCTTTTGGAAACTCCCTAAAAATACCACGGATCACAAACAGCGCAAGTAAGGAAGTGGCAATATCCGCGATGGGCTGGGCACACTGGATACCAAAAAGCCCTAACGTGAAAGTCAGGATCGTAAGAAGAGGGATCAAAAAGATTCCCTGACGGGCAGTAGATACCAAAGTAGCTCTGAATCCATATCCAATAGACTGTGGCATCATATTTCCCATGATAACAGTTCCCTGAAGAGGAAGAGTGATAAGCTGCAGCCGGAGAGCCAGCGTGCCGATCTCAATAACAGTGGGGTCACTGCGTCGGAAAAGCGTAATAATGGAACGGGCTGTAGGAAAACAGATGATGCTAAGTGCCAGGAGAACGATGGTGCTTATACGGATACAGAACCAGCAGGCTTTCTTTATGCGATCATAAAGTCCGGCACCAAAGCAGTAACTGCATACAGGCTGGAAGCCCTGACCAAAACCGATAATAGCGGAGTTGATAAAAAACATAAAGCGGCTGACAATGGACATAGCCGCAATGGCAGCATCACCATAAGGCTGGCACATAAAATTCATCAGGATCGTTGCTACACTGGCAATTCCCTGACGTCCCAGAGAGGGAATACCACCATAGATGATCTCACGGTAAATAGCCAGTTTTGGCTGAAAGTTTCGGATGCTGATAGAAATACAGCTTTCCTGATGATTGCACATCCACAAAAGAATACAGAAACTGATAAACTGAGAAAGTCCTGTAGCTAAAGCAGCGCCGGCTGTTCCCATTCCCATTGAAAAGATAAAAAGAGGATCCAGGGCAATATTTAAAAGACCGCCGATGGTAATGCCTACCATTGCGTAGGAGGCCTTTCCCTGGAAACGCAGCAGGTTGTTCATAATAAAAGAACAGATCATAAATGGAGCTGCAATAAAAATATAGCGCGCATAGGCTTCTGCATAAGGAGCAATGGTCTCTGTAGCGCCTAAAAGCAGGACAACCCTGTGAATATTAAAGGTGGCCAGAACTGTGATCACCAGCCCCATGATGATACCGGTAAAAAAAGCAATGGAAACGATATGTTCTGCCTGTTCCCGTTTACCGGCTCCTAATGAACGGGTCATAAAATTGCCGCCACCCATTCCAATCATAAATGCCAATGCCTGGATAATGGACATGGCAGAAAAAATAACGCCTACAGCGCCGGAAGCACTGGTGCCCAGCTGACTTACAAAAAATGTATCAGCCATGTTGTAAATAGAACTGATCAGCATGCTGACAATGGTAGGCGCAGCAAGTTTGGGGATAATATGGCTGATGGGCGAATTGGCCATTTCATAATACTGGTCATGTTTTTCTTGTGTATGGTTCATGAAAATACTCCTTATTTTTTGTGTATTTATAAAACAGCCTAAAGGCTGCAAATTTTATTATAGCAGAGGAAAAACGGGATAACAAGACGCACTTGGGTGCATCTTCTCGATGAATCACTTGACAAAAACACGCCCCACAGGTATACTAGATAGGCATAAAATTGTTATAAAGTTTCCACGCAGCCGGGGAGATAGCGGTGCCCTGTATCTGCAATCCGCTCCAGCAGAGGTGATGCCTTGCCCCGGATCGACCATTGCAAAGCTGCCTTGTGTAAGTGGCGTTGACGTTTGGGTCTTACGCAACGGAAACCTGTGAACCGTGTCAGGGCAGGAATGCAGCAGCACTAAGCAGGACCTTTCGTGTGCCGTAAGGCAGCCTGGACTGAGTTAACTGCATGAGTAACGTTTGTGATGACGGTACAAAGCAAGGCGCGTGGATTTCTATTTATAAAATATTAAACCTGCAGGCTTTGGAGAAATCCAGTGTCTGCAGGTTTTTTATGTCCAAATTCAGCTGTTGGCCTTTGGGGAAAATGCGCTTGCCCCTTGAAAACCTTTGCGCTATAATTACATAATGGGTATAATAGAAGCATTCACTGATTTCTGACTATGGAGGAAATGCAATATGAGAAGAATTGGTATCTTGACAAGCGGCGGTGACTGCCAGGCATTAAACGCAACCATGCGCGGTGTAGCGAAAGCTCTGTACAACATGTTGGATGATGTAGAAATCATCGGATTTGAAGACGGATATAAAGGCCTGATGTATGCAGATTATCAGATTATGAAGCCAGCGGATTTTTCAGGTATTCTTACTCAGGGCGGAACCATTCTTGGAACATCCCGTCAGCCATTTAAGCAGATGCGGGTTCCAGATGAAAATGGTCTGGATAAAGTAGAGGCTATGAAACATACCTATAAAAAACTGAAATTAAGCTGTCTGGTAGTTTTAGGCGGAAACGGAAGCCAGAAAACTGCCAATATGCTCAGCGAAGAAGGTTTGAATGTAGTATCTCTTCCAAAGACCATTGACAATGATCTGTGGGGAACAGATATGACATTTGGATTCCAGAGCGCAGTGGAGGTAGCTACCAATGCTATTGACTGTATCCATACAACAGCGGCTTCCCATGGAAGAGTCTTTATTGTAGAAGTTATGGGCCACAAAGTTGGCTGGCTTACCTTATATGCGGGGCTTGCAGGCGGCGCGGATATCATTCTTCTTCCGGAGATCCCATACGATATCAAGGCAGTCTGCGATGCTATTACCAAACGGACAAAAGCCGGAAAACGTTTCTCGATCCTTGCAGTGGCTGAGGGAGCTATTTCAAAAGAAGATGCTTCCATGTCCAAGAAAGAATTAAAAGAGAAGAAGAAAAATGGCGTTGTTTATCCATCTGTAGCATATGAGATCGGTGCCCGCATTCAGGAAGTTACAGGCAGTGAGGTAAGAGTTACGGTTCCAGGCCATATGCAGCGTGGCGGAGAGCCGTGTCCATATGACCGTGTGCTGGCAACCAGACTGGGAGCAGCAGCGGCAGAGCTTATTATAAACGAAGAATATGGTTATATGGCAGCTTTAAAAAATAATGAGATCACCAAAGTACCATTATCCGAAGTGGCCGGAAAATTAAAAATGGTAGATCCAAAATGCTCTATGATCAAAGAAGCAAAGAGGATCGGCATCAGCTTTGGTGATGAGTAAAAATAAGGAGTAAGAAAATGTCGTATACGGCATTATATCGAAAATGGCGTCCTGTCTCTTTTGAAGATGTAAAGGGACAGGACCCTATTGTCCAAACCTTAAAAAATCAGATCACATCCGAACGTATTGGACATGCATATTTATTTTGCGGAACAAGAGGTACTGGTAAGACCAGTATTGCAAAAATATATGCAAGAGCGGTAAACTGCGAACATCCCGTTGATGGAAGTCCATGCAATGAGTGTGCTTCCTGTAAATCTATTTTAGCAGGCACATCCATGAATGTAGTGGAGATCGATGCGGCATCTAATAACGGTGTGGAAAATATCCGTGATATCAGGGAACAGGTCCAGTATCCGCCTACAGAGGGAAAATACAGAGTTTATATTATCGATGAGGTTCATATGTTATCCATCGGTGCATTTAACGCTCTGTTAAAAACACTGGAAGAGCCGCCATCTTATGTAATATTTATTCTGGCGACTACAGAAGTGCATAAAATACCCATCACCATTCTTTCACGGTGTCAGAGATATGATTTTAAGCGTATTTCCCTGGAGACCATTGCAGGAAGACTGCGTCAGCTGACAGAGGCAGAGCATATTGAGACTGAAGATAAGGCTCTTATGTATATTGCTAAAGCGGCAGACGGTTCCCTGCGAGATGCATTAAGTCTTTTAGACCAGTGCGTGGCCTTCCATTATGGAAAATTACTGACTTATGAAAATGTCCTGGATGTCCTTGGAGCAGTAGATTCCGGTGTATTCAGCAGCATGTTTAATGCAGTGATCGAAGGACGAACGAAAGACTGTATTACCCAGTTAGAAGAGATCGTGATTCAGGGGCGTGAATTAGGCCAGTTTGTCACGGACTTTATCTGGTATCTGCGGAATCTGCTATTGATCCAGAGTGCAGATGATGCAGAAGGCCTTCTGGATATGTCAGAAGAAAATTTAAAACAGTTAAAAGAAGATTCCACAAAAACAGATGGAAATACATTGATGCGTTATATCCGTGTGCTTTCTGAACTTTCCAATCAGCTGCGATATGCCAGTCAGAAACGTGTTATGGTAGAAGTTGCCCTGATCAAGCTGACCAGACCATCTATGGAACCGGATCTGGATTCCATTCTCCAGCGGTTAAAACAGCTGGAGGCAGCGATAGAAGATCTGGAAGCAGGGGGATTTATGCCAAAGACAGGCGTCCCGGTACAGATGGGCATGGCACCGGCAAATACAGGTATGCAGGGTGTACAGTCTCAGATGGCAGGCACTTCGGTACAGGCGGCAGCAGGTGCTCAGGGCATTCCTGGAGGAAATGTATCTGAGGCAGCAGGATCAGCCATTGCTCCGCCAAATCAGGTCAGCCTCCCACCGGCCCAGTTAGAGGACTTAAATCTCATCCGCAATGAGTGGGCGAAGATCATACGGAGCGCAGGAGGCAGCGCAAGAGCCTGTTTTAGGGATACAGTGGTAGAACCTGGCGGAGAAGGCTGTCTTACCATTGTATTTCTTGATTCCATGAGCTATGATATGGGAAGGCGTCCTACTGTAATAGGTCAGCTGGAGCAGCTGGTCCAGGCTAACTATGGAAAATCCATTTATTTTAAGACTCGGCTGGCTGGACGGGGAGAACGCTTAGACACCATATACGTTACAAAAGAAGACTTAGAAGATAAGATCCATATGGATATTACTTACGAAGATTAAAAAATTTAAATGATTATGAGGAGGAACACACCATGGCAAAACGTGGCGGATTCCCAGGCGGTATGCCGGGAAATATGAACAATCTTATGAAGCAGGCACAGCGTATGCAGCGCCAGATGGAAGAGACTACAAAAGAACTGGAAGAGAAGGAATATACAGCAGCAGCAGGCGGCGGTGCCGTTACTGTGACAGTATCCGGTAAAAAAGAGGTAGTTTCCATTAAATTATCTGAAGAAGTAGTAGATCCGGATGATATTGAGATGCTGCAGGATCTGATCGTAGCAGCGACCAATGAAGCATTCCGTCAGATGGAAGCTGCAAACAGCGAAGCTATGTCCAAGCTTACAGGTGGACTGGGCGGCGCTTTAGGCGGAGGCTTTCCGTTCTAATGGATTATTACAGCAGTCAGATCACCAAACTGATCGAAGAATTATCTAAGCTTCCGGGAGTGGGAGCAAAGTCTGCTCAACGCCTTGCTTTTCATATTATTAATATGCCGAAAGAACAGGTAGATGAATTGGCTGGTGCTATGACCAGTGCCAGGAATAATGTACGTTATTGTAAAGAGTGTTTTACACTGACGGACAAAGAACTTTGCCCTATCTGCAGCAGTGACAAGAGAAACCACAAGACGATTATGGTAGTGGAAAATACCAGGGACCTGGCAGCCTATGAAAAGACCGGAAAGTACAATGGGGTATATCATGTGCTCCATGGTGCCATTTCGCCTATGTTAGGGATCGGACCAAATGATATTAAGTTAAAGGAACTGATGCACCGTCTTCAGTCAGATGTGGAAGAAGTGATCATTGCCACAAATTCCAGTCTGGAAGGTGAAACTACGGCTATGTATATTAGCAAGCTGATCAAACCTACAGGTATTAAAGTCACCAGGATCGCCAGTGGCGTACCAGTTGGCGGAGATTTGGAATATATTGATGAAGTGACTCTTTTAAGAGCACTGGAAGGAAGAACAGAACTGTAGCTGTAAGAAAAGGCACAGGGAGATACAAAAATGGATAAATACGAGTTTAATATTAAAGTTGAACAGATAAAAAAACTGGTCAGCAAAAGCGACTATGAGACAGCTATGAAGATCGCGGATACCATTGACTGGAGAAGAGTCCGCAATGTAAATATCCTGTCTATGGTTGCAGGCATTTATGAGAAAAATGGGGAATTCCAGGAAGCAAAGGATATTCTGCTTCTGGCTTTTGAGCGTGCTCCTATTGGAAAACGTCTTCTTTATAAACTGGCAGAACTGGCATTAAAAGAGGGAAGTACAGAAGAGGCAGAAGACTATTACAAAGAATTTTGTGATATGGCGGCAGACGATCCGCGCCAGTATATCTTAAGATACATGATCTTAAAGGCAAAAGGTGCGCCTGTAGAGCAGCTGATCCATACTTTGGAGCAGTATTGCAATGCAGAACTGGATGAAAAATGGATGTATGAGCTGGCAGAACTGTATAACAAGGCAGGAATGGAACAGCTTTGTGTCATGACCTGTGATAAGATCATGCTCATGTTCGGCCTGGGAAAATATGTGGACAAGGCCATGGAATTGAAGCTTCAGTATGCGCCTTTAAACAAATATCAGATGGATCTGGTAGAAAATAAAGATAAATATGAAGCAAAATTAAAAGCCGTAGAGCAGGAATATCATCAGGGTACTTCTTTTGTTCAGCCTGTAGAAAATACAGACCGGCGTCAGCTGGGCCGTGAAGAGGAAGCAGAAGACGAAAATGTTTATGCAGAGGAAACACGAGAGCCGGAAACTGGTTATGAACAAGAATATCCAGAGGATGAAGAACCGGAAGAATATGAGGAAGAACCGGAACCAGAAGAAACACCTGCAGTTACCATACAGGAAGATGATGTAACTGAGGATGAAGCGGCAGTTGAAGACTCAGAATATGAAAAAAATGCGGCAGCTGTTTCCGAAGAAAATATGGATTCTGAAGACGAGGCTGTATATGAAACGGCAGCTGCGGATGAGGATATCCGTGCCCGTCTCCATGAGGCACAGGCTCAGGAAAAGCTGGCAAGAGAGATGTCAAAATTATCTGCTGCAACGATGGAAGAAGAAACTCTGGAAGACGAAATGGGGCAGACCAGAGCTCTTACAGATATCAGGGAACTGAGAAAGGGCCCTGTTTATTCAGGTTCCAATCATTTAATGATCGAGGCAGAGGCACCTGAAAAGGGTTTGGAGCTGGCAATTGAAGCACTGCGTAAGATACATAAAGAAACAGGCATAAAGAACCAGGCAGCAAAGATTTCTGGAGAAAAGCTAAATCGCAGAGGTGTATTTGCCTTGGCGGATAAACTGACTGGAAAAGATCTGATCATTGAAAATGCAGGTGATATGACAGAAGCCATCCTTCAGGAATTAAATCAGCTGATGGCAAGAGATGAAACTGGAATGAATGTAGTTCTCATTGATACTGCGAAAAGGTTAGAAGAATTACATCGGGTATATCCAGGTCTTGCAAAACGGTTTGAATGCATTGGTACTTCTGACAGTATTAAAGCGAAAAAGGCTGAAAAAGTAAAAAAACCAGTAGAAAAGCAGCCGGAAAAACAGCCAGTGAAAGCAGCGACACCATTAAAAGAGGTAAAACCGGCGGCGAAACCGGCAGTGAAAGCAACTGGCGAAGTGAAGAAGACACAGCCGGCAGAAAGACCAGCTGTAAAAGCGGCAGTGCAGCCAGAGAAAAAACAGCAGGAGAAAAAGCAGCCAGTTAAGCAGCAGCCAGTAAAACGGCCGGTGCAGGCACCTGTTGTAAAAGACCCGAAACGCTCGTCTGCAGAGCCAAAAGAAGCAGAGATGGATATTGATGAGTTTGCAAAATACGCTTGTCAGTATGCAGGAAAGATTGACTGCAGCATTTCCGGTAAGAGTATGCTGGCTCTTTATGAGCGTATTGAGATCATGGAAGAGGACGGCATTGCCTTAACAAAAGAAGAAGCTGAGAACCTTATTGAGGAGGCGGCTGACAGAGCAGAGAATCCGTCTTTCTTTAAGAAGATTACAGGTATTTTTTCTTCTAAATATGACAGAGACGGGCTCCTTATATTAAAGGAGGAGCATTTCTTATGATGAGAAAAATAAAGCTGGTGGCTCTGGATCTGGATGGAACTCTCGTAAATACAGAGAAAAAGGTTCCGGAAGGAAACTACCAGGTCTTAAAACAGTGCGAAAAAGCAGGAATACAGATTGTACCTGCTACAGGGAGAGCAGTGGGCGGTATCCCGCCTATGATCCGCGAACTTCCAGGGGCAAACTATGCGATCACTACAAACGGAGCAGTGATCGCAGATCTGAAAAACAACAGGATCATTAAAAATTGCGGACTTTCCAACGAGATGGTATTACGGATTTTAAATATAGCTAAAAAATATCATGCTGCCAGCGATCCTTATGTTAATGGAAGAGGTATTACAGAACCTGCATCCATTGACCATATGGATGAATTTGGCCTTAATCCTGCTATGCAGCAGTTGGTCCGTGATACCAGAGATGTGGTTCCTAATGTAATGGAATATATGAAAACTACAGGAGCAGACGCAGAAAAGATCAACATCTTTATGGCGGATCTGGATGAAAAAGAAATTCTCAGAAAAGAGCTGATGGCAATACCAGAACTTTCCATTAGTTCTTCTATGTATAATAATCTGGAGGTAAATGCCAAGGGTGCAGATAAAGGTTCTGCCCTTCTATGGTTGGCAGATTATCTGGGGATCGCCAGGGAAGAAACCATGTCATTTGGCGATGGGGAAAATGATATTCCGATGATCAAGGCTGCTGGCCTTGGAGTAGCTATGGGAAATGCCCTGGATACAGTAAAAGCAGTTGCAGATACTGTTACTCTGACGAATGACGAAAATGGCGTTGCAGCAGCGATCAGAAAATATATATTTGGATCAAGTGAAGAATGATGGCAGAGCATTGGTTATCGATTGCAGCAGGTGTTTTTTTGCTGGGAATGATGCTGTATGGTCATTATCGTGGATTGCTGCGTCAATGTGTTTCTTTAGGTGCACTGATATTGACGATCATTGCAGTGAAAATAGCAACGCCTTATGCAACTGATTTTATAAAGGCCAATCCTATGATACGGGAGAAAGCCGCAGATTTTATTATAGAAGTATCCGGATGGAAGCCGCCTGCGGAAGCGGAAGGGGTTTTGCCGGCAGTGCAGCGCATGTCTATTGAAGAAATGAAACTGCCTCAGTCTGTAAAGAATGTATTGCTGGAAAATAACAACAGCGAATTTTATAAACTATTGGGAGTAGAGCAGTTTGAAGAGTACATCAGCACCTGCCTTGCAGATATGCTGATCAATACAGTGGGGTCTGTTGTGGTATTTGCTGCCAGTTATGTGGTGATCCACCTAATCATACGCTGGCTGGATCTTTTATCCCGCCTTCCTATCCTGTGCGGCTTAAATCAAATGGCCGGCGGTATAGCAGGATTGGCAGAAGGCTTTCTGATTTTATGGCTGGCGGGCTTTATCCTTAGCTTTTTTACAGAAACACCTATGGGACAAATGCTGGAAGAACAGGTAAATAGAAGCATATGGTTATCTTTGATATACCGATATAACCTTATGAATCTGCTTTTAGGTGGACTGATACAGGGGATTTTGTAATAAATAGGCAGAGAACAAAATGATTGAATTAAACCTACAATAAATACAAAAGGTTGGAAAGTGCGTTTATTTCAGCGATTTCCAACCTTTTGTGCTATATCTTTACCTGTTATTTGTTCCTGAAAAACAAGGAAAATGCTGGTAAAAATAACAATGTATAGAACGGGAAAAATTGTGTAAAAAAATGCTACAAATTCCCTTGACAATACATGATTATAATGTTATATTATAGTTCCATTGCAAAAGCAGTGGCTCAAATAAAAAGAATTTGAGAAAAATAAAAAAGCTGTTGACAAAAGCAATGAAGCATGATAAGATGATTGAGTTGCTGATGAGCAACAAAAAATAATTTAAAAAAGTTGTTGACAAACACAAACAACTGTGATAAACTAATCAAGCTGTTGAGAACAAAACAACAACAAAGAACCTTGATAATTGAAGATTAAACAGTATGTAAAACCTTGAAAATTCTGAAAATAAAAGGTCTGGTTTAGACCTTTGAATTTGAGAAAATTCAGAACAAAAACCAAGTAATGAAGGTTTAGGATCAATTAGCCAAGCTAAGTAATCCGAACTTCGATCAACTTTTAACATGAGAGTTTGATCCTGGCTCAGGATGAACGCTGGCG
>UQTA01000011.1 GCA_900543885.1 uncultured Clostridium sp.
GGACCGACAGATGGAGGATTGTTTAAGCAGGGGAATGATACCGGTTCTGGCTTATCGGGCAGATGCGTTTAAAAATAATCCGTGTCAGGAAACCATCAATGAGGTTGTAAACTGGTGGCGGACCGCTGCGGAGCATTACCAGACGAAGTCCCACATGCTGGCTTTTGATTTAATGATCGAGTGTTCCGATGAGCTGAACAAACAGCCGGAAATGCTGAATCAGATGATCGAGCAGACCGTAACCGCGATCCGCCAGAGCAACCCGGACCGGATTCTTATGATGTCCCCAAGGCTGCGGTCTGATCCGGCATATTTGTCAGAATTGAGAGTGCCGACAATGGCAAACGGATATATGATGGCCGAATGGCATTTCTATGCCTCTGGTCCCAGCAAGACAAATGAGCGAAAGCTCTGGACTTCAGGGGCGGAGAGTGAGCGGCAGCTTATCCAGGAAAAGATCGGATATGCGCTGCGCTGGCAGGAGGAAACAGGGATACCGACCTGGGTGGGAGCCTGGATGCCTGGAAATTATAACGATGAAAATGATTATACCCTGAATGAGCAAATGGAATTTGCGGCTTTCATGTGTGACTCTCTGGAGGCGGCAGGCATCCCGTTTGCAGTAAATTCAGATACAAAGTTTTATGACAGGGAAAACGGCGTATGGATGGAGGAGATGGCACCACTCAGACAGTTAATCTGGGCAGATTAACTATTAAATGACAGGTATATTATTGTGTGCAGAATGAAAAGTATATCAGACGGGATTTTTTATATGTAGTTCTGTTCCTGATCGCAGCAATTCCGGTATTTCTGATCGCAGGCATGGTGATCTAAACAGATAGAGTAGGAACAGCCACGTTCACGGCGCTGCCGTGAATCATTCAGGTTTAATGCTGCTGTGTTTTTGCATCCATTTCCCGGATGATCTTCTGGTCTTCTTTTAATTCGTTCTGTTCTGTTTGAAGCTCTTTCTGCTCTTTCTGAAGTTCTTTCTTTTCTTCTTTTAATTCTTCCTGTTCTTTTTTCAGCTCCTGGCGTTCTTTCTTTTCAAATGCTTCCAGATCGTCCTCTTCCTCGATCAGCATCAGTAAAAAGCACAGGATCAGAAGTCCGCAGGAGATCCAGATGGTGCGGTAGGAAAAATGGTTGGTCAGATGTCCGCCGCAGGCAGCGCCAATGGTAAAGGAAGCGATAGCAGTCAGATAGATAGCAGCAGTTTTAAACTCATCTGTTTTCTTTTCAGTGACAGCTTTATAAAAATGATCCATGCCGCTTCGCAGGTTTCCAATACACATGGTGCTGGCATAAGCGCTGCCTCTTACAGTACGGAAAGACTGTACCTGCATGGCACAGGCAAAGGAAGTAAGCCCATTTGCAAGCCAGTTTAACTGTCTCGGGATAAAACCGACGATAAACAGCAGGATGATCTCCATGGTCAGTACCAGATGGCGCCAGTGAAGCCGTCCTGTGCGGCGGAACCGGGAGTGGATCAGACAGGCCATAAGTACTCCAAGTGCAAAAAAGGCAACTGGGAGAAAATAGCGGATGGAGTCCCTTAAATCTTCTGATATGAGATAGCACCCCATTAAAACAATATTTCCTGTCTGTGCATTTGCGAAGACATGCCCCCGCAAAAAATAAGAGCAGGCATCCTGTGTTCCGCCGGATAGATTTAAAAGTATCATCACAGGCAGAGAACTGGACATCTGCCTTCCTGTGCTTTCTTTCATAAGCGTCCCTTCTTTCTAGCCTAAGTTTTAGCACCGAAAACTTTTAAAATCAATCTGCGTTTTCCACACTTTGTTTTACGGACTGTATCTGTTTTTCTACATAATTTCCATAGTGATAAACACAACTTTTATATAATTGACAAAAAATAGACAATAACAAAAATCTACTGAATTATCTGAATCATTTGAACCTGCAAGCTTAAAATGAAAAGCAGCTTTCCGGAATGTATTTCCATGGAAAGCTGCTTTATTTTGTTTGTGTTATAGATCATGTTATGAAAGCGTAGGCGATGCCTTACTCATCGTCCTCATTTGCCCCATCATTATACTCATTCACATAGATCAGGTGGCTTCTTGACTCTTCTACAATATTACGGATGGTTTCTGCAGTGAGAGGCATGTCCTGAGGCTGTAATACCAGGCTTAAAGCGCATGGAAGATTGATACCGCAGATCAGGTGCCGGTGATCGTTTACATAAGGGCAGAACTGCTGGTTTACGCTGCCTCCTAACATATCAGTCATCATTACTACCTCGTCTTCCGGGTCAAAGGAATCGAATAATTCCTTAATCTGGGTTGGAAGATCGGTGTCATCCATATAGGCGCTGATGTCGATGATGCCGTCCATAGAAGTAAGAAAATTTAATGTGTCTTTCAGGCCGTGGGCCAGTAAATGATGGGAGGCGATAATATATCTTCTCATAGCGCTCCTCCTTACAATTCATAATTATTTTGTTACAGTTCAGCTTTGCGAAGATTTAGGGGCAAAAGCACGTTGAAAACTTGTTTTCATAAGTGTTTTTGGCGCTAAATCTTCATAAGGGTGACGCCCAAGGCTTCTTGTACGCTGCAAGCGGGCAAGAAGATGCAAGGCTGTAACATTATATTAGCAAAAATATGCTGGACCGGCGCCAAAGGGCGCCAGGCGGGAACAGTGGGGATGTTCCTAAAAAGGGATATTACAGGGACTGGATCAGATGATCTACATAAAGTTCTGCCTCTCCCTGGGGGAATGGAGTCTGCATACTTTCGTAGCCTTTTCCAAATTCATCCTTCTCTACGATATAACCTGCACTGTAATTTGCATAGCCCCATACGATACGCATAGGAGCATTAAAGTGCTTTTTGATCTCCATTCCGAAGGTAGAGAACAGTTCACCGGGGATGGTGATGATCTCCAGATCGCCTAAATGGAAGATGACAGAGCGAAGTGTTACATTCACGCCGCCTGCCGCGATCTTTCTCTTTAAATGGCGTACACCGGACCAGAGAAGCTTTTTATCATCCTCTGTAACAGCAGCAGCCAGTTTCTTTTCGTCTTCAGCCAACTGTGCTTTCATGGCATCCACATCATAAGTCTGGTGGATGGTGTATTCTGTGGTTTTTACAGAGTCAACTTTTAACTCCATAGGAGTTTCTGTTTCTGCGAAAACATCTACCTGCTTCATTACTTCATCGCGGACACGCCATAGCTCTTTTTCGTTGTTTCCCTGACGGTACTGGCGGTTGCCCATATCGCCGCAGGCACCCTGCATGGTAATGAAAATGGTATTGTATTTTTCATCCAGTGCTTTTCCTACATTTCCTAAAAGATCAGAGCTGATCTTCATGTTGTGGATGCCAAGGACAGTTGGATGACAGGTAAACTGGAACATACCGGCAACTACATGGTTTTCATTGCGGAACAGGATCATGTTGATATCTTTATCACTTGGCTTGTCAATATAATTGCGGTTTCCGTATACACCTTCTATTGTTCCCTTTACCATATAAGGTGTTACCTCTAAGAAACCACGGTCAAAGCATTCATCTACAGCGTCAAAAAGCTGTTTCATCACCAGTTCACGGTAAACTGCTTTCCGGTGGTTTCTGTCTTCACCTTCATCTTCAAAGCTGATATCAGGACCGGAGTGTGTGTGGATCGTTCCAATGATGATATTTTCTTTTGGAACGGAATATTTTCCTGCAAGGACTGTGCGGGCGTAGTCAGAAATAGGTTCTTCCAACCGGCACAGATCCAGTGTGGACCATATAAAAATCTCCCCGTCAATGCGCAGAACCAGAGTTCTGCAGTAAAGTTCATCTAAAACACCAATGGATTTCCCGGTTCTCATGGCATAACCGCGCATGTACATAGGAAATGGCGGTGTGATATTGCGTTTGGCTGCACTTACTTCAACCATATGATAATCTCCCCTTAGTGCCTGCGTTTGTGTCTTCAGGCAAAATGCATTCATAATGATATTCTTCTGTTTGTCAACATTTTCACATATGTCTGTAAAAAAGCGATTCTGCCTGCCAGATGAGACAGGGCAGAACCGTCTTTTTCAGGTTATTTAATGTTGCTTTGTAAAAACTGTTTTAAGCTAAGATTCCCAGTGCAGAGCAGATCATGGAGAAGATGATAACAATGAGGATCAGGGTAGTGATCTTCATGCCCTTCTTTCCAAGGAGCTTATACAGTACCAGGACAGTAGCTACAGAGATCATAGAAGGCATGATCTTATCTAACAGATCTGCAACTGCCAGATTAACTTCACCCATCTGGAATGCCAGAGGTGTTTTTGCAGTTACAACAGTTGCGGACAGAGCACCTACAACAGTAAGGCCCAGAACAGAAGCAGCATCTGTAATGCGAGCAAGCTTACCGCCCACTTTGGTGATCAGTTTGGTACCTTCACGGTATCCGATCCACATTAACTGTGTACGGATGCAGATGAAGATAATGTTTACGATAAGCCACAGGATAACACCGATAGGGTTGCCTTCCAGAGCCATATATCCTGCGATGGAGCCCATGATAGTAGGAAGCAGTGTCCAGAATAAGGTATCACCGATACCGGCTAAAGGTCCCATTAAGCTGACCTTGATATTCTGTACAGCGTCCAGGGAAGAGATTCCCTCTTTGTCTTCCAGAGCCAGAGTTGCACCAAGAACGATATTTGCCAGCCATGGCATAGTATTGAAGTATTTATAGTGGTTGTTTAATGCTTCAACGTATTCGTCATCATCTTTATAGATCTTACGCAGCAGAGGTCCAATACCGAAAACAACGGCTGGAGCAAGCTGGGTATCGTAGTTAAAGGTTGTTACTGCCATTAAGGACCAGCGGATGGCACCTTTCACACAGTCTTTTTTTGTTAAAACGGGAGCTTTTTCCATTACTTCATTCTCATTATTCATCTTCAAGACCTCCTGCAAATCCTACATTTTCCTTTGCTTCTTCATCCATATAGAACTTGTAAGCTAAAGCTACACCAAGGAATGCGATACCAAGGATCGGTACGCCCATGTATGCGCTGAGTACAAAGCCGATCAGAATGTAGTTGAAGTACTTCTTTGCCGGCATGTAGTGGAGCAGCATGGCAATACCAAGACCAGGAAGGAGCTTTCCTGCTACAGACAGACCGCCTGTTACCCAGGAAGGAAGCACATCCAGAATAGCCTGGACTAAAGGAGCGCCTGCTGTTAATGCAACAGCGGTTGGGAATGCCATGAATACAGCTACCATAACAGGGCAAAGGTAAAGGATGGCATACATTTTGCCAAACTGTTTTTCATTGGCATATTTCTGGGATTTCTGGGCAATGAAGGAGTTGCAGATCTTGTATAAAACGTCCATCTGTACGCCCAGCATACCAACAGGAAGACCAATGGTCATACCAACTTCCGGTCCTTGTCCGGTTGTTTTTGCAAATGCGCATGCAATAATGGTTGCAACGCCGTAATCAGGTACAGAAGAACCGCCAAGAGCGGCAACGCCTAAGGACATCAGTGTGAAAGTACCGCCGATGTAAAGACCGCTGTTCATGTCGCCTAAGATCAGTCCGCACAGGAAACCTACGATAACAGGTCTTGCATGTGTCAGTGATAATCCGCGGCGGTCAACGTTGATCTCAGCAGCCACCAGGACAAGCAGTACAATTTGTAAAGCGCTTAATTGCATAACAATTTCCCCCTTTGGTTATTTCAGAAATTCGTCAATAGAAACTTCTGCGTCTGCAGGTACATACTGTGCATAGATCTTAGTTCCTGCTGCCTTTAATTTCTTATAAGCTTCAATATCATCCGGTCTTGCATAGGCTCTCTGGGAAAGCTTGACAGCTTCTTCACCTTCAGCAGGCTTTGTGGTTCCGCCTACTACCAGTTCCGGAACCTTTACGCCGATCTCAGTCAGCTTTACCAGAGTTTCCGGTTTTTTAACCAGTACGAATACAGTGTGGTCATTGTATTTTCCGGCTTTGAAGTTATTTAAAGCTGTTTCCTCGGTAATGATGGAAATAGCCATTCCAGTAGGTCTGGCAAGCTTCATGCTGGCTTTGGTCAGCTCATTATTGGCAACAGTGTCATCAATGATCATGATACGCTGGGCACCGGAACGTCCGGCCCACTGTGTAGCCACGATACCATGAAGAAGACGGTTATCAATTCTTGCAAGTACAATACCCATATTTACCTCCTATTCGTCCTCACGGACGGCCGGGCTTTCTGCCTGCCCGGAAAGCTTATTTTTTGAATTCAAATGCATGTAATCATAAATGTAAGCAATCTCACTTACAGGCAGAGCCACCCGGTAATGCCGGGAGATATCCTGAAAGCTGTCCCTTACCTGCCTGATAAATTCGGCATGTTTTTGTTCAAATTCTTCCAGATCCTGATAATTATCAATAGGTGTTTTTGTGACCAGACGTTCCACCAGACAGCAAAGGTGGACATAAAGCCCGATCATGATACGTCCTGCGATCTTTCTTCCTGTGATCTTCTGAAGCCGTCCCACTGCCTGTTCCACTTCATCTAAAAGCTTGTCAGGATTTAAAATGGTAATGGATTCAACTACATTCTGCAGGGAGAAATTCTTTACCAGGTTCTGGTTAAATATTTCCATTTGTTCTTCATCCAGATACTCTGAGAAAATGTTTGTCAGCTTTTCTGCGGAATTCATGGAAATAATGTCCTCCAGTGAGATAAAAGGAATTCCCTCAATCTCCGGATTGAAAAGCCCGATGATGCATTTTACATGGTATTGCTGAAAAATCTCATCATGGCTGCCGTTTTTCATCAGCCGGTAATAATCATAAGCCACAAATTTTACAGGAATGGAAGTGGCGGAAGTTTTTAAGATCAGCTCTTTTAGCTTTTCCGTTGTGTCAATGCCGTTTTCTCCGCTGAAGATCACGGCGTCTTCCTTCTGTACATTGTGGATGATACGGTAGGTGCAGACATTGCTTTCGCTGGCCCGTTTCAGGATGTCTTCCAGCTTCTGGTTCCCACAGATGCCAAGGCCGATGTCAACAGCTAAGGCAGTGGAAATATTGTTGATGATGCCGATGTTTAAATTTCGCAGGCCGCCCATCTGGCTGTGGATCTGCTCTAAAGAACCCATATCCACCAGAAGTACTACGTCCTGACAGGTGATAAATCGTTCAATGTGTTTTTCCAGCAGCCCGGTGATGTCACTCATCTGCATGTCAAGAGGCATATCAATGGCATCGAATACCTTTCGCCCGATGATCTGGTTAGCGGCATCTGCAATACTGGAAGCTGTTGCATAGCCGTGGCTTAAGATAATACCGGCTGCGGAAAGTCCCTGGATCTTCTGGTTCTGGTTTTTTATATCTAAAAGCAAAAACAGCTGGTTTAAACTGTCTGCTTCAATGTCCAGATTCAGTTTGATCAGGTTTACGATCCTGGAACAGATGACTGATTCTTTTTCAAGAACAGCGCTTACAGCCTGAAACATTTCTTCAATCTCGTCATGGTTTTGTTTCATCCAGTTGTCGATCAGATGGTCGCCCTGAAGCTGTATATATAAGCGGCGGGCAAGTAAGTGGCTGTATTTTTTGGAAAGGCTGATGCCATACATTTCACCTACATTTTCAAAAATCTGATTGATCAGCTGTTCGTAAGTGGAGATCTTGATGTTTACAAGCTTCTGTCCGTAGATCAGATAGTCGTAATAATCATTTAATTGTTTCCGGAATTCCATCATCAGGCCGTCAAAACTGAGCATATCCTGACGGTAATCTTCAAAGACATCTAACATGATCTGGAAATACTGTACAGTCTGCCCCAAAGAGGTGTCACGGCTGTAACTGTTTAAGTGGATCATCCGTTTGTCTTTGTCTTCAACCTCCAGTTTTAAGGAAGAGAGCATATATTCCGGAAGGTGATAACTGTGGATAGCGATACCATCGCTGGTTTTTTCCAGATAAGCTCCGGCACAGCTGCTGGTAACGCAGGTTTTTAATTCGTCGATGTTGTTTTCGTAGGAAAATTCCAGCATACAGTGGAAGGCGTTCTGGCTGATGCTTACATCTACGCCCATGCGTCGCCCTTCTGCTTTTAAGAAGGAGACTAACATTTCCTCTTTTTCATCGGCTGTGCGTTCATGCAATGTTGGGACCGGGATCACAATGGGAATCATCCTTGCAAGTGGCTTATAAAGTGTTTCCGCCGGTACTTTTGTGGTGGAAAATACCAGTCTTGCATTAGACTCAAAAACATGTTCGTCATCATGATATCCTTTATATTGTCCCGAAATTAAGTAGGAATAGATCAGTTCCTGTCCTGAAAAAGGAAGTCTGTCAATTTCATCGAAGAAAAGAATGCCGCCGTTTGTCTTTGCAAGCCAGCCTTTTCCGTCTTCGCTGCCGCAAAGGGAAATAGCAAATTTTTCTTCATTCTGGGCATATTCGGAGCAGTCTACTGTGATGTAAGGCGGGAGAGAAGCTGCGCCTGCAGTTCCAATTACCCGTTCATTTACAGCATATTCATACATCAGCCTGGAAAGATAGGCTTTTCCTGTTCCGCCGGCGCCGTAAAACAGAGCCGGAAGACCATTAGGCGGATACTTGATCGCTGCTTTGCACTGCTCGATACAGGAGCTTAAACTCAGGTAATAACCGATGGCTTTCTGAAAATCTCTTTTATTTTCATCGCTTCGGCATTTCCGCTGAAAATCGTCCATACCGGAGAATACGCAGGTTTCCAGGGCGACCTGGGCCTCGCGTTCAACATTTTTCTTATGGAAGAAATAAACAGGACGGGAGTTGACCTTAATGGCCCGCTCTTCTTTTACCAGCTCGTTCAGATACTGACTGGCCAGATTACGGGAAATATTCAGTGATTCGCTGATATGGTTTGCCGTAAAATATTTCAGATCTTTCAGGGCATAGCCCCGGCTTATTTTTTCCAGGTAAAGATAGAGTTCTTCTTTTGTGCTGAGCATGTACATGATTCTCCTGTTTGTTGATTTAACTTGAATTCTTTTCGCGCGTTTTTTATGTCTACCTGATTACAAGGGTAATTATACAAAAAATAGTCTGAAAAGAAAGGTGTTTTGAATGATTTCGCCAGTTTGAAAAGGGTTTCGGCAGTAGCAGTGAGAAAAAAGGTGAGATGTCCAGAGTGGAGGAATGGGGTTCGACACTAGGATTGACACTTTTATGGGGGAAATATGTGCTATACTTAAAATCAGATGTCAGGATCAAGATCAGAAAGATCCTGAGAGAACATTACAGGAGGAAATCAATATGCATAGTGAAAAAACAACTATCCGGCTGGTAGCCGTAGATATGGACGGAACTCTTCTTCATGATGATAAGAGCATATCAGACTATACATTAGATGTTTTAAGAAAGATTGTAAAAAAAGGTGTGATCCTGGTACCTGCCTCAGGAAGACCGATCGGAGGAATGAAAGAAGCAGTATTAAATAATGTAGACGGCATTCAGTATGCTATCTGCTCCAATGGTGCCATGCTTATGGATGTACCGGAGGAAAAAAGTATCTGTGAAACAGGGATCTCCACAGAAAAAGCAGTGGAAGCCATTGCGTATCTGGAACAATTCCCGGTGGCTGTATATGTCCATACAGACAGAGGTACTTTCCGGGCAGAGGGATGGGAGAAAACAGGGCTTTCTGAGAAATATCCTTATATCAGGTTCAGCGAGGGAAATGTAAAAGATCTGGGAGAGTTTTTAAGGACCAGCGGAGTAAAAGTGATGAAAATGGGTGCTCATGTCTTAAAAGATGGACTGGCACAGGAACTTCTGGAAAAAGGAAGCCCCATACCGGGTATCGTATTTCTGCGCACCGGAGATGGGATCATAGAATTAAACTCTATCCATGCCTCCAAAGGAAATGCACTGTGTACACTTTGTAAAAAATTGGGGATAAGTATGGAAAATGTGCTGGCTATTGGGGATAACGAAAACGATATTTCCATGCTTAAACATGCAGGAGTCTCCGCAGCTATGGGAAATGCAGAGGACGATGTGAAAGAAGCGGCAAAATTTGTGGCTGGAAATAACGAAGAAGACGGAGCGGCACGGTTTTTGGAAGAGTGGGTGCTGTAAATTAGGATACTTTTGGTGAAAATGTGTACTTGCATGTATAGCCACTATACCTGTTATACTCCATTTATTAGTAAAGATATAGGTTCAGAAACTATATCAAATACCAAGGAGGGAAAAAGTAATGAATGGAGAAAAAGGTCAAAAGACAAACGGGGCAGCTGCTTCGGAAAAAAGTATGGGCGGATGGGCGTTTTACCCATTCCTGATCCTGATCGGCATTGTAGTGGCACGTATTATCTACAATATGGTGATCGGTGTTCCTCAGCAGGGAAACAGTTTCCCAATCACAGCTGTTACCATGATCGCGGCAGCCTGTAGCCTGTATATCGGACGTGGAAAGGTTATGGACCGTGTGGATGCATTCAGCAAGGGGGCTGGTGATCCTACTGCGATGATGATGGTAATTATTATGCTGCTGTCTGGTATTTTTACAGCTGTCAGCTCTGAAATGGGTGGTGTAGAATCTTTAACAAATTTCCTGCTTCACCTGATTCCAAAGCATATGATCTATGCAGGCATTTTGTTTGTAACATCCATGATCTCACTGGCGATCGGAAGTTCTGTAGGATCAGTAACAGCAGTAGCACCAATTGCAGCAGGACTTGCTGTTCAGGCGGGTTTAAATCTTCCTCTGGCTGTATCTGCTGTATTAGGCGGAGCCAGTCTTGGTGATAACTTGTCTTTCGTTTCCGATACTACGATCGCAGCAACCCGTACACAGGGCGTTGATATGCGTGACAAGTTCCGTTTTAACGTAAAACTGGTTATCCCGGCATTCCTTGCTTCTGTTGTGATCTATAGCCTTTTAGGCATGTCATCTGGAAGCGGAAGTATGGAGATCGGTGGATATAACTTTATTAAAATGATCCCATATGTATATATCATTGTTGCAGCAGTAGCCGGAATGAATATGATGGTGGTACTCACGACCGGTATTATTTTATCTGCAGTGATTGGTTTTGCCTTTGGTGATATGAACATTATTACATTTATGGATGCAGTTGGAAAAGGTATGACAAAGATGACCAATACCATTTTTACAGCGATCCTGGTAAAAGGTATTATGGGTGTTGTTGATCACAATGGCGGTATTGAATGGCTGATCGCAAAACTGACAAAGAATGTAAAAAGCGCAAAAGGCGCTCAGTTCAGCGTTGCAGTTCTGACCTTCTGCTTAGGCGCCCTGATCCGTTCTACCAGCGCCATCGTTGTTGCAGGACCTTTAGCAAAGGAAATCTGCGAACCGTTTGATGTAGATCCACGTCGTACTGCAAGTATCCTGGATATTTTTGCAACTGCACAGAATGGTTTCGTATTTTGGGCTGGTTTAACCGTTGACTGCGCATCTTTAGTAGATGGAATCAACCCTACAGATCTGGTATTTTTTGCAATATACCCGGCATGTATCGTGATCATGGCATTATTATCAATCAAGTTTAATTTATTTGCTGGAAAATCAGGCACTGCAAAAACCGCAGCCTGATGCAGGGAGAATATGATGAAATATAATTTTGATGAGATCATTGACCGGCGTGGAACCGGATCTGTGCGCTGGGATATGGCGCGGAAAAAATATGGAGAACCGGATCTGATCGCCCTTACAACGGCAGATATGGATTTTAAGGCTGCAAAGCCGGTGTGTGATGCGATCCGTGATGCAGCAGAGTTTGGTATTTTCGGTTATACACAGCCAAAGGATTCTTATTATGAAGCAGTGCAGCAGCGTTTACAGGAAAAATGGAACTGGAAGGTACAGAGGGACTGGATCACTTACAGTGCTGGTATTGTAGGAGCTATCGCATTTTGTGTGCAGGGAATGACAGAACCAGGCGATGCCATTGCAATCATGACACCAGTGTATCATCCATTTGCTCATATTATTGAGGATAATGGGCGCCGTCCGGTACATACTTGCCTGATTCAGAAAGAGGGAGCACAGCCTGAGATCGATTTTGCAGATCTGGAAAAGGTAATTGCAGAAAATCAGGTAAAGATGCTGATCTTCTGTAATCCTCATAATCCCATCGGAAGGGTATGGACAAAAGAAGAAATCGACCATATCTGCCGCCTGTGCGTAAAGTACGGAGTGATCCTGATCTCAGATGAGATCCACAGTGATTTTGTATTCTCAGGATATAAATTCTGTTCTGCAGGTCCTTCTATGGAAGAAACAGGCGGTCTGAATCAGCTGGTTGTATGTACAGCGGCAAGTAAATCTTTTAATATTGCAGGTTTACAGTGTTCAGGTATTATCATTCCAGATGAGGGCTTACGGGGAAAATATCGCCGTATGCTGATGAATCAGCATTTTATGGAAATGAACCTTATTGGCCCATTGGCAACAGAAGCTGGTTACCGATATGGTGCAGAATGGCTGGAACAGGTATGTGCGTATCTGGAAGAAACCAGGGATTTTATTGTGGAGTATTTAAATAAATATATTCCGCAGATCGTACCTGTAATACCGGAAGCTACTTATATGATGTGGCTGGACTGCAGAAAACTTGGAATGACGGAAAAACAGCTGGAGGAATTTCTGGTTCATGATGCCAAAGTTGCCCTGAACATGGGAAGTACCTTTGGTGAAGGCGGCGAAGGCTTTGTAAGAATTAATTTTGCATCGCCTAAGGCGGTAATAAAAGAAGCGTTAGACAGAATCTGCCATGCGCTTGAAGCAAAGAAAATTTAAAATGTAAGAAAAACACCTCATTGCTTGCGGGAAAAATAGTTTTGCGCTAATATTTTATATATTATGCGTGAGTGAATGTGAGGTGGCAATATGGAATTTTCAATCAGTAAAATGGCACAGCTTCATGGGATAACCAGACAGACACTGATCTATTATGATAAAATAGGCCTTTTACATCCTGCGCGTGTAGATGCCAGAGGATGCCGCTTTTACAGCAGCGATCAGATGCCTTTTCTCAGAGAAATCTGTTTTTTAAAAAATATGAATGTTCCGCTGAAGATGATCGAAAAAAGTATCCAGGGCCGTAGTACAGACAATGTAATACGGCTTCTGGAAGATCAGATCGGGCAGATGAAACAACAACGGCTGGAACTGGAATGGATGGAAAAGGTGCTGCAGGGACGTCTGCTTTTGTATCAGCAGGCCAGCCGGAATGAAAAAATGCAGGATCAGATTTATATAGAACACATTGGTAAAAGACGGGCAATTTTTATAGAATGGCCGGACCGGGAAGTGGATGCGACGATCCTGCATTTATGCTATGTAAAAGCAGATGAATATTAAAAAAAGCAAAAGTTTTCTGGTGTAGGTGAGTTTGGAGCACTTTTGCGAAGGGAGTCTATGAAGGCAGAAGATCCGTTAAACAAGGCGGGAAGTCTGTTTTTCCTGCCGGGGGATGCACCGGAGATGGAAGGAGAAATAGAGATACCGGAGGGAGATTATGTATGTATGCTCAGCTGCGGAATGCCTTATCGCCCGGCGTCAGCCTATCAGTTCTGGAGTGCGTGCAGAGAGCAGAATTTAAGGACAGAGGGAGATCTGATCAATATCTGTCTTCTGGATGGGACATTTCACAGTGATAAAATGAAAGAAGATCTGTGTCAGCTTCAGCTGCGTATCTGTGAAAATGCAGAAACAGGATATCGAGAGTATTAACTGTGACTAAGAATGCCGTTTTCTTCTTTGAAAAGAAAGAAGAAGGTGGCATTTTTAATTTTATAAGTGATGAAAAGAACAGGAGAAAATAAATATGCGTTATGCAATCGTTGGATTTGGCTGTGGGGGATATCAGGCAGCAAAAGAAATACGCTGTCTGGATCCTGATGGAGAAATATGTGTGTTCAGCGAACACAGTGAAGCACCCTATAATCCTATGCTGACTACCTATTATGTATCAGGAAAACTAAAGCGAGAGGGAGCATTTCCTTTTGGTGATCTGGATAGGATCCAAAGAGAATTAAAATTGAAAATAGAAAGTGAAACTTGTGTAAAACATATTAATGGAAAAAAGCGCAGTGTTATTCTGGAGGATGGCCGGGAAGAAATATTTGACCGTATTTTGATCGCTACAGGAGCAAGAGCCTGGGCACCGCATATAGAAGGTCTGGATCCGGAAAAAGCGTTTTTTATGCGTACGATGGAAGATGCAGACCAGTTGAAAAAGCGGATAGAAGTATCTGCACCGAAAAAAGCAATCGTAGTAGGTGCGTCTATGGTAGGGATCAAGGTAGTAGAACTTTTAAGGGCAAGAGGAGCGAAAGTACTTCTGGCAGACCTGGCGCCCAGGATTTTTCCTCTGGCAGCTTATGAGCAGGTATCTCACGAAATAGAAAAAAGAGTGAAAGATCAGGGTGTTTCTCTTGCATTTGGGTGCAGTATTGCGTCCGTAGAAGAGAGAGGAACGATTTTCGGATGCACATTGACAGATGGACAGCATTATGATGCAGATCTGATCGTTTTGTGTATTGGAACAAGAGCAAATACAGAAGTGGTGGATCCCAAAGAGATCCAGGTTGACCGTGGAATCCTTGTAAATGAACAGATGGAAACCAGCTGTGCCGGTATATACGCAGCGGGAGACTGCTGTCAGGGCCGGGAAATGCAGACTGGAAAGCAGCAGATCATAGGTCTTTGGGCTAATGCAGGCCATCAGGGCGGAACTGCCGGTCATAACATGGCGAAAGGAACAGGAAACTATGATGGAAACATTCTCCATAATATTACTCATTTTATGGGAATGGATTTTATAGGATTGGGAGATTGCCGCAGAGAGGGAAAAGTTCTCACATTTGGTAATCTGGACTCAGGAGAACTTTATATACAGGCTGTGATCGATCAGGGAAATCTGGCAGGAGTTAATATCCTTGATAATTATCGTATCAGCGGTCTGGTAAAAAATTATTTTTATGAGCTTTTGACTTATGGAAAGCGCACAGGCCCCATCAGCAGCCTACAAAGAGGTCTTCTTGTAAAAGAAGGGATCCGCCCTTCCTTTTTACGGAAACTGGAGGCAGAACTGAACGTGGATGAGGTAGAGGAGAAAAAAAGAGAGGAGAAGTCAGAATGAGTGATGTAAATGCACGGATCCGGGCAAAGATCCCAGGTGAAGATACAGGAATAGAGATCCGCCATACACTTTGTGATATATGTACACCGCAGATGCATTGCGGACTGGATGTTTACGTAAAAGATGGACAGGTACTAAAAGTAGAAGGTACACCGGATCACCCGGTCAACCGCGGATATCTCTGCACAAAGGGTGTAAATAACAGGCAGTATTTATACCGGAAAGACAGGATCCTTACCCCGCTGCGCCGTGTGGGAAAACGGGGAGAAAAACAGTTTGTTCCTATCAGCTGGGAAGAAGCCATAGGAGAAATTTCTGAAAAATTGCTGGGTTATCGGGAAAATTACGGTGCAGACAGTGTTGCCTTTTTTTCAGGATATGGTAAATGGTACCGCCCAATGTATCGCAGATTTGCCCATGTATTTGGAACACAGAATTATGGAACAGAATCCAGCTGCTGCTTTACATCAGGACTTATGGCATGGCAGGTGGCAACAGGGATGCATGTGCGGGCAGATATGGGCGCAAGTGATCTTTTTCTTGGCTGGGGAATGAATGGATATTATTCCCGTTACCGGATGCCGGACGGCGTGGAAAAAAGACGGAAACAGGGAATGAAGGTGATTATTGTAGATCCACGTATCACACCGGCTTCCCGCCGTCTGGCAGATCTGCATCTGCGGCCTCGTCAGGGAACGGACGGTGCGCTGGCCCTTGCAATGGCCCATGAACTGATAAAAAATGACTGGGTAGATCATGAGTATATCCATAATTATGTGCATGGATATGAGGAATACAGTCGGTATGTTCAGGATTACACACCTGAAAAAGGGGAAGAACTGACAGGTGTACCTGCAGAACAGATCCGTCAGGCTGCAAAAATGATCCATGAGAGCAGTTCCATGAGCATATGTGAAAGTTCTGCGCCGGTAGGACATCACAGAAATGGACTGCAAAGCTATCGTGCCATCATGGCACTTCTGGCAATTACAGGAAATTATGACAGAAAAGGCGGTCAGCTGCCGGCATCCCACACCTATATGGAACTTTCCTGTGGGTTTGCAACCCATGAAGAAGAGTTTATGAACGGCTGTTTCCCCAAAGCGGGAAAGCCGGCAGTAGGTGCAGATCGTTTTCCCCTTTGGTATGAACTGCGCAAAGAAATGCAGGCAAATGATCTGGCCTGCAATATTCTGTCAGAGAAAGAAGATCGGGTCCGGGCTATATTTGCTCTTGGAATGAACCTGCGTATGTTTGCAGGGGATGAACGAATGAAACGGGCTTTGGAAAAAATTGATTTCTTCGTAGATGTAGATCTTTTTATGACAGATACAGCCGGTTATGCAGATATTGTGCTTCCAGCCTGCACTTCTATGGAAAGAGGCGAATTTAAATGCTATCCAGGTGGTTATGCCTGGTATACAAAACCTGTGATCCAGCCAATAGGCGAAGCAAAGTCGGATGCAGATATACTGACGCTGCTGGCAAGAAAGATGGATTTACAGGATGATCTGCTAAAAGAGGGATATAAAGAATGCATCCGCTGGATCATTCGTGATCTTCCGGTTACAGTGGAACAACTGGAGGAAAGTCCGACGCCGGTTAAGCTGCCGGGAATTAAGCCTTATGTGCCGGGAAGCTGGCTGGAAAAAGGACTGCCAACACCAAGCGGAAAATTTGAATTAGATTCGGTTTTGATCAAAGAGCATCCAGAATGGAAATTAAACAGTCTTCCTACGTACCAGGCTCCGGTTAACCCGGATCCGGCAAAGTGGCCCTATGCTTTGTGTGCAGGTGTAAGGATACCAAACGCCATCCATTCCAGGCTTCATGACCAGCCATGGGCGAGAACATTAAGACCAAGACCACAGGCGGAGATAAGTCTGGAAGATGCGAAAAAACTGGGGGTAGAAGAGGGAGATCTGATTGATGTTGAAACTCCTAATGGCTGTCTGTGTCTGGAAGCATCCCCTACGGGAACAGCGCCCCAGGGAGCAGTTTATCTGTTTCAGGGCTACCGGGAGGCAGATGCCAATTCTTTGCTGGATCCGGACAACCTGGATCCGTACAGCGGATTTCCGGCTTACCGGAGTTCCTATTGCATGATCAGGAGGCATGAAAATGAAAAAGATTGATTTAGATATGGAACGCTGCTGCGCCTGCGGAGCATGTGCGATTGCGTGTATGGACCAGAACAATATTGATCCTCAGGAAGGAATGCGTCCCTTCAGGACAGTATTCAGGGATGATTGGGAAGCAGATGGAAGTTCCCGTTATTTCTCTATTGCCTGTATGCATTGTGATCCGGCACCCTGCGTTCTGGCATGTCCTGCAGGCTGTATTTACAAAGATCCGGAAACAGGATACACTCTGTTTGACAATACAAACTGCATTGGCTGCCACAGCTGTGCCATGGCTTGCCCGTTTGGTGCTCCCGCTTTTGGAAAAGATGGGAAAATGCGTAAATGTGATGGCTGTATTGAGCGCAGACATGCCGGATTAGAACCGGCCTGTGTCAGAGCCTGTGCTTTTGGTGCATTAAAACTGGTGGAGGAAGATGAAATCGATGAAAAAAACTCTCTTCAAAGTTTGTGCCATAAGCTGTCTGCTGTGCAGAGATAGGATTGATAGGTGAAAATCTTGAAAGTACACAAAGCTTCCGGGAGTATATGAAAAATGAGGAGGAAAAATGATGCCGATAGGGGTGATCGTAAATGCACTTTCTGTTGTAGTGGGAGGTGTTCTTGGAAATGGGATAGGGAAAAAACTATCAGCGGATTTTAAAATCAAGCTGAACATGATTTTATCCTGCTGTGCTTTTACAATGGGTATTAGCAGCATTTGCCTGATGAAAAATATGCCGCCGGTTATTTTTTCAGTTATAGTTGGAACAGCAATCGGGCTGGCGCTGCATCTGGGTGACTGGATCCAGAAAGGGGCGGTGCAGATGAACCGGCTGATCATGGGATTGTTTAGCCGGACAGGAGATGAGAAAGCAGATAAAGAGTTTACGGCAGCAATGATAACGGTTATCGTATTATTCTGTGCCAGTGGAACGGGTATTTATGGTTCTATTGTTGCTGGAATGGAGGGAGATCACAGTATTCTGCTTGCAAAATCTATTCTGGATCTTCCTACAGCGATGATCTTTTCCTGCAGTATGGGGATTATCGTAGCATTTATCGCGATTCCCCAGTGCCTGATCTTTTTGCTGCTGTTTTTCCTTGCTGGTGTTATTTTTCCATTGACAACACCGGAAATGATCAGTGATTTTAAGGCCTGTGGAGGTGTTTTACTTATCGCAACGGGATTTCGCATGGCTAAATTAAAAGATTATCTTATTGCGGATATGATACCGTCTATGATCCTGGTAATGCCGATGAGCTGGCTGTGGGTTAATTATCTGCTGCCGTTGGTGAGCTAAACGATAAAGATCAGAAAATACTGATTCAGTCAGATATAATTTGGGGCTTTTTATGAGTATAGCGGCTATGTATTAATGGGAGGGGAAAATAAGTTGCATGCATGAAAAAACTGTGATAATCTACTGATATAGGATTCCTCTGTAGTATGGAGGAAAAATGGGCAAAAAAACATTGGAAGAATTGGTATTTCATGACGATTTTATGTTTGCAGCTGTTATGATGGATGCAGAAAACTGCAGATGTTTTCTGGAACGTGTGTTGGAAATTAAGATTGAAAAAGTAGAGATCAGTACAGAACATGGTTTCTTCTTTAATCCGGAATGCAAAAGCATCCGGATGGATGTATTTGCAAAAGATGAAAACAGAACACATTATGATATTGAGATGCAGCTGGTAAAAAAAGACAATCTGGAAAGGCGGAGCCGATATTATCACAGTCAGATGGATGTAGAAATGCTGGAAAAAGGCAAAAATTACGGAGAACTTGCAGATGCATTTGTAATTTTTATTTGTAATTTTGATCCTCTTGGCCAGAAAAAATGCCGCTATACTATCCGCAGATATTGTGAAGAAACGGGAAATGTATTTTGCGATGGTGATTGTACAGTTTTTCTGAATACAAACGGAGAAAATCGGGAAGAAGTACCAAAAGAACTGGCAGCATTGCTTGATTTTGTTAAGGCTGATCTGGCGGGAAGTGAAGCTGACTATGGAGACGAACTGGTTAAACAGCTTCAGGATTCTATGCGTCGGATAAAAAGAAGCCGAAAGATGGGAGAACGCTATATGATGTTTGAACAGTATATGAAAGAGTATGTTCAGGAACATGCAGATGAAATCCGAGAAGAGGCAAGAGAAGAAGGGCTGGCGGAAGGTCGAGCAGAAGGCCGAGCAGAAGGCCGAGCAGAAGGCCGGGAAGAAACGATAGTCAAATTGAATAGACTGTATTCCTGTCTTCTGGCATCGGACAGAGCGTCTGACTTGCAGCGAGCCCTAAAGGAACCGGAATATCTGGAAAAGTTATTACAGGAATTTGGATTCTGAAGCAACTATTATAAATTTCGTAAATAGTGATAAAAGTCCGGCTCATATTCTTATGAGCCGTTTTGCCTAAAAAGCAAAGTCTATTTGTATAAAGTATCTTATAATCAAAGTCAATTCGACTGAAATTCAAAAAGGTACAGGGGAATCCTATATTAAAAAATCTTTTACAGTATCAAAAGCGGATTATAATATCCTTTAATGTAAAATATTGATGAGGCGCACATCGCCATGTTCAACTACAGAAATAAAAAGAAAAATATTGGATATAAGAAATTTGACAGCGCTGTTATAACAGATGCCGTGAAAAACTTGCCCAATACCCTTAAACTTGCTATAATTTTTGTAACGAAAGCTATAAGAATCGTAGTTGAATTTTTCTAAAAACAAACAGAGAAACGAAAAAATAGCAAATTAAGGAGACGCCGTGCGTACTTTAAAGAAATCCATACGAAGTTATATGTATAAGGTCACATTTGCATTAGTGAGTGTGATCTTAGTTAGCGTGCTTGTTTTGAGTATTGCAAATGAGCAGAGCCGGACCCGGGAAACGGCTGATAAGATATTTCAGCAGATGGACAAGATACTGGAAGAAAACGGAAAGAAAATGGAACGCCTGCGGAAAGAATATTCACAGAAATGTCTTCATGATGCAGAGACCATTGCCTATATACTGGAGAAGAATCCGAAAGCCAGGTATGACCGGGATGAATGCGCAAGATCGCGAAATTCATAGAAGTAGATGAGATCCATATTATTGATGAACGGGGAGAGATCGTTTCCGGAACTCACCCCGTTATTATGGCTATAACTTTGATTCCGGGGAGCAGATGCGCTTTTTCAAGCCTATGTTGAATGATAAGGACATGAAAATGGTGCAGGGGATTAAGCCTAATACTGCGGAAAATAAATTGATGCAGTATTCTGCAGTGTGGAACAGCACTGGTGAATTTATTGTAGAAGTAGGATTTGAGCCAGTTAATGTATCAAAGGTAACCGCCAAAAATGAACTTCCCTATATCTTTTCTCAGCTTTGCGTCAATCCAGATAAATGAGAAAGTGGATGTCCACAGCAGCAAAGAATTTTATGAGTTAAGCCGTTATATCAATGAAATGCTCCACAGCCTTTTGGTCAATGACAAGAAAATGGCCTATGTGCTGGGAAAAACAGATATGCGTATCGGCGTATATGAATACAATCAGCAGATGAAAAGATGTATGAAGATAAGAGAATGCGTAAAAACATGGCAAAAAAGGCTTAAAGGAGTGAAAAATCTATGTTGACATCAGAGCAGAAAAATAAAATAAATGAGATCGTTCAGGAATTTAAGGAAGCGGCGGATTTTTACCGTATGGAGTATTCCGAAGATCTTATGGGGATGTTCCGGGATTTTGGGTGTATGCTGCTTGAAGAATGCGCAGTAAAGAAGAAAGAAGACCCAATGATGAAAAGACTTTTGGGGTATCGTCAGTTATTGAGAGGTACGGTGAATCGTCAGCTTATGGCAGTATCGGCTGAATTGTCCCGCTGGTGGAATGATCCGTTTTCCGGGGAAATGTTTCAGGCGGCCCTTTCACAGATCTTTCATTTCTGTCTGTTCAGCAAAGGCGGCAAAAACCGTTATCTTCTTCCGGCAGAGACAGCGGGTCCTCTTCTTCATCTGATCACAATTCCGGAAGGGCTTATGGGGCCTGGCGATGGTGCAGTGGTTTTGGATACCCAGTGCGGCGCAGGAAGCCTGCTGATGGCTGTTTCCAGATATTTAAAGGATCCAAAGCTTATTGGCTGTGAAAAGGATGAAGAATTGTGGGCTGCAGGCTTCATTATGTCACAGCTTCTGGGAATCAAAATGGAACTTCATCTGGAAGATGAGACACCGGCTGATGTATATGAATCCTGCGACCTGGTGATCAGTAATCCTGTTTATGGAACAGATACGATAAAAGACGAGGCACTGGCGGAGGCACTTCCGGCGGAATTAAGGACGGTAAGAGGCCGTTATCACATGGAACTGATCCGCAGTATGCAGGCTTTAAAATATGATGGAAAAGCCATGCTGATTGTTCCCAACAGCTTCCTGTTTGCGAACCGGACAGAAAGCGTGAAAGTGCGAAAATGGCTTCTTCAGTCCTATTCCCTGGAAGCAGTGATCGGGCTGCCGGAAGATACGTTCCAATACAGCGGTGTCCGTTCCAGTGTCATGGTATTCAGTAAGCCATTTATGTCCGGCGGCTGGGAAGGACATACCCAGCGGGTGCTGTATTACAGTCTGGAAAAGCAGGAAGACAAAGAAAAACAACAGCAGGAATATGACCGTCTGGAAGAGGTTTGGCGCAGCAGAGACAGTTATTACGGGAAATGGGAACGCAGCCGCAGGGAAAAGGCAGTGAAAAACCGCAATGGTGTGAAGGTGCCGGCTGGCTGGCAGTATAATGGTTTCTGGTTTGCCGGTGCAGATGAGATCGAGGTGGGAAAATGGAATCTTTTGCCGGAAAATTACAGACCGGAGGAACAGATCAATCTGGAAATAGAAGATCCGGCCCTTCTTTTGCAGGAGATGCTTAAGGAGCAGGAAGAGATCACAAAGGAGTTAAAAGAACTGTTTAAGGAGGTCGGCTAAAAGTGGAGAAAATGGAAAACTGGAAGCAGAGGCCTTTAAAACAGGTGGTATCCAGATGGATCAGAGGAACCACATTAAACCGTTCAAAAACAGATTATTATACAAAGGATCCCCAGCCGGAAAGCCTTCCATGGGTACGGGTGGGGGATATAAAAGAAGAATATATTTCAAAAACGGAAAATTACCTTACCAAAGAGGGAGCAGATCAGATCCCGTGGCTGGTAGTGCCGGAAGGCGCTGTTTTGCTTTCTGTATCGGGAACCATTGGGAAAGCGGCTATTGCAGGCTGCGATATGGTTGTGAACCAGGCGATTCAGGCAATGGTCTTTGACGAAGAGCAGATCTTGCCGGAATACGGGCTGTATTATCTGGAATTTTACCGTCCATGGCTGATCCAGCGGGCTAATACAGTGACGATCCCTAATCTGACGAAAGAGCAGTTATCTGGTATTCCTGTGGTATTTCCCTGTCTAAAGGAACAGCAGGTCATCGTAGATCAGTTAAAAAGGGCCAGAAAGCTGGTAAAACGGTGTCAGTCATCAGAAGAGACATTGAATATCATCCTTGAAAATGTGCTTGGAAAGCTTGTCAGGTCTGCTTTAAAAGAAGGAAAAATAAGCCGGGATGAAGAGTCTCTTTTTTCTGAACTTCGCCCTGTATGGAATTCTCTGTATAACCGGATGCTGCCGGATAAAGGAGAAAGTGACTTCTTTGTGCCGGTACTTTCCCAGGAAGAACAAAGTGAATTTTTAAAAACGATCCAAAAGACGGAAGTATTAAGAAAACGGTTACATAAAATGCAGCAGCTGGGAGAGCGGTATTTGAAATCTATGTTGTCTTTGGCGTTTACATCCGGATTGACAGAAGATTTCAGAAAGCAGGAAGACCTGCCGGATCCACTTCCATCTTTGTTTAAGGAAAGCTATGGGATCGGTGCGGTGCGAAGCGTCAGCCAGCCGACAGAAGGCATTACTGACTGGCAGAGCCGTATTCCAAAGCAGCTGCAGTCTCTTTTTACGATGCTGTCTGATTTTCAGATGGAGATCCTGCGGATCTATGCCCAGTCACAGGAAGCAATGCCGGTCCATACGGTGTTTAAGCAGATCCACAAAAAAGGGTATTCGGTACAGGATGCCCTTGCATCGGCAAGATTATTAGAAGCGCTGGGATTTCTGGAAAAGACGGTTCCTCAGAAGCTTTATATGGGAGAAAAAGAAGTGCGTGACAGTGCAGGTCATCCTATTACCATACAGAAATATCAGATTCTGGATACCAGGGAGGTCTGAGATAAAACATGAAACTGGAATACTTATACATAGATGGTTATAAAGGACTGAAACGCCTGAAATTGCAGTTTAAGGAACAGGCAGGTGTGGTGCCGTTGGATTTTCTGATCGGCTGCAATGGCTCTGGAAAATCCAGTGTGTTAGAGGCAGTGGGACTTATTTTTACCCGTATTATGCAAAATGAGCTGCCGGGATTTATTTTTGAATTAAAATACCGGATGCCGGACGGAACGGGTATTTATGTAAAGCCGCAGAAAAAGGGGTTTTGTGATACTTTTGGGCGGCGGAGAAAATTATACGTGGAACTGGAAAAAAATGGAAAAACTCAGCAATTATATTCCATACCGGACCAGTATCTGCCAGACCGTATTATCTCCTATTGTTCAGGAGCAAACAGCTCCATGGAAGATATCCTGATCCGTTCTCCAAGAGCTTCTCTTGCCAGTGATCTGTATGATCTGTCACTGGCCATGGGCGCTGGAGCAGGAGAAGATCCGGGATCTGGAAATGAAGAACATCCGGGAGAAACCAGAGTGGCTCAGGGTGAGGCGGCAGAGGAAATATTATCCTTTTATGAACGACTGGATGTTAATCCAAGGGTACTGTTTCTGGATGCAGTCACATCTAAATTTATCTTGCCGGCATTGTTTGCAGTGATGCCTTTTGATATGCAGGATAATAATATCAGCGAAAAGGCGCTGGGGTATGCTTCCCTTAGGAAAAAACTTCTGAAGCGGTTAAATATTCGTCTGATCCCGGCGGCATTTTCGCTGAGGATTGACGATACAAAACTGGAAGAAGCAGCAGACCGGCCTCAGATCAGCATTTTGCGGCGGCTTTTAAGCCAGGATACAAAGGGGGTGGCTTTAAGCAACTGCGTGATCCACAGGACATCTGCGGATCGTACAGAAGAGGATGGAAGTCTTGCAGGGGAAACGGCAGCGGTGTTTTTGTTTGATTCCTGGGAAGCGGATGGGGAGAAAGTATTTTATCACCCCATGCTCCAACGCTATTTTGATGGAAATCCATTTTCTCTTATCTCGACTCTTCTCACTGCGTGGAGAGAAGGTGTGATCCGTGAGATCCATTTTTCCTACCGTAACGGGGATGAACGGGGCTTATATGAAATGGAAGACTTAAGCGATGGAGAATTAATGTGGCTGGCCCGCATTGGTCTGATCCTTATGGCCCAGAATCACTGCGGGGAAAATACATTATTCCTTTATGATGAGCCGGATGTCCATTTTAACGATGACTGGAGCCGGGATTTTGTTCGCTTTGTTTATTCTATGTGCAGTATGGATGGAAAAAGCGGAAATGAATTTCTGGTAGCCACTCATTCTGATCTGATCTTAACAGATGCCATGCGGTCGCAGATCCATTTGTTTGAGAATCCTACAGGTTCTAAAACAGAAGTGAAGGATCTGGAAATTTCCACGTTTGCAGCAGGCCGCGACAGCATTTCCAGACAGGTATTTAAAGCATCTGCCATTGGCGGATTTGCATCGGATTCTGTAAAAACATATATGGAAGAGAAGGATCCGGATAAGCTGAAAGACGCTATTTCAAAAGTAGGTCCGGGTTATCAGCGTTTCCGTCTGCAGGAACAGCTGTATGCGCTGTTAGAAAAAGAAAATGCAGTACACGAATAAACGCTTTTGGAACAAAAGGGAGTGATACAGGATGTTCTGGAACATAGATGTTAAGGAGCAGGAGCAGGACTTAATGGCCATCAGCCGGTTTCTGCTGTCTGTTTTTGCGTTTGCGGCAGGTCAGCCGGGAAATATTTTTTCAGAGAAGGACTGGCTGGATTTTGCAGGAAAGAATGGCGCCTGGTTCTACCGGCTTTATGAGCGCGACACGGAAAATGGAAAGAACATGCGCCGGGCAGTGGACCGGCTGTTCCGTATGGAACAGGGGATGCGGGAAACCATCTATAAAGCCATAAAGCATGATATGGAATTTATGGATAAGCAGGCATGGAAGAACGGCAGGTTCAGCCTGGAAAGTGACCAGCTTCCGGATGCGGCCCAGAAGATATTAAAAGACTTCTTCGGATATTTCTATGATGTAGTCCTTTGTACCACCCATTTTCATTTAAATGAACTTTCTGATCCCATGTACAGCAGAAAGGAACTGGCTAAGGATTATTTTAAAGGGAAAAATAAGAAGATACGCCGGATCTGTCCGGTGTGTTTAAATACTATTTCAAACGGGGAGACAGACGAGGATGTGGAACATTATTTCCCCAAATCCAAGTACCCATGTTTATGTCTGCACCCATATAACCTGTATTTTTGCTGTTCCGCCTGCAACAGCCGTTTCAAAGGAACCAAAAGTCCCTTAAAGGGAAAGCAGAGGAACCTTGGAAGTATATTTTTGCCCTATCTGGATACTGTAAAAGAACAGGTACAGCTGGAATTTGAGAATCCACCGGATGCAGACAGTGAGATAGTAAAGCTGCATCCGGTGCAGGATGGGGATTCAAATGCCGGTGAAAAGATAAAGGAATTTAACCGTTTGTTTTCACTGGAAGAGCGCTGGAGCGGGCAGCTGGAAGATTATTATATGAATCTTTATCTGTGGTATCAGGAAAAGATAAAGGAAAAATCAGGGGAAATGAGTCTGGAGCAGTTAAGGGAAGAACTGGAAGCAGATATAGAGCGGAACCAGATCATGCAGTCTGTTCAGCCGGGCAGATATTTAGAGGGAGAATACACGAAGTGGATCGCCAGAAAGCAGCTTAAGGCATTTTATGAGGAGATCAAATGACCTTGAGGTGTTTTTGTAAAAAGAATCACAGGATAAAGAGAAAGCCTGACATTTCTGCAGTAGTTCAAAGAAGAATGATCGTAAGCAGGGATGTCAGGCATTTCTTATGTGTTTACAACTGTTTTCCAGTGAGCATTTCATAGCTCTGGAGATATTTATCAATGGTCTTCTGTACTACATCTTCCGGCAGAGTCCAGTCATTTCCCGGATGGGAGGTCAGCCAGTCACGTGCAAACTGTTTGTCAAAGGATGGCTGGGAATGACCTGGCTCATAGCCATCTGCAGGCCAGAAACGGGAACTGTCTGGAGTCAGCATTTCATCGCCTAAAACGATATTTCCCTCTTCGTCCAGACCAAACTCAAACTTGGTATCAGCAATGATGATGCCCTTGCTTAAAGCGTAGTCAGCGCACTTCTTGTAAAGAGCAATGGTGTAATCCCGCAGTTTGGTGGCATATTCTTTGCCCTTTCCAGGGAAGTATTTCTCCAGGTGGTCAATACTCTGCTCATAGGAGATATTTTCATCGTGATCGCCGATCTCAGCTTTGGTAGAAGGTGTGAAGATCGGTTCAGGCAGTTTATCAGATTCTTTTAAGCCTTCAGGCAGCTTAATGCCGCAGACCGTACCGTTTTCCTTGTAGCTCTTCCAGCCGCTTCCGGTGATGTAACCGCGGACAATGCATTCCAGTGGAAGCATGGTAAGTTTCCGGCACATCATGCTCTTGCCTTCGTACTCAGGAGTCTGGAAAAATTCCGGCATATCTTTTACGTCAGTAGAGATCATATGGTTTGGAAGAATGTCCTTTGTATAATCGAACCAGAACTTGGACATCTGGGTCAGAACGGTACCTTTCTTGGTCACTGTATTATGGAGAATCACATCAAAGCAGCTGATGCGGTCGGTAGCGACCATGATCAGGCTGTCGCCGTTGTCATAGATTTCACGTACTTTTCCTTCTTTAACTGGCTTCATCTTTCTACCTCACAATGTTTGGATTTTTGTTTGTTTTCTTGGGGATGACTTCCAAGCAATTCTACTTATAGAATATACGTAAAAATTTTCAAAAATCAATAGTATAATTAATTTTTGTGAAAAATGACGTACGATATATAAGTAAAATTAATTAACAAAGTAAGGGGAACTCTAATAAAAGGATATTTGCAATCCCTTTTGCGCAGGGAAAGCAGGATTTTTCCCGGATTGGATTAAAACGGTAAAAAAGAGAAGATCCTTTCTGCAAGCCGTCTTGCGGGAATGGAAGTGACCAGTTCCAGAACTACACAGGCCATTCCGGCGGATAGGAGCAGACGATTGACCAGTCCCTGGGAAGAGCAAAGCCGCAGGGAGAAGCCACGCTTCATAGGCCAGATCAGGCGCAGTCTCCGGTAATTTAACAGATCCAGCGCCAGGTGGGAAGCATAGGCAATGGCGAAATAGGGAGCTGCATCCGGATAGATCACATCCATGCAGGCCGTAAGCATGAACATGGACAAAAGGGAGTGCATAAAAGATCGGTGTGGCTGTCCTGAACCATAGGTGCAGATGATGATAAAAGCCATGGCACCAGTAAGAAGTCTTGCAATACTGCTGTTTCTCATAAGGCGTTCATAGATACCTACGTGAAATTTATAGTCAGCGAAAATAACTATGGCAGTAACAGCAATGGCTGCTGTCATGATCTTGTCGGCCTCTTTGTGGGCCTGAGAGGTTCCTGAGTCAATATCGCTGATCATGCCGCCAATAGCAGCAGCCCCCGCACCAGCCACTAAAGTGGACATGGAGGAAGGCTGCATGATTGCTAAAGCAGCGGATATTCCTATAAAAAAATGGGTTCTTCCAAGCATGTTAAGATTTGGTCCTTATCTGAATGATTTGATTTGAAATTCGTAAAATTTCCGAAAATTTTAAATTCCCAGATATTTACAAATTAAAAGGTATCTTCGATTGTATCTTATCTATGCCTGAAAATCAAATGACGATTCTCTTAAAAATGGTCTTAAGGATTTGGTAACCATTTTGAGATTTATGCCGCGCCAGATGGCGCGGCAGATGCTGGAATGGAAATAGCCTGGAAGGGCGCCAAAATTACTGGATACTCCAACTTGCCGCTTCCGTCTGCAGTCGTGACATATGGGCAAAAATTCCATTTTTTTCCATTAATTCATCAGGAGAACCATTTTCTGCCACATGACCATCTTTTAATACAATGATTTGGTCAGCGCCTGCTACAGTACGCATGCGGTGGGCGATCAGCAGTACAGTCTTATTTTTCATCAGTTGGGACAGAGACGCCTGGATCAGAGTTTCATTTTCCACATCCAGGGACGCAGTGGCTTCGTCCAAAAGCAGGATAGGCGCATTCTTTAAGAAGGCTCTTGCAATGGAAATACGCTGGCGCTCTCCGCCGGAAAGTTCGCAGCCATTTTCGCCAATGGTGGTGTCATAGCCATTTGGCAGCTTATTTACAAATTCATCGCAGTGGGCCATCATAGCTGCCTCTATAACTTCCGCGTCTGTAGCCCCTTTGCGGCCGATACGGATATTTTCCATAATGGTATTGTTAAATAAAGTCACATCCTGGAACACAATGGAATACAGGGAAAGCAGCGTTTCCGGATCGGTTTTTGAAATATCCATGCCGCCTAGAGTGATCTTCCCGCTGTTTACATCCCAGAAACGGGCTGCCAGCCTGGAAACGGTAGTTTTGCCGCCGCCGGAAGGTCCGATAAGAGCTGTTACCTGGCCCTGTTTTGCAGTAAAGGAAATATCATCTAGGATTTTTTTGCTGTCATTGTGATAGGAGAAAGAAACATGGTCAAAAGTAATGTCAAAGCCTTCATTGGTCAGCTTTTCCTTACCTGTCTGCAATGGGGACTGTAAGATCTCATTCATCCGGTCTGTCTGTACAGAAAGGGAGATAATGGCCATCAGGTTCTGCAAAGCTACCTGCAGCGGGTCATAAATGCGGGAAACTACAAGGAGATACAGGAAGAAGGTCATGATATTTATCTGTCCCTGGATCAGCAGCTTTCCGCCGATGAGAGCAGTGGTTGCAATGCCCAGCTTTAAAAACATCTGGGCGCTGGAAACGAAGGCAGAGGCACCAAGTTCTGTAAAAATCGTCCGTTTTTCGGCTTCTGCAAATTTCGCTTTTAAAGATGCCAGATATTTGTCCTCATAGTTGTTGGATTTGATCTGGGGCAGTGTTTCCAGGCATTCCTGGATGCCGTCAGCGCATGCCAGTCTGGCTGCCATTCCCTTTCTTCCCAGTGTTTTCTGAAGGTTTGCAGAGCTTCCAAGGATGATAAAGGCAACTGGAAGCACCCAAAGAGAAGCAATGGCCATTTTCCAGTTAAAGAAAAACAGCGCCAGGGCGGTAATGGTGGTGGCGATTACAGAACCTATCAGTTCCGGGATCCAGTGGGAAGATGCTGTCTCCAACGTTGCGCAGTCGCTCATAATGGCATTGGTCAGATCCGTCAGATCCCGCTGGCTGAAAAATGACAGTGGCAGTTTGCGGATATGCTCTGCAAGTGAAAGTCTGCGCACGCCGCTTTCTTTGTAGGTGGCAAAGAAGGTGCAGTTATACTGGATATAGGTGGACAGGCAGATCAGGCCTAAGCATACCAGGATGCCGATCCCGAAGAAAAGGATCTGGTTGCTGGAAATAGGCGCTTCTGTTGTATATACAGTTGCAATAAACTGGTAAAGAAGGCCGGCTGGAATCATTAAGACAAGGTCGGAAAAGGTGCAGGCTGCAAAGGCCCGTACCATATCTTTGGCGCCATTTTCAGAAAGGGCGTATTTATATTGTAAGGTTTTTATTATGCTGTTCATTTATTTTCACCTGCTTTCCATGAGGCAGCCATTTGGTATGTCTGCCACATCTGATGATAAAGCCCATTTGAAACAGCCAGATCTTTGTGTTTTCCGCTTTCTTCCATCTGACCATCCCTGATCACGAAAATGCGGCTGGTGTCCGTAACAGTGGAAAGCCTGTGGGCGATCATAAGAACGGTCTTGCCACGGCTCATGTTGGCAAAAGCAGTCTGGATTTTGGTCTCATTATCCGGGTCAGTGAAAGCAGTTGCTTCGTCCAAAATCAGGATAGGGGCATTTTTGAGCATGACTCGGGCAATATTTAAACGCTGCTTCTCACCGCCGGAAACATAGACCCCGGCAGCGCCTGCAACGGTATCGATGCCCTTTGGAAGCTTTCCGATAATGTCATCGCACTGGGCCTCATGAAGCGCCTGTAAAACTTCTTTCCTGGTAGCATCCGGACGGGAAAGACGGATATTGTCATAAATAGACATTTTTAAAAGGCTGCTGTCCTGGAATACAAAGGAGACCATATCAGATAAGGTTTTTTTGGGAATATTTCTTACATCCACTCCGCCGATAAGAATACGGCCGCTTTCTACATCCCAGAACCTTGGGATCAGGCTTGCAATGGTAGACTTGCCTCCGCCGCTTGGACCCACCAGAGCCACGTGTTCTCCGCTTTTAATGGTAAAAGAGATGTCATTTAAGGCTTTTTTGTCAGCTCCTGCATAAGAGAAGGAAACATGGTCAAAGGTAATGGAATAGTCAGCCGGTGCTTCAGCCCTTTCAGGTTCTGGTAAAGGTTTGATGTCCATGATTTGTTTAATACGGTCCAGGCAGTCAGTGACTAACATCTCATTTTCACCTGCGTACATTACTTTATTTAAGGTAGTTGTGATCACGGGGGTGATAATGGTGTAGAAGATCAGGTTTAATATCAGCTGGGGCGTGCGTGTTCTGGCTCCTGCTGCGATACCGAAGGCAATGATAATAGCAAAAATGGCGTTAATAGCAGTGGTAAAGCGCAGCATAGGCGGGCGCATGCTTTTGGTGTAGGAAATGGTCCATTTGGAGTAGTCATCAATGGCTTTACGGAAACGCTCAAAACTGAAAATAGTTTGTCCAAAGGTTTTAACTACCGGAACGCCGCGGATATATTCTACCGCTTCGGAGGACATGGTCTCCAGGGAGTTCTGGTATTCCTTCATGGCCGCTTTCATATCGCCGCCCATCATACCGGCCATGAAAATAAAGGCAATGCCTACAGGTACCAGGCATAAAAGACCCAGACGCCAGTCAAAAAACAGAAGCAGGACCATGAGTCCTAAAGGTGTAAACATCATTCCCGCCTTGTCCGGCCAGATGTGGGCCAGATAGGTTTCTGTGGATGCGGAACAGTCATTGACGATCTTGCGCACTTTTCCGCTTCCCCAGTCATTCATAAAGCCTACAGGAAGCTTTAAAATATGTTCCATGACCTGGCAGCGGATATTTCGCTGTACCCGGAACGCGCAAAGGTGGGAGCACCAGAGGGCAGCTATGTAAATGAGCATGGACAAGATAGAAAATGCCAGTGCCATCCACCCGTCATGGGCGATCCTGGTTGCATTTTCAAAGTGGGGTGCAGTTTCGAGAACCTGGTTGATAATACGCCAGATGTAAAAGAAGGGCACTAAGGCCGTAAGAGAGCTGATGGCAGAAAGCACGAAGGCAGCGCCAGTGAGATACCGGTAGCTGCCGACATAAGCCATCAGCGATTTCATGGGTGATGAAGATTTCATGGTTATCCTTCCTCTCTGCAAGTTAGTCTTGAATAACCATATAATATAAAAAAGAGATACAATTATATATTCCGATTTGATTCAATTATTCCATTTCGGTCACGAAATTGGAGACGGTACTCCGTAGGTGTCACTCCATAACGTTTTTTAAAACTTTCCCCAAATTTGCTGGCGCTGGAAAAACCCGCGTCCAGAGCAATATTGGTAATGGAACGGGCGGAATTAGTCAGTTCAATAGTAGCCTGTTCCAGCCGGTACTGCTTTACATACTGGTAAATAGAGGTACCGTACAGATTTTTAAATATCTTCTGAAAACGGGTGACAGAAATATGGTGGGCCCGGGCCAGATCTTCGATGGTGGTGCGGCTGCTGGTATCAGAGATGAGAAGATCCCTTAAATGGCGTACCAGCTGGACTTGCTGCATGGGATAATATTGCTCCTCACTGTCCTGAGAACGCACCAGAGGAAGGAGCAGGAACAACTCTGCCACCTTTAACTGGACATAGGTCTCATCGGCATAAGAAATACACTCAAACAGCTCCCGGAACACATGCTCACACCGTGCACCAGCCTGTCCCACCCAGTACCAGTGGTCCTTTAACAGCTGTTTTTTTAACTGGTTTAGGTCGATGGAAAGGCATGGAAAGTTTTTAGAGAGCCATTTTGTAGCCAGGTCACAGTCAGCATAGATGCTTAGACCATCGTAAAATCCTAAAGGGAAATGGGAAATGGAATGGGCACCGTGTTCTCCGTCATACATGCTCACAGCCACGTCTCCCGGATTTAAGATGCCCAGATCATCTTCTGAAAACTGGCTTTCAAACCGGCCGTTGGCGCAGAAGTTGATGGCAAGTGCATTTGCTTTTTCACGGATTTCTTCGCAGATGTCCGTATGAATGCGGTTCTGGAACAAGGTGACACCGGGAAATACATCATAGTAAGTGGAAGTACCGCCAGGTGCAGCATTTTTATGATGCTCCATAAAAGCCAGGATCCAGGGACTTTTTTCCGGGTCATTTTCCGGAATGGGTGTTTTGCTTAAAGAGCCGGGGATCAGTTTGATGTTTGCCATAAATACCTCCAGTATGTGATTAATGTATGAGCATTCCCGTGCCGAAACTATAAAACAGGATGCACCATGGTTTAGCCAGAAGGATGATAAGGACAAATTTTTTCACAGACATATTGATCAGGCCGGAAAAGTAGCATAAATAGTCATCCGGCGCTAAAGGCAAAAGAATGGAAAGTCCAAAAAGCACATCGTAGCTTCTGGCTTTCCGGATCCGTTCTGTCCATACTTTATATTTTTTAGAAGGAAATATAGCATCTACCAGGGAGATCCCATAACGCTTTGCCAGAAGGAAAGCGATAATGGAACCGGCGCAGATGCCGATGTAATTATAAACAAATCCGCCTGTACTGCCGAAAAGCAAAGCACCTGCCACACAGCCGATAAATCCTGGCAGAACAGGAACTACCACCTGAAATGCCTGTATAAATACAAACACAAAAGGCGCAAACAGCCCAAAACTGCGTATATAGGACTGAAATGTATCGATGGATCTAAAGTGGCCGTTGAGCCAGGCATGAATGATAAACAGACACAAAAACAAGCTGATCACAATGGCACCGCGGCTCAGCCATTTATATAAAACAGAGCTTTTCACTGTTAAGACCTCCTTGCTGATCACAAGCTGCATTTGTTACAGTTCAGCCTTGTATCTTCTTGCCCGCTTGCAGCGGACAAGAAGCTTTGGGCGTCTGCCTTATGAAGATTTAGCGCCAGAAGTACTTATGAAAACAAGTTTTCAACGTGCTTTTATCCCTAAATCTTCGCAAGGCTGAACTGTAATCTACATTTTAAAACAATAGAAAATAATTGTGAAGTAAATTTGTAGGAAAGCTTAAGAATGGTATAAGTTTGCATTAAAAAACAAAAACCATCAAAATGATGATATTTTAAGCTAAAAAGTCATCATTTTGATGATTTTTGGATGAACTTACACCTCATGATAAAACTCACACACCATAGGATAAATGGTCTTATATTTCTTATATACAGGTTCATAGGCTTTTACTGCGTCGGGATCCGGGTTTAAAACAGTGCAGCCGCCTTTTTCTTCCAGTACATGGATAAAGGACTGATAATCGGGGATCATGCCTTCAGCCAGGAACACGCTGGATGCAATGGCAAGAGCGGGAAGCAGGTCCGGGTCTTTGTATACATGGACAGGAAGACCCATTACATTGCTTAAGATCTGACACCAGGCAAGTTCCCTTGCGCCGCCTCCGATGATGGAAAGCTTTACTGCCGGGTGGTTAAACAGTTCTAAGCCGTGGCGGATGGAAAAGGCAACGCCTTCTAATACACTACCTGCCATGTCTGCGGCAGAGGTATCCTGACTTAAGCCAAGGAAAGAGGCACGGATATGGCTGTCCATAATAGGGAAGCGTTCGCCGGTAAGATAGGGAAGGAAAAAGACACCGTGGCTGCCGGGAACATGTTCTTTTAAAAGCCTGGAAATGTAGGCAAAATCAGGTGTGTGATCCAGTTCTCTGGAAAGGATACGGGCAATAAAACGGTGTACATTTCCACCGTTTAAAAATGGCACTACATTGATGTACAAGTCTTTTTGCATGGCTGCCAGGTTAAACCCTCCGCCTTCACTGTCCATACGTCCTTTTGAAACGGCAGCTACCCAGCTGGAAGTACCTAAGTTTACATTGTATTCCCCAGGAGCCAAAATCCCGCTTGCAAGGGTGGTAGCCCCGGCATCTCCTGTGCCTGCGTAAACTTTCGTGCCAGGCAGATAGCCGGTAGCAGAAGAGCCATCTTCTGTTATCACGCCTGCAAGTTCGTGGGAATGGAGCAGTTTTGGAAATTTGTCTGTATCCAGTCCGGCACCCTGGATCAGGCGCTCAGACCATATTTTGTGTTCCAGATCCATAGCTCCCGCTGTAGCGCAGGCTGTCATATCACCGATAAAATTCCCGGTTAGTCTGGCAACCATATAATCTTTGGAGCTGATGAGAAAAGCAGCAGCTTTTTCATAAATCTTCGGCTGCTTTTCTTTTATCCACAGGATTTTTGCAAGAGGTATGGAACCGTCGAAATGGTTTCCGGTGATAGCAGTAATGGTATCTCTTCCAACTGTTTTTTCAATCCTTTCCGCCTGTATTCCTGCACATCCGTCAGAGTAAAGAATGGCATTGCCTAAGGCCTTTCTGTCACTTCCAACAGGAATTACGTCCTGCATCTGGCCGGAGAAAATAAGGGCGGAGATTTCATTTGCAGGTATTTTCTTTAAAAGAGAGTGGGATAATGCGCAGAAAGCGCTGTACCATTCTTCTGGATCCTGTTCTTTATATCCATTATTTTCTATGGTATGGATCACCTGGCTCCCTGTAAAAACAGGTTCTCCGTCATCACGTACAGCAACCGCTTTTACCGCGGTGGTCCCAATATCAAAGGTTGCAGCTAACATATCGTTACCTCCTGGATTCTGCCTGTAATATTTCTTTCAGAATGCTCTTATCAGTTCTTTCCGGCGCCGACTTTCTGGATCACTACTGCCAGTATAATGATGCCGCCGGTGATGATATTCTGCATAAAACTTGGCATCTGCAAAATAGTCAGACCGTTGGCTAAGACCGCCAGAACAGCAGCGCCGATCAGCGTTCCAACTACGCAGGGACCCCCGCTTTTGGAAACAGTGCAGCCGATAAATACAGCTGCATAAGACTGGAGAAAATAACCTTGTCCGGCAGTTGTGTTTGCGGAACCTACTCTGGATGCTACCAGCGCCCCTGCAAGGCCTGCAATGGCTCCGCACAGGGAAAATGCCAGTACCCGGTAGCGGAAAATCGGGATTCCGGCTACCTCAGCTGCTTCCTTGCTGCCGCCGATGGCGTACAATTTGCGACCTGGGGCAGTATGTCCCATAAAGATATAAAAAATAAGGTATAAAATAACGGCAACTAAAGTGATAAAGGGGATCCCGGCGATCTTTAAAATACCAGGAATGGTAAATTCCTTTGGGATGCCGTTAAATACCGTTGTGCCTCCGGTTAGTCCATAGATCACACCGTCTAATACAGTTCCCATACCAAGAGTGGTGATAAAAGAAAGAATCTGAAAACGGGCAACTACAATACCGTTTATGCAGCCAACCAAAAGGCAGATCACAGCGGCGATCAGGAAACAAAGACCCACAGGGATCTGGCGGATAGATAGTAAAGCAGCGATCACGCCTCCAAGGCTTACAATGTTTCCAATGGATAAGTCAAATTCATTGATGGTCATAACGAAAGTCGCGCCCAGAGCTACCATGGCTAACGGAGCTGCCTGTCTGCTGATATTAAGAAAGTTTTTAACTGTGCAGAAAGAGGCAGGGCGGAGAATGGAAAAAATAAGGATAATGACTGCCAGTGCAGCTACAGTTCCATAATGTTTAAATGCTTTCATTTTCATGTATTTCCTCTCTTTCTGCTTCATAACAGCAGGCCAGTACGTCTGCTGGCTTTAAATTCTTATTTGGAAAGATCTTGCGTATTTTGCCCGATGCCATGACCGCGATCTCATCGGCAACTTCCAGAAGCTCTGTAAGATCTGAAGAAACGTAGAGAACTGCTTTATTTTCTGCTGCCTGTGTGCGCAGGAGATTGTGGATCTGCTGTCTGGTGGCTACATCTACTGCCTGTGTGGGTTCATCACACAACCATATGGAGGGGGATGTAAGCAGAGCTTTTGCAAATACCACTTTCTGCTGGTTGCCGCCGGATAATTCACAGGCGGGCTGGGAAGTGCCGGTGCAGCGGATCTTTAAGGCATTTATCATGTTTTTCGCAGCAGCAACCGCATCTGTCTTTGAAAACAGGCCCTTTTTGGAATAATGGTCAATGGAAGATAAATTCATGTTTTCTTCTACTGTAAAGGACGGGATCATAGCCATCCGCCGCCTGTCTTCACAGATAAAAGCGATGCCTTTTTGAATAGAACCTACAGGTGTTGGCTTTTTGATGTTTTCCTTGCCTATCTGAATGCTTCCGCCGGATATACGCCGGATGCCATAAATACATTCCAGAAATTCCGTCCGTCCACTGCCGCAAAGACCAAACATGCCGGTGATGCGTCCGGTGTGGACCGTAAGGCTGGCGTCTTTTACAATGTGGTCGGCAGAAGAGAGGTGAGAGATGGTGAGTGCGGGGGTGGCGGAAAGGGTATTTTCAGCGGCTGGCCCAGAAAATGTGGTTCTGGAAGCATTTGCACCGGATCCACTTCCTTCCTCATTCCCACTCATCAGCCGAACCAGTTCCTTCTGGCTGGTGGAAGCTGTGTCACAGGTAGTTACCAGCATTCCGTTTCTAAGTACTGTCACCCGGTCTGTCAGCGTCATGATCTCTTCCAGTCTGTGGGTCACATAAAGGACTGCTGTTCCCTTTGCCTTCAGGTTCTTTATAATAGAGAATAATAAATTCGTTTCTTTATCAGAAAGTGAAGCCGTGGGTTCATCTAAGATCATTAATTTACAGTCACTCATCATAGCCCGAAGGATCTCTACACATTTTTTCTGAGCCGGAGTCATCTGGAAAATGGATTTCTTCAGGTCTAAATGGATCCCCAGCTCTTCGCCTTTCTTTTTGGCTGCCTGTTCCATTTCCTTCCACTGGATCAGACCGCCTTTCCGTGGATAAGGACGTCCAAGCCAGATGTTTTCCAGTGCGGAAAAAGCAGGTATGAGCACATGATCCTGGAAGATGATATTAATGCCCAGTTTTCGGCTTAGCACCGGGTTCAGGTCAGCAGGAAAAGGAACCCCATTCCAGGTTAATTTCCCGCTGCTTTTTGTATACACGCCGCCTAAGATTTTGATAAAAGTAGACTTTCCGGCGCCATTTTCTCCTACCAGGCCGTGGATTTCTCCCTCTTCTATAGAGAAGTCCAATCCTTTGAGGGCATATACACCATTAAATGTTTTGTCCAGTTTCTTTGCTTCTAACAGCATTTTTGCCACCTGCCATTTTCCATGATCTGATCGTAATCCATATCAGCAATAATTCCTCTCACCCCGTTTAAAAGTGCAGGGGATACATTTGTTATTACTGAGCATTTTCCTGGGTAATAAGCTCTGCGGGAGCATACATTTCACCTTTTTCAATGGTTTCTCCTGCGTAATATTTTTCCATCTGCTGGCAGACGATATCAGCCATGCCTTCAAAATTCTGTTTTACCGTTGCTTTTAAACAGGAACCATCTTTGATCATCTGTACAGCCTGTTCATTTCCGTCTACTCCGGTTACGATCACTTCCGTACGTCCGGCTTCTTCTAAAGCTTTCGCAGCGCCGATGGCTGGTTCATCCCATGCTGCAAAAACAGCAGTGATGGAATCTTTATCAGGATTTGCAGTCAGCAGGTTAGCGGTGATCTCCTGCGCGTCATTAATAGGCTGTTCAGCTGGGACATGCTGTTCGGTGATCAGCTTAATGTCCGGATATTCCTTAATAATGTCATCAAAGGCTTCACAACGTTTCACAACACCAGGGTGAGGTCTGTGGGTCAGTGCGATCACAGTGCCTTTGCCGCCCATCAGGTCATCAAAAAGGTAGCGGACGATCAGTTCACCCATCTGATAGTTGTCGCTGGTGGTATTGACCTGCATTCCGTCGATAAAGCCGCTGTCACAGCCAAATACCGGAATATCGGCATCGAAAGCTTCTGTCAGCTGATTTGCTACCTGATTGGGGTCTGCACTTACCAGGACAATGCCGTCAGTACCGGAAGAAACAACATCTTCAATGCGGCTTGCAAGTTCGGCAAAATCATTGGCAGTGTCGATCACAAACACTTCTGCGCCTTCAGCCTCTAAATTATCCTTGATAAAGCCAGCCATCTGATTGGTAGTGACAGAAGTAAGGTAAGGTGTCATAACGGAGATTTTTTTACCTGCAAGAGCAGCACCGCCTGCATCGTTTGTGTCTGTTTTACTGGAGTCAGCATTTTCAGAGCCTTTTTCTGCATCAGCGGTGGTTTCAGCTTTTGCAGCCGTAGTTTCCTCTGCTTCTGTAGAACAGCCAGTAAGCAGGATGCCGGTCAGTGCTGCTGCAGCAGCCAGAGTTAAGAAATTGCGCATTTTTTTCATAATGTGTGTCCTCCTTTGATTTAAGATTCCGAGAGTACATTAAGATAAAAAAAGTCCCGGACATAGTTTTTACTATGCCGGGACGAATCTGTTCGTGGTGCCACCCGAATTCACAGATCTGATTTTATACCGAAGGAATCTGATATAAAATAAAAAAACGGATATTCCCATAATCGGAATATCCGCCACCAATCTGTCTCATGTTCAGAGTACGAAAATACTCTTATCCTTTAACGCAGGAAACACGGCCGCAGCTACTTGTTTTCACGTTCGCCTAGCGTCTCACAAACCCATTCCATAAGGAACTCCATACTGCTTTCCACCACCAGCAGCTCTCTGTGATTTCATTCCAGATGTACTCTTTTTGCTCATCGACGTTGCTTTGAAATTTTATGGTAATAACGTAGCATAATTTATAGTGACTGTCAATTATAAATCTCATAAAATTAAAAATTGATTTATTTGGTCTTTTTTAAAGATTTTCTAAAGATTGCGCAAATTTCGTTGACCGGGAAAGAGTTATGCAGTAACATGGTAATAACGGAAAAGAAATTCTAAGCCGTAAAAACGAAAACGGAGGAATACGAAATGACAAGAGCGGAACTGAAACGGAACGCGCGGCAGAAACTGGGAGGCAAACTGTTTGGTTCTAACTGGGTCAATGCGGTTCTTGTAATAGCTATTTTTTATATACTTACAGGTACAGTCAATGGCATCGCTGGTTTTGGAAGTTTGATCATGCTGGTGCTTGGCGGCCCTTTAAGCTATGGAGTAGCAAAATTGTACTTACAGCAGTGTGATAATGGGCAGAAAATGAATCCGGGAGAGATCTTCAAGGGATTTTCCGAAGACTTTGGCGGAAACTTTATTCTGTATCTGTTAAGAACCGTCTTTATTGCTTTATGGTCTTTGCTTTTAGTGATTCCTGGAATCGTAAAGATGTATTCTTACTCTATGGCATTTCTGGTAAAGGCAGATCATCCGTCCTATGACTGGAGACAGTGCCTGGATGCAAGCCGGGAACTGACCTACGGACATAAGTGGGAATTATTTATGCTGGATCTCAGCTTTATTGGCTGGGAGATCGTGGGAAGCCTGTGCCTGGGAATCGGTACATTCTGGGTAAATGCCTATAGAGAGGCTACCATCGTAGAATATTACAGATATTGGGACAGCAATCAGGTGATCGATCGAGATATGGATTATTGATTTGGATGTTCTCTCAAAGGAATATCATTCATTAGGAAAATAAAAACAGCGGATACACTTCAGAATAGAGTGTACCCGCTGTTTTCTGTTTTAACAAAAACGTAGTTTACTGCTGATCCTTATACTGCTGCAGTGCAATTGCCAGCTGATCCGGGCAGGAAGTTGGGCGTGGGCCGCACTTAATGCCTTTTAAGCGCTTGATAGCTTCGTCGATATCCATTCCTTCAACCAGTGCTGCAACACCCTGGGTATTGCCGGAGCAGCCGCCTACGAAGTGAACATCCGTTACCTTATTGTCTTTTACTTCAAAAGAGATGGCTCTTGAACAGACGCCATGAGTTGTATAATTCATCATAAGTACCTCCTGATTTTTATAAATGGCCAACAGAAAAGTGTGCCGGTCAGTTCTTGACGGGCAGAAGCCAAACTGTTACCATGTATCTGTGTACGTTTCTATTTGTACACATGTATAACGTTACGGTTCATGTTGTTGCATGACCAGCAACAGTGTACTGTTCATTATGCTTCATGTAAACAAGATTGTCAAGTTGGAGGAAAAAGAATGATCGGAATTATCGGGGCCATGGACGAAGAAGTGGCAATGTTAAAGGAAAAGCTTACAGAGGTTCAGGTAGAAACAAAGGCTGCTATGGACTTTTATAAAGGAAAATTAGAAGGAAAGGACGTAGTAGTAGTCCGTTCCGGTATTGGTAAGGTAAATGCGGCAATGTGCGCCCAGATCCTGGCAGATGTATACCATGCAGATCATGTGATCAACACAGGTATTGCAGGTTCCCTGAAAGCAGAGATCAATATTGGTGATATCGTATTGTCAACAGATGCACTGCAGCATGATATGGATGCGCAGGCATTTGGCTATGAGCCGGGGCAGATCCCAAGAGTGGATACCCTTTCTTTTAAAGCAGATGAGAACATGATCTCTTTTGCAAAGGAATGCTGCAAAAAGGTGAATCCGGAGATTGGTGTATTTACCGGAAGAGTGGTTTCCGGTGACCAGTTTATTTCTGATAAAGAAAAGAAAAAATGGCTGACTGATACATTTGCAGGTTACTGCACAGAGATGGAAGGCGCAGCCATTGCACAGGTATGCTATTTTAACCATATCCCATTCTTAATCGTAAGGGCGATTTCTGATAAGGCAGATGACAGCGCTTCTATGGATTACCCGACTTTTGAGGCACAGGCCATCCGCCACAGCGTGAACCTGATGACAGAGATGATCCGCTGCTTTTAAAACCCTGAGAATCGTTTCGTGGGAGAATTTGACGAACGATTTTAAGGGTTCTCAACTTCCAAAATAAAATGCCATCGTTATAATAAAGCTTACCGAATGACACAGGCCTGCAGGTGTGTCGGCCGGAAAAAATTAGAAAGTGAAACAGAAAGGGGAGCTTATATTATGATGGGCTTTTTACAGACAGGAAAAGCATTGTATGTGCTGGCAGTGATCTGCTTTGGAGGTATTTTTGTGCGGCTGATGGCCGGAAGCTTCTATAAGAAACTGATAAAAGAAAGTGCGAATATGGCACTGACCAAGAATCGTTATCTGCGCAGTTTAAAACAGAACGCAGAAGATACATACAGAATTAATATGGGTATGAATAATGCTGCTGTTTATTTACAGAGACAGTTGGGAAGCCTTAAATTTCTGGGGTTGTCCTTATCGGGACTGGAAAATCTGGCGGGTCAGCTGACACTGCTTGGTTTTCTGGCTGGCGGTGTATGTGCTTTTCTTTCTTATTGGAACCGCAGCGATAATTCTTATATTGTTCTTTATGGTGCCGCAGGCATTCTTGGGGGAATGCTTACGATTATAGCTGATTATGGTGTAAATCTGGAAGGTAAGAGAAATCAGCTGCTGATCAGTCTTCAGGATCACCTGGAAAATGTTATGTGGCCAAGACTGGAGCGGGAAAGCGACAGCGAGCGAACCAGTGCAGCTGCGGAAGCAAAGGAACGTCGTGAAAGCGCAAATGTGCGTACCATCAGCAGAGACCGCGACCGGAGACTTTCCGGTGCAAGACGGGGAGCAGAGCAGACAGCAGCCAGTAAAGAAAATGTCCGTGAAAGTACAGTCCGGGATAAAACGGAAGACCGTTCTGCAAAAGACTGGCTGGACGATCTGAGCCCGGAGCAGAAGCGGATGTTAGGAGAGATGCTGAAAGAGTTTTTATAAAAGGAAGGGTAAAATGGTGCCGCCAAATTTATAACAGGTTATGGCATTGATAACATAAATATGTTATACTAAAAATTAGTTGGGAAATTTTTCACAAGTATCTCACAAGTATGCAATCAGAAAAGGAGTGCGGGAATTATGGGTAAGGAAGTTGTATTCGATTATTCAAAGGCCACCGGCTTTATCTCAGCAGAAGAGATGGCTAACTTCAAAAAGACAGTTATGTCAGCAAAGGAGACTCTGCTCAGCAAAGAGGGCGCTGGAAACGACTATCTTGGCTGGATCGATCTTCCAGTTGATTATGATAAGGATGAGTTTGCAAGAATCAAAAAGGCAGCAGCAAAGATCCAGAGCGATTCTGATGTTCTGCTGGTAGTAGGAATCGGCGGTTCCTATTTAGGAGCAAGAGCAGCTATCGAATTTTTAAGCAATAGCTTTTATAATGTGCTGTCCAAAGAAGAGCGCAAGACTCCGGAGATCTATTTCGTAGGAAACAGCATCAGCAGCAAATATATTGCAGACCTTAAGAAAGTTCTGGCTGGAAAGGACTTCTCTATCAATATTATTTCCAAGTCCGGCACCACCACAGAGCCGGCTATCGCATTCCGTGTATTTAAGGAAATGCTGATCGAAAAATATGGCAAAGAAGAAGCTGCAAAGCGTATTTACGCAACCACAGACCGTGCAAAGGGTGCTTTAAAGAATCTGGCAGACGAAGAAGGCTATGAAGAATTTGTAGTTCCGGATGATGTAGGCGGACGTTTCTCCGTTCTTACTGCAGTAGGTCTGCTTCCGATCGCTGTATGCGGTGCTGATATTGACAAGCTGATGGAAGGTGCTGCTTCTGGCCGTAAGAAAGCACTGGAAACTCCTTACGAAGAAAACCCGGCTCTTCTGTATGCTGCAGTCCGCAATATTCTGCTGCGCAAGGGCAAAGCAGTAGAGATCGTAGCAAATTATGAGCCAAGTCTTCATTATGTATCTGAGTGGTGGAAGCAGCTGTTTGGCGAAAGCGAAGGAAAGGATCAGAGAGGTATTTTCCCTGCAGCTGTAGACCTGACAACAGATCTGCATTCCATGGGACAGTTCATCCAGGACGGCGCACGCATCATGTTTGAAACTGTGATCAATGTAGAGGAATCTCCGGAAGAGATCGTATTAAAGAAAGAGGATGTAGATACTGACGGTATGAACTATCTTGCCGGAAAGACCGTAGATTTCGTAAATAAGAGTGCTATGAACGGAACCATTCTGGCTCATACCGACGGAAACGTACCAAACCTGATGGTAAAGGTACCAGAGCAGAATGAATTCTATTTAGGTGAATTATTCTACTTCTTTGAGTTTGCCTGCGGCGTAAGCGGCTATATTTTAGGAATCAATCCATTTAACCAGCCAGGCGTAGAAAGCTACAAGAAGAACATGTTTGCTCTCCTTGGAAAACCAGGCTATGAGGCTCAGAGAGAAGAACTGTTAAAGAGACTGTAGACCTGATTGTAAAACAGTTTTACTGTTTTCACAGGAGATAGTAAGGATCCATTCGTTATGAAAAGGGGCTGCTTTTAATAAGCAGTCTCTTTTTTCATACCAATTTGTATGAAATGTTGCGATACATCGGACATTTAGGCTAGACGGAATCTCATTCCAATGGTAGAATGGGGCTTAGGTTATGTTTTGAAACTGAAAGGAGATAAAAAGAAAATGAGTACGATCGAAACAAAGACAGCGAACGCCATTCGGGTATTATCTGCTGACGCTATCCAGAAAGCAAAATCCGGCCATCCAGGACTTCCTTTAGGATGTGCTTCTGCAGCATATGAATTATGGGCAAATCATATGAGACACAATCCTGCAGATCCAAAGTGGGAGGACAGAGACCGCTTTATCCTTTCCGGCGGACATGGCTCTATGCTGCTGTATTCATTATTTCATTTATTTGGATACGGAAACTTATCCATGGAAGATTTAAAGAACTTCCGTCAGGTTGGTTCCTTAACTCCAGGACATCCTGAGTATGGCCACACTGTAGGCGTGGAAGCAACTACCGGACCTTTGGGACAGGGAATGGGCATGGCTGTAGGTATGGCTATGGCAGAGGCTCACTTAGCTTCTGTATTCAATAAAGACGATATTAAGATCGTGGATCATTACACCTATGTACTGGGCGGAGATGGCTGTATGATGGAAGGTCTTTCCTCTGAGGCGTTTTCCTTAGCAGGTACCTTAGGACTTGGAAAGCTGATCGTTCTCTATGATTCCAACAATATTTCCATTGAAGGAAATACCGATATCGCATTTACAGAAGATACTGCAAAGCGTTTTGAATCCTATGGATTTGGTGTATTCCAGGTAGAAGACGGAAATGATTTTGCAGCTATCGGTGCAGCGATTGAAGCAGCTAAGGCTGATACCGAAAAGCCTTCTCTGATCGTTCTTCACACTCAGATCGGATACGGCTGCCCGGCTAAGCAGGGCAAGGCATCTGCTCACGGCGAACCTTTAGGAGAAGAAAATATCATTGCCATGAAGGAAAACTTAGGCTGGGAGAGCATGGAGCCATTCTATGTACCTCAGGATGTATATGACCATATGGCAAAGGTAAAAGAAAGCTTAAAAGCACCGGAAGAAGACTGGAATGCAAGATTTGCGGCTTACTGTGAGAAGTATCCGGAAATGAAGGAACTTTGGGATCAGTATCATGACAAAGACCTTCCTAAGAAACTTTGGGATAACGAAGAATTCTGGTCCTATGAGGACAAGCCTCAGGCTACCAGAAATCTGTCCGGAGAGCTGTTAAATAAGATCAATAAGGTAGTTCCGAACCTGTTTGGTGGTTCCGCTGACCTGGCTCCTTCTAACAAGACGAATTTAAAGGGTGAAGGTGACTTCTCCAAGGCTGATTATTCTGGAAAGAATCTGCACTTTGGCGTAAGAGAGCAGGCAATGACTGCCATTGGCAATGGTCTGGCTCTTCACGGCGGTGTGATCCCATATGTAGCAACTTTCTTCGTATTCAGTGATTACATGAAGCCTGTTGCAAGACTTTCCTCTCTGATGAAGGTGCCGCTGATCTATGTTTTAACTCATGACAGCATCGGTGTAGGCGAAGACGGACCGACCCATGAGCCAATCGAGCAGTTAGCTATGCTGCGTGCACAGCCTAACTTCCATGTATTCCGTCCGGCAGATGCAAAAGAGACTGCTGCAGCATGGTACAGTGCAATCACCTCTGAAAGTACACCTACTGCTCTGGTACTGACCAGACAGAACCTGCCTCAGTTAGCAGGAACCGGCCGTGATGCATTAAAGGGCGCGTATATTGTAGCTGATTCTGCAAAGGAAACTCCGGATGCCATCATCATTGCTACCGGCTCAGAGTTAAGCCTGGCAGTAGAGGCAAAGGAAATACTGTTAAAGGATGGAATGGATGTCCGCGTTGTATCTATGCCATGTATGGACCTGTTTGAAGAGCAGAGCGCAGAATACAAAGAGTCTGTTCTTCCAAAGGCTGTAAGAAAGAGAGTTGCAGTAGAAGCACTTTCCGATTTTGGCTGGGGACGTTATGTAGGACTTGATGGTGCGGTTGTATCAATGGAAGGTTTTGGTGCTTCCGGTCCTGCAGCACAGCTGTTTGAAAAATTTGGATTTACAGCAGAACGTGTTGCCAATACAGTAAAGGCTCTGTAAGATAAAAACACCCTGGTGACTGCCTGAAAAAGGTAGTCTCTAGGGTGTTTTTTATTGCAATGTGTGTCTGCAAATGTGCCAATGGCTCAGCCTTTATTCTTCAATCACCTGAATCTCCAGGTAATCAAAATCCACAGTTTCAATAAAATTATCCTGGGTAAACCGGGCTTTGTCGTGATATTTAAAATCCTGTATTGTAGATTCCAGCCACATGGGCTTTTCAAGGTCAAATGCATAGCAGATCTCATCTAAACAGTTAAAAACCATCTGTGTTCTGGAAATCGAATAGTCACCGCAGCAGGCTACTATATCTTTCACCAGATGGTTGTCCTTCATAATCTTTCCCCACATCCGAAACATGTATTTTCCAGCCTTTCTTTTTGTTAAGTGTTACATGTCAGTATAGCATATACTGATGAGATATGTACAGAAGGGAAACATATCTTATCTGTACATAAAAGTTAAAATGATGTTGAGACCGGACGTACGACAAGATATATTAAGGTGTAAATTTTTGGTATAGAAAATAGATTGATAAGCATACTAATTTATGGTATATTTTTATTCAAATGTATTTTATTAAAAATGATTTGAATAAAAATATACTGAATAAACTTGGAGATGACAAGAATGTTTGTAGGAAGAGAAAAAGAATTAGTATCTTTAAAGGAATTTTATGAAAAAGATGGAATCGGAATGACCGTTATATATGGACGTAGACGTATTGGAAAGTCTACACTTATTACAGAATTTATCAAAGATAAGAAGTGTATTTTTTATACAGCTACAAAAGTTGGAAAAACCAGGAATTTAGAACTGTTTTCAAAACAGGTAGTCGATTTGTTTATGCCAGGAGTGGAGAATATCCACTTTGGTACGATAGAGGCAGTTTTTGACTTTATTACCAGGAATATTGGAAATGAGAAGATTATACTTGTTATTGATGAGCTGCCATATTGGGCTGAAAAAGATGATGCTCTTTTATCTATTTTGCAGAAATATATTGACAGGGATTGGAATGATAAAAATCTTAAAGTGATCTTATGTGGTTCTGCACTCAGCTTTATGGAGAAAAAAGTACTCAGTGAAAAGAGTCCTTTGTTTGGAAGACGTGATTCACAGATTAAATTGGAAGCATTCAATTATTTAGATGCAGCAAAATTTGTCCCGGATTATTCCAATGAGGATAAGGCAATTTGTTATGGGATTACTGGTGGCGTTGCAAAGTATCTTTCAATGATTGATCCTAAAAAAAGCATTGATGAGAATATCGTAAGGTTATTCTTTAGAACAGATGGATATTTATATGATGAAACAAGGAATCTTCTGACTCAGGAATTTTCGGATATATCACTTGTAAATAATATTGTGGAGCAGATAGCATTCGGCGAAAATACGCTTAATACGATTGCAGGAAAAATTGGAGAAAAAGAACCAACAGTATTATATTCGTTAGATAAATTAATGAATGTTGGTCTGGTTGAAAAGAAAAAGTGTATTACAGATGAGAAAAATAAGAAGAAGACACAGTACGTTTTAAGAGATTATATGTTCAAATTCTGGTATGAGTTTATTCCAAAGGCTACCAGCGTGATCGAGATGGGTCAGGGAGAGATTTATTATCAGAAAATAGTTAAGCCTGTTTTGCATTCTTTTATGGGTTCTGTATTCGAGGAAATGTGCAGATATTATACCCTGATGAAGGGAATAACGGGTGAGTATGGCTGCTTTATTACCTCTGTAGGTACATGGTGGGGAGTAGAAAATATCACAGATAAGAATGGAGATATGAGGGCGCAATCTGCGGATATTGATGTTGTGGCTTTGTCTGAAATAGATAAAAAGGCTGTTATTGGAGAATGTAAATTTAAGAATGAGAAGATTGATAAAGGTATCTATGAAACTTTGATCAGAAGAGGAAGGCTTATTGTCGGTAAATATAAGATTTCAAAGTATATTTTCTTTTCATTATCGGGATATACAGAGTGGTTTGAAGCATTATCAGAAGAGGATGTATTGTTGCTTACATTAGATTCGCTTTATGAATAAAAAGATAATGCTAAATTACATTTGAAGAAATCAGCATTTGAGTAGAAGCGTGGAAAAAATTCACAAAAAAGATCAGTTCCATTTTATAAATAAACCATCCCTTGCCCTGTTACGGGTTTTGTAGTAAGCTATAAATAATGACAAAATCCCCCGAAATTCGGGCGGCGAGGAGGTACTGGGCGGTGGAGCAGGCTATTACTGATTATGTAAGATTTTTGGCAGATGCCAGGGATGCAGTGTATCGTCTGAATAATGATCAGGCGACAGCAAAGCAGTTAAAAGAACAAGGGGAGCGTCAGGAAAAAGAACTGACAGCTGCAAAAAAAACAGTGACAGATTCGGTGAACCAGACTATAAAAAAGCGGCGCAATGAGATCGATTCAAGTTATGATAAAGAGATAGCAAAAGGCCAGGAACGACTGAAAAAAGCCAGAAACCAGCGTGAAAAAGCCAAAAATAAAGGAATGAAGGAACGGATCGCAGAAGAGACCAGCCAGCTGAGAGAGCATAACCGTGACCTGCAGGTACAGATGAAGACTATGTTCCAGAAAGACAAGGTTCCTGCATTTTGCCGTACTACATTTTATTATTCCCTGTATTATGCAAGAGGGCTTAAGGAACGGCTGATCGGTTTTATTACTTTTCTGATCTGCTTTTTAGTGCTTCCATGCGGTATCTATTTCCTGCTTCCGGACCGGAAGATATGGTATCTGGTGCTGGTTTATTTTGCAGATATCATCATTTTTGGCGGCCTGTATGTGACCATTGGAAACAGAAGCCGGTCCCGTTACCATGATGCCTTAAAACAGGGACGGGAGATCCGAAACCTGTTAAATTCCAATGAAAAGAAGATCAAAGTTATTACACACAGCATTGAAAAAGACGGAAATGAAGACATCTATGATCTGGAAAAATACGATGATGAGATCGCCTGTGCACAGCAGGAGCTTTCTGATATAGCCGCAAAGAAAAAAGATGCGATCAGCAGCTTTGAAAATGTGACAAAAAATATTATTGCTGATGAGATCGAAGGCAGCCACAAAGCGGAGATCGAAGAAAAAGAGCAGAAATTAAAAGAAGTAAATAATAACCTGGCAGAATTGGAAAACAGCATCCGTCAGCAGAATATCCATATTACAGACACTTATGGACCATATCTTGGAAAAGAGTATCTGAATACAGAAAAGCTCATGGAACTGTCAAGGCTTATCCAGGCAGGAACAGTATCTAATATTACTGAGGCTATTGAAATGGATAAAAACAGAGAGAGAAAGACAGAAAAAAATTAGAAAATGGATAGAAAAATCCGATAATACGGGGGGACGATATGTATAGAGTAGTGATCGCAGATGACGAGGTGCTGATCCGAATGTATATTCGTGAAATTTTAGAAAATAATGGTTATGAAGTAGTAGGTGAAGCAGAAGACGGTTTGGATGCGATTGCAGTATGCAGACAGAAAAAGCCGGATTTTGTTATTATGGACATTAATATGCCGGTGATGACTGGTCTGGAAGCAACGAAGGTGATCAATGAGGACAAGCTGGCCGGATTTGTTATTATTCTGACGGCTTATCGTGACAAAGAAATTACAGATCAGGCAGTAAATACGGATGTAATGGGGTATATAGTAAAGCCGGTAGATGAAGATACACTGATACCATCAGTAAAAATCGCTATCCATAACTATAATCAGAGAGAGATTATGGCAAAGGAGTTTCATAAGACACAGGAAGCTTTAGATGACCGAAAGTATTTAGACCGGGCAAAGGGGCTGGTGATGGAGCGGAAAAAAATGTCTGAAAAAGAAGCATATACCTATATCCGAAGTCTGTCCATGGATAAGGGGATTTCCATGACTGAACTGTCAAAAATGCTTTTAAAAGCATATGAGGGCTGATAAAAAAACAAAGAGGGCATTTATGGAACAGAAGAAAAATAAGCTTCTTAATGATATGATACAAAATGATACAGACAGAAAAATGGTGCAGTTGGTAGAAGAGGCAACGAATCTTAGCTGCGGGGATATCTGTATCCTTTTAGAGGTAGCCCATTCCCTTCCTTTTGTAGGAAATCTGGAAGGCGGAGATACGTATATCAATGTGCTTACAAGAGAAAAAGAATCTATGGTTATTGCCCAGTACAGACATCCCAGCTATGATCTGTATAAACGTAGTATCATGGGGGAGATTGAACGCAGGGAAGATGAACCGGCTGTGTACCGGGCATTGGAAGAAGGTATTTCCGGCCGCGGTCTGATCGGCATCATTGATGAAGGAAGGATTGTGGTACGCCACACAGTAAGTCCGGTACTTAACAATGAGGGAAAGATCATTGGAGCCCTGACATATGAGTATCCCAATGCAAGTAATAATACAGAGTCCATCCGTATTGTTAATAAAGAAGGAAATCCGGATCATTTTAACCGGCAGTTGGGAAAAGCCAGTGCTTATCTTCAGGATGCGATCCTTCTTTATGATACAGATGGAATATGTACATTTGCCAATCTAAAGGCAGAGGTGTTATATCAGGATAAGGGTTTTGAATTACCTCTTGTGGGGCGTAGCTGCAGGGAATTGCATATTACAGACTGGTGCTGGACAGATCTTATGGAAAATCGGGGTGTGATACGAAGAGAGTTATGTACACCTAATTTTATTATGGATGCGGTCATTAGTGGTATCTGGGAAAAAGGAGTTTTTCAGGGAGCTGCCATTATTTTCAGAGATAAGACAATGGTGCATCAGATGGAGGATGAGATCGCTTATCGTGTGGCATTGATCCATGAGGTGCACCACAGAGTTAAAAATAATCTGCAGACCATTATCAGTCTGATCGGACTAGAAGCAGTTAATACAAAAGATGAAAAGGTAAAAGCCTTTGCAAGGACCATTACCAGTCATGTGCGCAGCATGAATATCACCTATGATCTGCTGTCTCATACAGGAAGTGAAAATGTGGAATTAAAGGCTCTGATATCCCGTATTACAGATGTTTTGATGGAAAACAACTGTTTGAAAGAAGAATGTGCTGTTTCTACAGAAATTGAAGGTGAAGATGTAATACTAACAGAGACAACAGCGTCTACAGTGGCATTGATCGTTAATGAACTGGTACAGAACAGTTTAAAATATGCATTTAAAGACCGGAAACAGGGGAAAATCCAGATGAAGATTGAAAAGGGGGCCACCTACTCCTGGGTAACAGTAAAAGATGATGGATGCGGATTTGATAACAAGAAAGTTTCAAGATCCAGCAGCGGATTAGGGCTGCGGCTTATCGGCAGCCTAGTACAGTCCAGTCTGAAAGGGGAATTGTTTATAGAAACAGGGGAAAGTGGAACTGGTGTGAGGTTCTCCTTCTTGACACCGGAGCAGTAAAAAAAATTGTTAAACTATTGACAAGATGGTTTATGTGTGTTATGATGTAGACACTTAAAGCGATATCTCTTTAACACTGAAAATTCAATTAAACCTGATATGCAACGGCGTATATCAGCACCACAGAAAGGCATTGAAGCCCAGAAACTTTTTACGGAGTTTTTGGGCTTTTTTATTTGCGTATGTTCTGCGTGGATTTTCGGACGTTACCTGGAGTGAGGCCCAGATAAGGGCTCTAAGACCTTTATAGGGGTCTCTCCCGGCGGCGGTTTTATGACTGCCGGAAAAACTTACGAAAAGGAGTCGTTTCATAATGGAAAACAATCAAAATAAGGGCGGCGGTTTGAACAAGAGCTTAAAGCTTATCTTTGTTTATACCGTTGCTACAGGTTCAATTTTTACTTTTGTAAATTACTGGGATTCTGTCTTTTACGGATACTGCGGAAGTGGTACATTCCTTGCATTTGCACTGATGACAGTAGCGATCCTTCCGGTTGCTCTTGTATACAGTGAGCTGGCTTCCCTGTTTCATACTTCCGGCGGTGAGCTGATCTACAATACCGTTGGTATTAACAAACATGTAGGTTTCCTTGCTTCCTGGCTGATCATGGCAGCATGGATCTCTGTTCCGCCGGCTGTTGTTATGGCGATCATGACATGGGTCAATAAAACATTTGCATTAAACCTGGGAACATGGCAGATGGTAGGCTGTGCAGCAGTTCTTCTGGTACTGTATTTCTTCATGAGTATCCAGAATGTGCAGTTCTTAGTTAAAGCGCAGGCAGGTATGCTGTTCTGTAATATTACTGTTACGATTTTAACAGGATTTATCCTTTTGTTTTCCGGTCACTGGCATATTTCTAATTTTGGAAATATCTTCCAGTCCACACTGGATTCCGTATATGGTATTCCTGGATGGGTGATCGGTATGGCACTTTTGATTACACCATACTTCGGATTTGAGACGGTGCCTCAGATGGTTGAGGAAGGCGACTTCCCTATTAAAAGTTCCAAGAAGGCGATCTGCGGTTCTATTTTAACCTGCGGCTGCATTTACGTGTTCTATTATTTCTGCGTAGCAGGACTGGATGGATTAAGAGATGTATATACCAACTTTGCACAGGATGGCTTCCTGACCATTGCTACCATGCAGAACGTACTGGGCTGGACTTTCTGGCCGATCGTTGTAGGCATTCTTTCCTGCCTCTTAGGTATGGGCGCTTCCTTACTGGGATTCTGGATGTCTACCGTCCGTATGCTGTACTCCATGGCAAATAAGAATTTCCTGCCGAAGGTATTTGCGGTTGTAAACAAAAACCAGCAGCCAATGCTTCCAAATATCTTCCTGCTGGTATTATCTCTTATTTTTATCGTACTTCAGAACTCTTCCGACTTTATGAGTGCATTCTTTAACCTGATGAGTTTTGGTTGTGCCTGTGCTTATGCACTGACCATGATCTCTGCTGTATGTATCCACCGGAAACATCCGGACTGGAAGAGCTCAAATACCGTAAAGGGCGGTGATGCGTTCCGTCTCTTTGCAATGTGTATTGCAGTTGCCATCGCATTCTTCTGTACACTGGGACAGGGAATTGATTCCTGGATCTGCTTTGGCGTATACCTTGGTGTAGGCGTAGTGATCTGGCTGTGGATGGTACTGGTAAACTGGAAGAAACATCCGGTAGAAATAGAAACTCCGGACGGTATCCAGAAGTTTTAACCGGACCAGGGAAGCCCGGGGATATCCTTTGATGAGGAATGACGGGGCAGACATGTCTGGATAAAAAGGAGCAAAAAACAATGTCTGATACAAAAAATACAGAAAATGAGTCCAGTGGATTAAAGAAAAGTCTTCGCTTAATCTATGTATACGCAATTGCTGCCGGTGCGATCTTTACCTTTATTGGATATTGGGACACCATTTTCTACGAATACTGCGGCGCCGGTACTTTTTTAGGATTTATTCTGATGACGCTGCTTATATTGCCAATTGCCATGGTGTACTGCGAACTGGCACCTTTGTTTCCAAGAGCAGGCGGAGAACTGATCTATAATACAGTAGGGATTAATAAACATATCGGCTTCTTTTCTTCCTGGCTGATCATGGCAGCATGGATCGCTGTTCCGCCATCTGCGGTTATGGCGATCGTTCAGTGGATGTTCCATGTACTGCATATCCAAAGCAGCTTTCTTCTGATCGAAGCAGTTGCCCTGGTTGCGCTGATCGGGTATTGCGTTCTCAGTCTGCAGAACGTAGAGATTGCCGGCAAGATCCAGCTGTATATGCTTATGTTTGCCATTACAGGCTGTATTGTGGCAACCATCGCATTCCTGTTTTCAGGAGTGTGGAGTTTTGATAATTTTAAGAACTTTTTCTATTCACAGGTGGGCAGTCATTTTGGTATCCCATCCTGGATCATAGGAATGGCTCTTTTGATCACTCCATTTTTCGGATTTGAAACAGTACCTCAGATGGTTGAGGAAGGTGATTTCCCTATTAAGGATTCAAATAAGGCAATCCTTGGTTCCATTGTTTCCTGCGGTATTGTATATTCCCTGTTTTTCTTTGGACTGGGCGGTATGCCGGTACAGTCTTTGGTAGAAGAAGGGGGAGCTGCAGTTAATGGTTTTCTGGCGATCACGATGATGGAACAGTTAGGCGGCGGCTGGAGCGTATTTGCAGTGATCTTTGGCATTGCAGCGATTCTGTGTGCCATTGGCACCTGCCTGCTAGGTTTCTGGCTGTCAACAGTCCGCCTGATGTATGCAATGGGAGAGAACAATTTCCTTCCAAAAGCATTTACAAAATTAAATAGTCATCAGCAGCCGATATTGCCGAATATTCTGCTGCTCATCATATCCCTGGTATTTCTGCTTTTACAGAATGCTACCACATTTATGAATGACTTTTTTAACCTGATGAGCTTTGGCTGTGCCTGCGCATATGCGCTGACCATGATCTCAGCGATGCGTATCCACAAAAAATATCCAAACTGGGTATCTCCCTATAAGTTGAAGGGCGGAAATTTCACAAGAGTATTAGCTCTTATCATTGCAGTTGTGATCGCATTTTTCTGCACCCTTGGACAGAGTGCCGGATCCTGGAAATCCTTTGGGATCTATCTGGGAGTAGGAGTCCTTCTCTGGCTGTGGATGGTTCTTGTAAACTGGAAAAAACATCCGGTGGAGATAGAAACAGTAGAAGGCCTAAAGAAGTTCTAAAGATCTGAAAGAACAAAAAAAACTTAATTTGAACCTGTACGGGAAACCGTCTGGAATATATAATAATTATATTAGTTAAAACAATAACAATTTTCATATGAAAAGGAGAATGTAAAATGGCTAAATTGGATGGTAAGGTTGCATTAATCACAGGAGCTGCTGCAGGACTTGGTGAAGGTATTTCTACCGCATATGCTAAATACGGCGCAAAGCTGATCATGGTAGACTTATCCCCAGAAGTAGAAAAAACCGCTGAAAAACTGAGAAAAGAATATAACGCAGAGATCATCACCGTTGTTGCAAACGTAGCTGACCGTGAGCAGATGGATGCAGCTGCAGCAAAAGGTGTTGAAAAGTTTGGTGAGATCAATGTTGCATGCTGCAATGCAGGTGTATGCCGTCTGGCTCCATTTGAGGAAATGGATGATAAGACCCGTGATTTCCACATTGATGTAAATATCAAGGGTGTTTGGAACACCTGTAAGGCAGTTATCCCATATATGTTAAAGCAGGGCGGCGGCAACATTGTAATCGCTTCTTCTGTAACTGGTGATATCGTAGCTGATGCCGGTGAAGCAGCATACGCTATGACAAAGGCTGCATTAGTAGGTCTGACCAAGTGCCTGGCTGTTGAGTATGCAAGCCGCAATATCCGTGTAAACTGCTCACAGTTAGGATATGCACGTACACCAATGGTTGAGAAGATGGCTGTAGAGTCCAATCCTGAGAATCCAGAGGCAGCAATTGCAGATATCGCTGTAGGCGTTCCTATGAAGCGTCTTGCAAAACCGATCGAAGTAGGCGAACTGTTTGCATTCCTTGGAAGCGACGAATCCAGCTACTTAACCGGTTCACAGATCGTAATCGACGGCGGAAGCACACTGCCAGAGACCATGTCTATTGGTACCAACTAAACAAAAACTGTAACATAGAACAAGCAATAAAAGAGCGGATATGTCTGGGAAAGGCATATCCGCTCTTTTTAAAGCACTTTCGACCGTGCATGTTTTTAACAGGTGAAGATTTATTTATCTGTATCCGGACCGGTTTAACTCCCAGGCGATATGGGTGCTTTCTTCCAGTTCTTCCAGACAGTAGAAGGCATCCATAATGGATTTTCCCGGAACAACAGGACCATGTGCTTTTAAGAGATAGCCGTCACTGGCGTTCATTCTTTCGCGAAAGGCAGCAAACAGTTCAGGAGTTCCCGGTTTTTCATAAGGGATGAGTCCCACCGTTCCAAGCTTCATTTTAAGATAAGGAGTGTGATCAGGGATGCAGTCTGTTTCATTCAGATCCGGCACAAAACTCCACAGAATAGAATAGGGACTATGGGTGTGGATCACAGCTTTGACGTTTTCTGATTTTTCATAAAGTGACAGATGGAGAGGCCATTCTTTGCTTGGTTTGCGGCCGGATACGTGAGTTCCGTCTGGCAGAAGAACGGAGAAATCATCTTTTGTCAGAGTTCCAAAGCAGGTTCCGCTGGCGCTGACATAAATTTTTCCATCATGATAAAAACTCATATTTGCGGAAGAACCTGAAGTTTTTCCACGTTCAAAAAGGCTGTGTGCTGCCCATACAGCATCTTTTAATTTCTGTTCCAGTTCTGTATTCATTTCCATAGATATAAAACCTCCTGTTGATGTGATGTAATAGATCAGTTAAACGGTTAGTATGAATTTTGGCCTGTCATTGAAAGGGCACGGCCAAAGAAGTCTTCCTGGCCGAAATTTCCGCTTTTTAATACAAGCCGGATATCTGGTCTTAAAGCCGGGATCATGACCGGTACGCCTGGAGCAATGCTTTCTCCAATCTCGTAGGAAGAAAAATGGAGCCCTTTGGTAATGGCACCAGAGGTTTCACCGCCTGCACAGATAATGCGGGTAAATCCATGTTCTACCGCTTTTTCTGCAAGCCTAGCTGAAAGCTGTTCCAGCATGGAGGCGATTTTTTCTCTTCCAAGTTCCTGAGATCTGCGAACCATTTCAGGGGTGTCTGAACTGTATACAAGTACAGCATGCTGTTCATCGGTATGAGTTTCTATAAATTCCCAGATCTGTTCTGGTGTCTGAGTGCCATTTAACAGTGCCAGAGGATCCATCCGCAGAGACGGCATGTTTTGGGCCTGATACCACGCAATCTGTGAAAGTGTCATTTTAGAACAGCTTCCTGCGATTAAAAGGGCTTTGCCGGGAACTGCTGTTGCGGGGATTTGTCTGGATGTGCCGGAACCGGAGAGCAAATATTCTGCCAGTGGTTTTAAAAGGCCGCTTCCTCCGGATAAAAACGGGAGATGGCCGAAGGTTTTGGCTATCTTTTCGCCGTCTTCGTCTGTTTCGTAATCCGGGATCAGGTAAAATGGTTCTGTATATTCTGGTTCGTGCCATGAGGCATTTCGCGGCAGAATCTGGCAGGAGTAATGGCTTTGAGGCCGCATTAACTCTGAGATCCGGCTGTCCCACATAGGGGTCAGAGGATGGTCTTTCATAGGACTTTCATCCAATGGAGTACCATTTACAAAAAGTCTTCCATTTGAGACGGTCCGGCCGTTTACCGGGAGAGAGGGACAAAGCAGGGAATATGGTGCTTTCATCTGTTCCAGCAGCGCATCGCAGACAGGTCCGATATTGCCCTGTGGAGTTGAATCGAAGGTAGAACAGTATTTGAAATAAAGATGGGTAATTCCCTGGTCTAAGAGAAATTGTGCTGCGTGCTTACTGTCTGCAACAGCCTGTAAGGTTTCCTGTGTCCTTGATTTTAAAGCAATGACGATCGCCTGGACAGGTTTTAGGTCACTGGCATTTTCCGGGATCCCATTATAAAGCTGTACACTCATACCGCCCTTTACAAGAAACGAAGCCGCATCACTGGCTCCGGTAAAATCATCTGCAATACATCCTAAGATGGCCATATAAAAATCCTCCTGTTTATGTAATGTACCCTTTCTTATTTATAAACAGCAAAAATGATGCCAGAAACAGCAAAATCGAAAACAGGCTGGAAAACCGCCAAAACACAGCAAAAGTGAAAGCTGGTAACCTTGACAGAAAATGTTGCAGTGTTGTAATATGGATGAAAAATGATGCAATATGCTATATAAATGCAACAAATGAAAGGTGGGTTATGCTTATGATACATTTATTATTCGTAGTTCCCTATCCGGAACTGATGGAACAGGTGAAAGATGTTGTGGCTAATCATCCGGAACGGGAAAAGGTCAACGCAGACGTGCAGGCGCTGCGGGTGGATGAAATACCGGATATTCCGGCAGGAGCTTATGATGCCATCATTGCCAGAGGCTATACAGCTCAGAAAACGCTGGCAAAGTATTCAGAAACAACCCCAACGATCCGTGTGCATATTTCCGGTTATGATATCATTCGGGCGGTTTATGAATGTCGTGAAAAGTTTCATCCTCAAAAGATCGCAATATGCGGGTCAGAGGAGAGTCTGTCAGAAGCAGCCGGTGTATGCAAAATATTGGGAGTAGAGGCCAATGTTTATGCTCCGGTACGAAATCAGGAGCTGCCGCAAGTTTTAAATAAAGCCATAAAAGATGGATGTGATGCCCTTGTAAGTGGTTACTCTGCCAACCTCCTTGCCGGCAGAATGGGATTAAATTCAGTGGTGATCCAGACCGGTGCAACGGCATTGTCTCAGGCTATGGATGAAGCTATTTATACAGTAGAACGTATCCGCAAAGAGCGGGTCATTTCTCAGATGTATAAAACGATCATTTATTCGTCCGATGCAGGACTTCTTTATGTAGACCGGGAAGGAATGATCCGGGTACGCAACCGGGTAGTACGGCAGATGAATGGAAATATGAGTATTATGGGGAAGCCTTTGAAGGAAGTACTTTCCTGGCTGGAGCCATTGTTTGGCAGTGTTATGAAAACCGGAAAAGTAGAAACGAAGCTGATCCTCATACCTGGAACGAAAATAACAGTTTCTGTAAAATGTTCTCCTGTAATTGCCAATAATGAACTGTCAGGCGTGGTATTTAATTTGACGGATGTAACGCAGATCCAGGAATTAGAAGGTCAGATCCGCCGCAAGCTTAGTGAACGCGGACTGAAGGCCCGCTATACATTTGACCAGATCATTCACAAAAGTAAAGAAATCGACCGTGTGATCAAGTTAGCGGGACGATATGCGGCATCGGATTCCAATGTGATCATTATAGGTGAAACGGGAACGGGAAAAGAGTTATTTGCACAAAGTATACATAATGCCAGTAAACGAAAAAATGGACCTTTTGTGGCTGTCAACTGTGCAGCACTTCCGGAAAATCTTCTGGAAAGTGAGCTTTTTGGTTATGTGGAAGGTGCCTTTACAGGAACCAGTAAAGGTGGAAAAATGGGGCTTTTTGAGCAGGCTCATGGCGGAACTCTGTTTTTAGATGAGGTAGGTGAGATCTCCATGGCCATCCAGACGAAACTTCTGCGGGTGCTGCAGGAACGACAGGTAAGAAGGATCGGTGATAATAAGGTGATCAATGTGGATGTGCGGATCATATCTGCTACCAATAAGAGTATTCGTAAGATGGCAGATGCCGGTCAGTTTAGACGGGATCTGGTGTACCGGCTGGATGTGCTGCGCCTATTCTTGCCGCCGCTGCGGGAACGGGAAGCAGATGTAGAGTTGTTGTTTGTAAATCAGCTTCAGGGGATGGCTGAAAGAACAGGAAAGCCGCCTGTAAAGATTGAAGAAGAAGTATTTCCGCTGCTGTGTCAGTATCCTTTCCGGGGCAACATAAGGGAGCTGCGCAACATTGCAGAGCGGGTATTTGTTCTTCACGAAGGGGATATTATCAGTGTTCAGGATGTGCAAGAGGCACTTTATCCGCCAGATCTGGATATGGATCCACCGTTTTTGATCCCTGATGGAACAGAACAGATTGGGCATCCTAAAACACAGGAGAAGAATGAGGAAAAACTTTTGGGAGAAGAGGAACGGATCCGTCAGGCGTTAAAAATAAGCGGTGGAAATAAAGGAAAAGCGGCGAAATTGCTGGGGATTGACCGGTCGACGTTGTGGAGACGGATGAAAAAGTATGAAATTTGAAACATATGTTGCTAAATGTTGCAAAATAAAACAAAAACAGCAACATAAAAAAGAGGGTGATAGATAGATATAAAGACGGATCCACACAGCAAAAACAAGAGAAAATGGTTGAATCTCCGTTGTTTTTTTAAGTTGCTTAAAAAGTTGGCATGGATCATGCTTTAAATAAAGGCAGAAAGAAAAACAAGGAGTGATGTGTTGTGGATTATACGAATTTATTAAAAGACAACAGTGGAAAAGTATCAAAAGTAGGTATTGTGGGAGCTACAAAGGGATATGGCTATACTCTCCTGGCTCAGATCCCAAAAGTAGCACATATGGAACTGCGGGTTATCTGTTCCCGTCATCCTCAGGAGTGTCTTGATGTTTTAAAAGAGACCGGTTTTGACGAGAAGAAGATCGTAGTCTGCGAAAGCAAAAAAGAGATCGATGAGGCACCAGCAGACGGAATCCTTATTGTCAGTGATTACAAACTGGTTATGGAATGTGGCATTACAGCGCTTGTAGAGTGTACCGGAAATACGAAAGTAAGCTCTGATGCAGCAATTTCTGCTCTGGAAAGAGGAATTAATGTTTACATGGTTTCCAAAGAGACTGACAGTGTCTGCGGTCCGTTATTAAACCAGATTGCAGCAGAACATAATGCAGTATATGCATTGGTAAATGGAGACCAGCCGAGAAATCTTCTGGATCTGTGGTCCTGGGGTAAGCTATTGGGACTTGAGATCGTAGCAGTAGGAAAATCCAGTGAATATGATTTTGTATGGGACCGTGAGACTGGCGAATTTACATATCTGGATGGAAATTCTTCTCCTGAACAGCTGCCGGAAATGAAGGACTGCTGGTACTACGAAGGAACAAAGACTCTGGAAGAAAGAAGTCGTTTACTGGAAAAATACAGAGAAGTTATTTCTGCGGATCTGTGTGAAATGAACCTGGTATCTAATGTAACAGGTATGGTTCCATCCTCTCCGTTTTTAAGCTATCCAATTGCAAAAACAAGTGAACTGGCAAACATTTTCATTCCAAAAGAAGATGGCGGTATCTTGGAGAAAACAGGTGTCGTAGATGTTTTCTATAACCTGAGAGGCAAAGATGAAGCAAGCTTCTGCGGCGGTGAGTTTATCGTTGTGAAATGTGAGAATGAGAAGATGTGGGATATCTTAAAGGGTAAAGGTCATGTAATGAGTAAAAACGGCAAATACTGCTGTATTTATTACCCATATCATTACATGGGTCTTGAAACACCGGTATCGATTCTTCTTGGAGATCTTATGGGCATTGGAACACATACAGAATGCCGCCAGGTTTCTGTAATGGCTGGTGTTGCACAGCGTGACTTGCCAAAAGGAACTGTTCTGAAAGTAGAAGGACATCATCATTCCATTGATGGACTGACACCGGAACTTCTGGAGCGGAAAGCAACTGGAAATGCAGCGCCGTTCTATCTGTTAAACGGATCTGTTCTGTTAAATGATGTGAAAAAGGGACAGCCGGTAACAACAGAGGATGTGGATCTTTCATCACTGGAAACTTACCAGATTTATAAAAAGGGGTTAGAACTGGATTAAAAGGTTTGGCAGTGTTACAAAGGTGAAGCAGTAATAAATACTGTATTTAGGAGGGTAAACAATATGAAGATTTGCGCAACAATGAAAAAATTCCCAGGTGGTATGATGGTAATCCCGTTGCTGATAGGCTGTCTGGTCAACACATTCATACCTCAGTGCCTGCAGATTGGTGGATTTACAACGGCTCTTTTTAAAAGTGGACAGGCAACCTTAGTTGGCTTATTTATTTTCTGCAGCGGCGCTACCATTAATGTAAGACAGGTTGGACAGCCTCTTTACAAGGGTGCTTTATTAACGATTTTAAAACTGATCATTGGCGTTGTCATTGGTTATCTGTTAAACATGGCATTTGGACCTGCCGGTGTGCTGGGACTGACTCCATTTGCAGTTATTTCAGCGGTTACTAACTCCAATGGTGCTATTTACACAGCACTTGCAAAGGAATTTGGTGATGAAACAGATATGGGTGCCATTGCTGTATTATCTTTAAATGATGGTCCATTCCTTACTATGATCGCTCTTGGAACCACCGGACTTGCATCTATCCCGGCATTAGACATTGTAGCAGCAATTATTCCTTTGATCATTGGTATGATTCTGGGAAATCTGGATTCTGATTTCAGAGATCTTTTATCCAAAGGACTTAATATGATCCTTCCGGTAAACGGTTTTGTATTTGGCGCGAATATGAGCCTGATTACCATTGCAAAGGCTGGTGTTCCAGGCATTCTCCTTGGACTTATCACTGTATTATCTACCGGCGTTTTAACTTATTTCATTTACAGTGCGATCCGCAGAAAACCAGACCCTATGGGTATGGCGATTGGTACAGTTGGTGGAAATGCAGTTGCAACACCGGCATCTGTTGCTATTTCTGATCCAAGTCTGGAACCATATGTAGAATCTGCAACTGCCCAGACTGCAGCAGCTGTAGTTATCACTGCGATCCTGACACCTTTACTGACTGGTTTTATCAGCCGTCGTATTGCAAAAAAGAATGCAGCTAAAAAAGAGTAAAAACAGTAAAGCAGCAGGATGATTGATAAGTAAGAAAGAGAAGGTATGGATTTATGATCATTAAAGCAGGAAAAATAATAGTTGGAAAAGAACTGGAAGTAAAAGAGAACGCAGCAATTAAAATCGAAAACGGAAAAATAACGGAGATTTATGACAAAGTATCCGAGATACCATCAGAAGATCCATCAGAGATCGTTGACTATGGTGATAAAACGGTAATTCCAGGTATGATAGATTGCCATAACCATCTGGCGCTGGATACACGCCTGGAAAATCATCTGGTTAAAATGAACGACTGTGAATGTGAGCAGACAATACGTGCTCTTAAGACCATGAAGGATGATCTGGTATCTGGTGTTACCACTTCCAGATGTTTGGGTGACCGCTTTTATATTGATGTTACCTGCAAAAAAGCACAGAAGGAAGGCCGCATTGCTGGACCAAAGCTGGTTGTCAGTGGAATCGGAATGCGTGCATCCCATGGCCATGGATATGTGGGAATGCCATTTGACGGACCAGAAGAATTCAGGAGACAGGCAAGAGAAAATATCCTCCATGGTGTAGATTTCCTGAAGGTATTTATGACAAAAGTTATCAATGCTACGCCATTTATTTATCATTTTATGAGTCCTGAAGAGCTGAGAGCCGTAGTTCAGGAGGCAAAAAGTGTTGGAATTACAACGGCATGTCACTGTTCTGGCGGACAGGGGCTGGACGATTGTGTGGATGCAGGAATTGACTGCCTGGAACATGTTTATTACATTACACCTGAGCAGGTAGAAAAAGTAAAGAAGACAGATCGTTGGGTGGTTTACACTCCAAGCTATGCGTTAAATGATACATTGCTGTTTAAATTCTCACCAAAGGACAGAGAAGGAAGCCTGAAAGAAAAAGAGATCATCTGCAAGTGCTTAGAAGGTGCCATTGAAGGCGGTCTGAAATTTGGTATCGGTACAGACGGTATCCATCAGGGACTGGCTCAGGAAGCGAAATACATTTCTCAGCTGGGGGCATCCAACAAAAATGTACTGGCTGGAATCACTGTGAATGCGGCAAAACTTTGTGGAGTTTCAGATAAGACGGGTGCCATTGAAAAAGATCTGGCAGCAGATCTGGTAGTTCTGGATGGAAATCCGTTAGAAGATATTGATGCCTTGAAGAGAGTGGCAGCTGTATATCAGGATGGCAAAAAGATAGAGTTATAAAATTTAGTTGAAAATCAAACAAAACCGCATAAAAAAATCCCCGTGTCTGTACAGAGATACGGGGATTTTTTATGCCATTTCTCGTTAGATTTGTATTAGCTGATGCTCAATTCCTTCTTCTTTTAGTATCGCTTCTTCTCTTTGATGACAGGTAAAGATAATGCACTGGCTGTCCAGGGCTTTTGAGAGCCATTTCAGTGCGGTTTTTAAGCGGTCATCATCATAGAGAGCAAAGCTGTCATCAAAGATCAGGGGCATAGTGCCGTGATCACCGATCACAAGTTTGGAAGCAGCTAAACGGACAGCCAGGTAGATCTGGTCCATCGTGCCGCTGCTGACCTGGTCAATAGGGACAAGACGGGTTGGTGTATTCATAAAGATATTTAAATCCTGGTCAATGCTCATGCTGCGGTAAATGCCGCCGGTGATGCCTTCGATCAGTTCAGAAGCCGTCTTATTTAAGTAAAGCCCGAAAGAATCCCGGATGGTGGTAGACAGATTGGTCATGGTATCCTGAGCCAGGTCTAAAGCGTCTAATTCTTCCTGGATCCGCTCATTTTCTGCCAGAACATGTTTTAACTGTTCGGCTTCATTTTTCTTTGCAGCCAGCTGCTCTAATTTCTGTTCCAGTTCCCACTGGATATGCTGCTGCTTCTCAATCTCTTCGGATACACCTTCTTCCGTTTTCTGAAGTCTGGCGATTTCTTCAGACATAGCCTTTAATGTATTTTCTGATTGTTCTACGGCCTTGCTTAACCGCAGGAAACCGGCCAGTTTCTCCTCTAAAGCATCCAGTGCTTCCTGGGAGATAGAAGAATCTTTAAGATGTCTTGAAAAGATCTCCTGGAGAAGTCTTGTTTCTGCGTCTAACTGTTTTTTGAAATGACGGCTGCGGTTTATTACCATAATTCCTGCAACCAGGAAAAGGATCCCGCATAATCCGCATAAAAGAGCAGGAAGCTGTAAAGCCGCCGGTGAAAGCTGTAAAAATCTGGGAGCCAGACTGGACAGAAAAGAGATGCCCGCGTTGGGCGCCAGAAGGAAAAACAGGGAATTTCCAATTCCAAGGGCCGCAAAAAGCAACAGAAAAAATGCTCCTGCAGCCCGTGAATGCCTGCTGCAGGCTTCTTTTGCACTGGCGTGATCATTAAAATGCTGTCTGGTTTCATTCCGGTATTTTTCTACAGATTCCTGGTCCGTAAACTGGCTGTTTAATAAGATCTGCCGCCCTTTTGCAGTTTTTTCCAGAAGCTGTTCTTTTTCTTTCTGCTTCTTATCTAATTTTTCTTTTACCAGTCCTCGTTCCTGACGCTTTGCTGTTAAGTGGTTGGCATATTCAGGGGCAGATATTTCCTGTTCGATCTTTCGGATCTCGCTGAGAGCTGCTGTATAGCTTTTAGCAGCTTCCGGCACAAAACGGGCTTCTAACTGCTTGCGCTGTGCTTTTAAATAAGCACTGGCCTTTGTGATGTTTAAGGCAATGCTTCCGGAGGTGTTTAAGTTTGCAATATAATTTCGCAGCTCCGAAACCATTCCTCCATCTGTGGCACATTTTAACTGACCGATACTGATGGTATTATCATAAGCAGTTTCAGACAGGCCGCAGCGCAGCTTGTCCCATAAAGCCTTGTTATTTTCCTCTTCTTTTCCGGTAGTTTCATTAATGACACAAAGGCGCTTGTCACCTTTCTGGAAACGGCGCTCGATCCGGTAGATCTGCCCGTCACATTCCACACGGAGATAGCCTTCATAGACACCGCTCTGGGTCCATGGCTGGAATTTGGAGTAAGTATCATTTTTGGAAGCACGTCCTCTCTGGCGTTCAATACCAAAGAGCATGCCCTTGATAAATGTATGTAAAGTGGATTTCCCGGCTTCATTTTTTCCGTAGACCACATTTAAGCCGTCCTGAAAGGAAATATCCCGGTTATGAAATTTTCCAAAGCCGTCAATGTGCAGACTGAGTATTTTCATGGGCTTAGCTCCTTTCGTCAGTAGTGTGAAGCAGGGCATTGACGCCGTAATACAGTGCTTTCTTTTCCACAGGCCCCATATCGTCATTCTGGAGTGCCTGGATAAAGAAGCCGATCATGTCACTGGAATGTTCTGCAAACAGGGCAGAAAAATCATAATCCGGTTCTGTATCGTCAATGACTTCTGCAATGCGGTAGAACGTTTGCAGGGAAGACAAGTCAAATTCAATATCCGGATCCCGCATGCCTTTGATGCGGAAGCGGTAGATGTTGTTTGTGCCACGCTTTTTGATCTCTGCTTCGATCCGGTCTGCCAGTTCACCGTTTGTTGTTTCCTTTGATACGTTCACGGCTAATGGCATGTACTGGAGAGAGGCAGCAGGAACAAACTCCAGATGGGTCAGTTTTCTGGTCACAGGATGGATCTCACCGGTAAAATATCCGTGGATGCCGGTTTCTGTCAGGTCTAAAGGTTCAGGTGAACCGCAGTAAGCCATCTTATCCTCAGCGATCACCTGGGGTTTGTGGATATGTCCCAGTGCAATGTAAGAAAATGGGGATAACTCCAGGCTATTAAAGTTTAATGGAAGGTGGGAAGCATCGCCGCCGTGTGCCATGAGTATCTGGATGCGGTTGTTTAAAGGTACCTGTATATCCTCTAACAGCGGCTTTTTAATCTCTGTGGTGTGATAACTGAAGCCGTAAACTTCAGTGTTGATATCCTCAAAATAAACAGATTTTAAAGAGGGGTCCATGAGAAAGGTAACATTGGGGCTCCATGCAAAACTTAAAAGGGCAGAATTATCCCGGATGCGGTCATGGTTTCCGGCAATGAGGATGACTTTTACATTGGGAATGGTGGTAAACAGATAGTTGACTTCTTTTAAATCTCTTACTAAAGGCTGACGGTGAAACAGGTCACCGCTAATGAACAGACAGTCCGCCTGCATTTTCCCAGCCTGGGCAATTATCTTCTTAAAGGTATCTTTGATCGCCTGAGCCCGTTCGCTTCCCCAGGGCTTATCTGCATCGGGAGTCATTCCCCAGTGGATGTCGCCTGTATGGATAAATTTCATGGATGCCCTGCCACTCAAAATGTGTTGAAATATACTCAAACACATCGAGAAATTGAAGTCCTTGCGGATACTTCTTACTGCTTCATTGTGTATGCTTTGGCGATTGTAAACAATACGCTACTCACAAGTTCTTG
>UQTA01000012.1 GCA_900543885.1 uncultured Clostridium sp.
GGAGGCGTTGCCTGAACACGCGAAGCGTGTGAGTTGGCCGGAGCCCTGTCTAATTGGCGGCGGAACAAAAGGTCCAAAAAATTGCCGTGAATGCGTTTATACATGGCGGGGCTCTTTCGGACCCTTCTGAACAAAATCGCAATTCTATAAAGAAAAGATATATGGAATCTGTGAATGTATCTGGAAGTTGTACAATAATCTGTAATATGGTATGATACCACAAGAGGATTTTCGAACAGGAACCATTATTTACACCCATTCGATTATGGAAAAGATTCGTGATTGGAAGAGCATAAAAAAGGATTTGCAGGTATTTACATGGAAGAAATGTATGTATATAAAAATCAGAAAAAATTAAGATGGGGCTATACCACAGGCACCTGTGGGGCGGCAGCTTCCATGGCGGCGGCGCTTATGCTCCTTGGGCAGAAACGGGTGGAACAGGTAAGAGTATCCACACCGAAGGGAGTGGATCTTGATCTGGAGATCGAAGCAATCCGTTTTTCAAAGGAGCAGGCAGTCTGTGCTGTGCGCAAAGATTCAGGAGACGATCCAGATGTGACCAATGGCATTGCGATCTATTCAAAAGTATCTTTTACAGATGAAACATCAGAAACAGATGGTTATCTCTGGGAAAAAGACGGGATCCGCCTTCATCTTACAGCAGGAGAAGGTGTTGGTATGGTCACAAAGCCGGGACTGGCCTGTGAGGTAGGAAAACCGGCGATTAATCCGGTGCCAAGAGAAATGATATTTACCTATGTAGAGAAGGCTTGTATACAATCCGGTTTTAAAGGCAGTCTGCATATTGAAATCTTTATTCCTCAGGGGTTTGAGATAAGCAAGAAAACTTTTAATCCCCGTATGGGCATCAAAGGTGGGATATCCCTTTTGGGAACCAGTGGCATGGTAGAACCTATGAGTGAAAAGGCATTGACTGACACCATTCGCCTGGAACTTCACCAGAAACATGTGGCAGGTCTTAAACGGATGATACTGACGCCGGGAAATTACGGGGAGAGTTTCCTGAGAGATGAACTGAATGTAAATCTGGATTATGCAGTAAAGTGCAGCAATTTCATTGGTGAATCCCTGGATATGGCAGTACAGGAAAACATAGAGGAAGTGCTGTTGGTAGGTCATGGAGGAAAGCTGATCAAGCTGGCAGCTGGAGTGATGAATACACATTCTTCCGTAGCAGATGGAAGAATGGAAACACTGGCGGCCTGGGGAGGTGCCTGTGGTGCAGGACCGGAACTGATCCGGCAGATCCTGGAGTCTGTTACAGTGGATCAGGGGCTGAAGCTGTTGGAAACAGTGCCCGGGCTTCGGGAAAAGGTAATGGATCAGGTAGTAAGACGGGCATGGGAACATCTGACGCTGCGTGCCGGGGAGTCCATGAAGGTTGAATGTATCCTGTTTACCAATGAAAGAGGGATATTGGGAATGTCTCCGGGAGCCAGGGAAATGTTGAAACGGATACTATCCCAGGATATGACGAAGCTGGACTGAGAGAGAAGATACAAGAGTAAAATAAAAGTTTATAAGATACAAAGTGAAGCTGATATAAACAAAGTAGTTTGAGAAAACGAGATTCGGAAGGAAGAGGATTATGGTACATATAGTAGGTGCAGGACCAGGAGCAGAGGATCTGATCACAGTAAGAGGACTGAAATTTTTAAAAGAGGCAGATATTGTTATTTACGCAGGTTCTCTGGTTAATCCGGGCTTATTAAAGGAAACAAAGCCTGGAGCGGTCGTTTATGACAGTGCAAAAATGACCCTGGAACAGGTCATGGCAGTGATAAAAGATGCCTGGAAAGAGAAAAAAGAGGTGGTTCGCCTGCATACGGGAGATCCTTGCCTTTATGGTGCCATCAGGGAGCAGATGGATGAGATGGATAAAGCAGGGATCACCTATGATATCTGCCCGGGAGTCAGCTCTTTTTGCGGGACGGCGGCAGCTTTGCAGATGGAATATACCCTTCCGGGAATCTCACAAAGTGTAGTTATTACCAGAATGGCAGGAAGAACTCCGGTGCCGGAGCGGGAGTCCATTCGAAATTTCGCTTCCCACCAGGCAACCATGGTGATTTTTTTAAGCACTGGTATGTTAAAAGAACTGTCAGAGGAGCTGATTGCAGGCGGTTATCCTGCAGATACACCGGCAGCCATTGTATATAAGGCGACCTGGCCGGAAGAAAAAACAGTGCGGACTACGATTGCTGAGCTGGCAGAAGCAGCAGAGCGGGAACATATTACGAAAACAGCACTGATCGTTGTAGGAAATACGGTGGCACAAAGCGGTTATGACCGGTCAAAGCTATATGACCCTGGATTTACAACGGAATTTCGTATGGCAGAAAGTTCCCACAGCAGAAAAATGGTTCAGGCAGTGCCGGAAATGAGAAAGACGGATGAGGACGATCAGAAGACAGACGGGAAGGAAAAAAAGGGGCCGGAAAAATCAGAACTGGAAAAGTCAGAGCCGGAAAATACAAAAGTATCACCAGGCCGTCTATATGTAGTAGGAATGGGACCTGGCTCTTTGGATGGAATGACAAAAGAGGCATTTAAGGCGATGGAAGACAGTCAGGTGATCGCCGGATATACGGTGTATGCAGACCTTGTAAAGCCTTATTTTCCAGAGAAAGAATATCTGACGACTCCTATGACAAAAGAAGAAGCAAGATGCCGTATGGCCTTTGAATGCTGTATACAGGGGAAGAATACAGCTATGATCTGCAGCGGTGACAGCGGCGTTTACGGTATGGCTGGTCTGATCCTGGAATTAGCACCGCAGTATCCGGGGGTAGAGATTAAGATGATCCCTGGTGTTACAGCTGCCTGCGCGGGTGCAGCAGGGCTTGGAGCACCGTTAACTCATGATTTTGCAGTAATCAGTTTAAGTGACCGACTGACTCCTATAGAGATGATCTGGGAGCGGATTGAAAAAGCAGCTCAGGCAGATTTTGTTATCTGTTTATATAATCCACGCAGCAAAGGCAGACCGGACTATTTAAAGCAGGCCTGTGAGCGCATTATGAAGTACCGTGCTCCGGAAACAATCTGCGGCATCGCTTCCTGTATAGGAAGAGATGGGGAGGAGATGAAAGTAATGACTTTAAAGGAACTGGCAGATTATCCGGCTGATATGTTTACTACGGTATTTATCGGAAAGTCCAGTACTGTAAAGATCGGTAAATGGATGGTGACGCCAAGGGGCTATCGTGTGCATGAATAATCAGAGAAAGATCATTTGAGAATCACTATTTTGAAATGATCGGAATAGGAAAAGAAAGAGAGCATGTTTGAAAAACAGGAAAAAAAGAGCATGATCAGAAAACATGTGATCATTTTTGCGGGGACTACAGAAGGACGGATCCTGGCAAACTGGTTAGATGACCAGCCGGGCATTACAGGAGTTGTCTGCGTGGCAACAGAGTATGGGGCAGAGGTTTTAACAGAAGAAAGCTGGCTGAAGCATTTAAAGGTACATTGCGGCCGACTGAATGAAAAAGAAATAGAAATGTTTCTGGAAAAAGAAAAGCCGTCTCTTGTGATCGATGCTACCCATCCTTATGCCAGGGAAATAACAGCTAATATCCGCAAAGCCTGTGAAAAATATCGTGAGATCAGTTATCTTCGCTGCTTAAGGGAAAGCAGCGAAGATAGGGCAGAAACAGGTATGATCCATGTGAAGGATATGAAAGAAGCGGTCCAGTACCTTTCTGAAACAAAGGGAAACATCTTTCTTACTACAGGAAGTAAGGAACTGGCCTGCTGGAAGGAACTTCCGGAATATACAGAACGGATTTTTACAAGGGTTCTTCCGGTGGAAGCATCTGTTCATATCTGCCGGGAACTGGGATACAGTGGAAGACATATCATTGCCATGCAGGGGCCACTTTCAGAAGAAATGAATTATGTACAGCTGAAGGAATTCCAATGTTCGTATCTTGTGACAAAGGACGGAGGAGATACCGGCGGCTTTAAAGAAAAGATACAGGCTGCGAAAAGAGCCGGCGTTATATGTGTTGTCATAGACCGGCCAGAGGAAAAGGGCCTTTCTCTTGTACAGATAGAAGAAGCAGTAAAGGAGTGGATGGAACATGGCTCAGAATGAATATGAAGACAGAAAACCTATTATTTATCTTGCCGGGATCGGAATGGGCGGTGAAGACCAGCTGACAGGTGAAGTTTTAGACTGCCTGGATCGGGCAGATGCAGTAATGGGCGCAAAAAGAATGTTAGATGCAGCTGCGCCTTATACAGAAGGAAAAGCTGTACTGGCGGCCTATAAGCCCAGTGAAATGGTGAACTGGCTTTCTTCTTTTGAATGGGAAGAGGCGGTACTGGTGTTGTCTGGAGACACAGGATTTTACAGCGGAGCAGAAGCGGCTTCCAAAGCTTTTTTACAGGAAGGCTGGGAGGTGGAATACATTCCTGGAGTGTCCAGCCTTTCTTATTTCTGTGCAAGACTTGGCCGCAGCTGGCAGAATGTTCACTGCATCAGCAGCCATGGCCGCAGCTGTGATGTAGTTGCCCATATCCGCCATTATGAAAATTGTTTCATCCTGTTGGGGGGAAAGGGCAGTGTTTCTGCTCTTTGCAGGGAACTGGTAAGTAATGGCCTTGGAAATGTAAAAATATGGGCTGGAGAAAATTTCTCATATGAAACAGAGCGCATCCTTTGTGAAGCTACACCGGCAGAACTTCTCATGGAAGAGGAAAGTCGTCCTTTCGGAAGTCTTGCCTGTGTAATTGTGAAAAACCCTCACGCAGAAGAATTGAGAATTTATCTCACGAAATATCCGAAAGATGAAGATTTTATCCGCGGAAAAGTTCCTATGACCAAGGAAACCATACGAAGATTGTCGATCGAGAAGCTTTGCATCGGCAATCATAGCGTTTGCTATGATATTGGTGCAGGAACAGGTTCTGTATCTGTGGAAATGGGGATCCAGATCCGTAAAAACTGCAATGAAGGCAGTGTATATGCCATTGAAAAGGAAAAAGATGCATTGGAACTGATTCGTGCCAATGTGCAGAAGTTTCATGGCAGCTGGGAAGATATCCACATAATAGAAGGAGAAGCTCCAAAAGCATTTGAAGGACTTCCTGTGCCTACCCATGCTTTTATTGGAGGCAGCGGCGGAAGAATGGAGGAGATCATCGGGGCTCTTTTGAATTTAAATCCGTCTGTTCGGATCGTTGCAAATGCGATTACCCTGGAAACCGTGTCGGAGATCCTTAGGTGCATAAAGAAATATGGTTTTGAAGACAGTGAACTTCTGCAGGTTCAGGCATCCCCGGTCAAACAGTTGGGAAGCTATCATATGCCTATGGCTCAGAACCCGGTGTATATTGCGGTGATGCAGCACCCGGCAAAAGATGATGTGGAGGAGATAAATTGGCTGGATTCATGATCGCAGCTCCAAGAAGCGGCAGCGGAAAAACCATGGTCACCTGCGGCATCCTGGAATTGTTAAAGCGAAAAGGGAAGCATCCTTTTTCTTATAAATGCGGACCGGATTATATTGACGGGCTTTTTCACCAGAAGGTACTGGGTATCGATGGGGGAAATCTGGACAGCTTTTTTGAAGATCCGGAAGAAATGAAAAAAAAACTCAACACAATATCGAAGGAATATTTCCCTGTAATAGAAGGTGTAATGGGATATTTTGACGGCCTTGGAGGAGACACTTCGGCGGCCAGTTCCTGGGAGGTAGCGGATATTTTGAATCTGCCGGTTGTTCTGGTGGTAGATGCAAAAGGAGCCAGTCTTTCCTTAGCGGCTCTGATCAAAGGATTTCAGTTTTTTGGAAATGGCAGGTCTGGAAACCATATCCGGGCGGTTATCTTAAATCGGATTTCTCCTATGCTATATCCGAGAATGAAGAAAGTGATCGAAAAAGAAACGGGTATTCTGGTTGTCGGTTATGTGCCGGAGCTGGATTTCTGGCAGGTGGGAAGCCGTCATTTAGGTTTGGTGCTTCCAGATGAGATTAAAGATCTTCAAAGTCAGATGGGGCAGCTTGGAGACTGTCTGGAAAAAACGCTGGATGTAGATGAACTGCTGAGACTGGGAGAAAGTGCAGACTTTTTAAAACCTGCGGTAGAGAAAATAAATGATTCTGACCAGAACCATGAAATACAAAAGGATGGGAAGACAGGTTTAAACGGACAGCCTGCAGGAGAAAAAAACTCATGCACACAACATCAAGTTCTCCTTGGTGTTGCCTGGGATGAAGCTTTCTGCTTCTACTATCGGGACAATCTGGAATTTTTGGAAAAGCTGGGGGCAAAAATTGTCCGGTTCAGTCCGGTTCATGATAAACATCTGCCAGAAAATCTGGACGGTCTTTTGCTAGGAGGCGGCTATCCGGAGCTTTATGCAAAGGCACTGGAAGAAAATAAAACCATGCGAAATGAGATACGCCAGAAGGCAGAAGAAGGTATGCCTATTCTGGCAGAGTGCGGCGGCTATCTTTATCTTTTAGAGGAACTGGAAGATGAACGGGGAAACGGATATGAAATGGCCGGCGTTTTTCAGGGAAAGGGCTATAAAAAAGGGAAAAATTCCCATTTTGGATATATTACTGTGAAAATACAGGAAGACAGTTTATATTTAAAAGCAGGGGAGAATATAAAAGGTCATGAGTTCCATTACTGGGAAAGCACCCAGGGGGAAGAAGAACTGAAGATGCAGGCCGAAAAACCGACGGGAAAACGCAGCTGGCCCTGCGTGGCAGTGAAAAATCAGGTGATGGCAGGTTTTCCTCATTTGTATTATCCTTCTTTAGGAATCTTTGGGGAGCGATTTGTACAGGCCTGTGATACATATAGAAAGAAAAGAAAGAGGCAGTAACGAAATGGATCGGAAACAGACGGTTTCTCTGGAAATGGTATTAATGGGGATAAAACCCATTGATGAAGAGGCAGTAAAAGCGGCAAAGGCTCACTGGGACCGTGTGGCAAAGCCTTTAAACAGCCTTGGGGTGCTGGAAGAGGATATCTGTCGTATTGCCGGAGTGAAACAACGGGAAGAGTTTTCACTGGACAAAAAGTGCATTGTTGTTATGTGTGCAGATAATGGGATCGTAGAAGAAGGAGTTACCCAGACAGGACAGGAAGTAACAGCAGTGGTTGCCAAAAATATGGAGGCGAGAAGATCCTGTGTCTGCCTGATGGCAGCCTGCGCAGGGGCGGAAGTTTTGCCAGTCGATGTGGGAATTGCTGCAGATATGGCTGGAACGGGTATTCTGGACCGAAAGATCGCCTGGGGAACCAGGAATTTCCTGAAAGAACCTGCCATGACCAGGGAGGAGACTGTAAAAGCCCTGGAAGCAGGGATAGAGGCAGCAGGGATCTTACATGAAAGATGTTATGATCTTGCAGGAACAGGAGAAATGGGAATAGGAAATACCACTACTTCCAGTGCCGTGATCTCTGTGCTTACAGGTTTAAATCCGGAAATCGTAACGGGTAAAGGCGCAGGACTGGACAATGCCGGTCTGAAGCGTAAAATAGAGGTTATTAAAGAGGGAATCCGTATTCACAGACCGGATCCTTCAGATGGAATCGACGTGCTGTCAAAGGTAGGTGGACTGGATCTGGCTGCCCTTACAGGTTTTTATCTAGGCTGCGCCTACTGGCGGATCCCGGTTGTTCTGGATGGGCTTATTACAGGAGCGGCTGCTTTGGCTGCAGTAAAAATATGCCCTGCTGTATCCAGCTATCTGCTGGCTTCTCATGTATCAGCAGAACCGGCAGGACAGGCGGTTTTATCCAGTCTTGGTTTAAAAGCAGCTATTCAGGCGGGAATGTGTCTGGGAGAAGGAACGGGAGCAGCCGCTCTTTTCCCTATGCTTGATATGACACTGACGATTTACAGTAAAATGGACACATTTACAGATATTAAGGTTAAACCCTATTGCCATTTTGACAAGGCACTTTAGCAAAAGCAGGAAAGCCACCGGATAGACGGAGCAAAGCAGCAGGCAGTGAGAATGACTTATCTGTATGCAGAAGGGAAGGAAGAAAATCATGATATTGATCACCGGGGGCAGTGGCAGCGGTAAATCTGCTTATGGAGAAAAAAGGATCCTGGAAGCTGGAGATATGACCCGGTATTATATTGCTACCATGGAAGTATTTGGGGAAGAAGGCAGAAAAAAGGTGGAGCGGCATAAAAGACTTCGCCAGGGAAAAGGATTTATCACCATTGAAAGTCCGAAAGAGGTAGGCAGAAGGGAAGTATTGGACCAGATTTCCTGTGGAAATCAGGAAGATGCAGGGCGCATAAAGGATGCTCAGAATGCCCAAAAAGCAGTTCTGCTGGAATGCCTTTCCAATCTTACAGCTAATGAAATGTTTGGAAGTTCTTTCGGAGCAGAGTTAGAACCAGATAAACGCAGGGAGGCGTTGGCAGATAAGATATGCAGTGATATTGCAAAAATCGATAAAATTGCCGATTTTTTCGTTGTCATCACCAATGAAGTAGGTTCTGACGGTGAAATGTATGAGAAAGAAACCTTAGAATATATCCGCCTTCTGGGGCTTGTAAACTGCCGACTGGCGCAAATGGCTTCCCAGGTGGTAGAAGTGGTGTACGGGATACCGGTTACGCAGGCCACGTTGACCATGAGCAAGTAGTGAAACTGGATTATGAATGTGACGAAAATGAAGGAGCTGTTATATTATTATGAAATGGTTGGATTCCTGTCTGATCGCAATTTCCATGTATTCAAAAATTCCTGTGCCCCAGGTGGAGTGGACCAAAGAAAAAATGAGCCATGCCATGTGCTTTTTCCCATTGGTAGGAGCCATAGAAGGGTGCCTTTTGGGGCTTTGGCTGCTTTTTGCTGCAAAGCTTAGTCTGTCTGTGGGAATGCGGTTTCTCTGGGCATCAGCGATCCCGTTCCTTGTAACAGGCGGGATCCATATGGATGGTTTTATGGATACCATGGATGCGATCCATTCCTATGGAGACAGAAATAAGAAACTGGAAATATTAAAAGATCCGCATCTGGGAGCTTTTGCAGTGATCTGTGCGGCAGTTTATTTGTTATTATATACAGGAAGTATGTATGAATTTTGTGAAAATGCATCTGGAAAAGCTTATTTTTATCCGGTACTGTTTTTGTTCAGTGAAAGGGTGTTCAGCGGGCTTTCTGTAGTCATGTTCCCATCTGCGAAGAACAACGGGTTGGCAGCCACTTTTTCCCAGGCTTCTGAAAAAGCACTGGATAAGAAGATTTTAACAGTGTCATTGCTCTTTTTAGCCTTGATTTCTTTTGGGATTTTTGGACTGGACGGTTTGATGGTTTACGGGATCAGCCTGATTCTTCAGGGAGTGTTGTTTATCTGGTATCATAAATGGTCTGGGAAAAACTTTGGGGGCATTACCGGTGATCTGGCTGGATTTTTCTTGCAGGCAGAGGAACTGGTGTGTTTGACGGCGGCGGCATTTTTGCTGAGAATATTGTAAAGTGATTGAACAATGGTGCATGGCAGCTGTTTGAGCATGAGCAGATAGAAAAAAGAATCACGAATATTTTTAATCAGGAGATAAGGAAATGATCATGGTTATAGGGGGAAGATGTCAGGGAAAAGCTTCCTTTGCAAGAGAGCATTTTAAAGACAGAAGCCTGAAAACAGAGAATGGACAGAAAAAGAAAGAAAACAATTCCGGAACAGATACCTGGGCAGATGGCGAAACAGTCACCTGGGAAGAGTTTCTTGCTTCCGCCTGGTGCAGAAATTTTCATCTGCTGGTGCGCCGGATTTTAAAAAGAGATGAAAGCCTGAAGCTTCCCCTGGCATCAGAACGTGAGACAGAGAGGCGGGACGAAAACCAATGGGAAGTTTCAACACATGGTATTCCAGACTGGAAAAAACTGGCAGAATCTATTTATAATGCCAACCCGGACCGCATCCTGGTTACAGATGAGATTGGTTACGGTATTGTTCCCATAGATGCTTTTGAGCGGGAATACAGGGAAGAAACCGGCCGCATCTGCTGTCTTCTGGCAGAAAAGTCTGAGGAAGTATGGCGCGTCTGCTGCGGATTGGGACAGAGATTGAAGTAATAAGAAAGTAAAATATATGCGGATGCTCAACGGCTCTTGCCTGAGGTAAGAGGTCAGGAAGATGCAGGTTTTACCGGATATCATTTGATGAACGAAAGGATAGCAACATGGAATGGATACAGCTGTGGCGGCTTCATGGGCTGGCTCTTTTAGCAGGCAGTATTTTAGACTGGATTTTTGGGGATCCTTACAATTTCCCTCATATGATACGCCTTATGGGAAATATGATAAGCGGCCTGGAAAAGAAACTGCGGGCACTTTTACCTCATAAACCATTTCTGGCAGGTACGATCCTGACTATTATCATGTGCCTGTTCTGGAGTATCATGCCTGGGCTGCTTTTTTATGTGACAGGAAAATATCTGGGATTGAGGGCAAAATTTATTCTGGAAAGCTTTTTCTGCTATCAGCTTCTGGCGGCCAAAAGCCTTTGCACAGAAAGCATGAAAGTGTGTAAGGAGCTGAAAAAAGGAGATACAGAAGGAGCCAGAAAGGCAGTTTCCATGATCGTAGGACGGGATACGAAAGTTTTGGATACAGCAGGAATTACCAGAGCGGCAGTGGAGACAGTGGCAGAAAATACCTCAGACGGAGTGATCGCGCCGTTTCTGTTTATGGCAGTTTTCGGACCGGCAGGGGGTACGTTTTATAAGGCAGTCAACACCATGGATTCCATGATCGGCTATACCAATGATAAGTATATTTTATTCGGCCGGACAGCTGCAAAGCTGGATGATGTGTTAAATTTCATTCCAGCCCGTATTTCCGGCTGTCTGCTTACACTAGCGGCATTTCTTCTTCCTGGAGCAGACGGAAAAAATGCCTGGCGCATTTTTTTAAGAGACCGGCGCAAACATGCCAGCCCCAATTCTGCTCACGGGGAAGCGGCCTGTGCAGGCGCCCTGCATCTGCGTCTTGCAGGAGATGCATGGTATTTTGGAGTGCTGCATAAAAAGCAGTTTATTGGGGACAACCACAGAGAAATAGTTCCGCAGGATATCTGGAGAGCATCTCTTTTAATGTTTCTGGCAGAGGGGATCCTGATGGTATTTTTAAGTGGTTTGATCTGGATTTTATAATATGATACCAGGGTCAAAAGGTTAGAAATCCGATGCAAGCTTGCTTGCAAGAGGATTTTTGACCTTGGGACCCGCCAAAAACATGAATAAGTAGCCATTTTTCGTAGAAAAATGAGCGAATTATGAATGTTTTGAGGATTGTGGAATCCCAGCGTATTGTATAAACAGCGGGACAGATTGGAACGATAAAAAAGCAGAAAGAAGGAATACATATGCATACCGTTTATCAGCATGGAGGAGATATATACAGCAATCAGGTATCCATGGATTATTCAGCCAATATTAATCCATTAGGGCTTCCGGAAGGGGTAAAAAAGGCATTGATCCAGTGTATCAATGATCAGACCTGCTGTGTCTATCCGGACAGTCAGTGCAGGGAATTGGTAAAAGCATTGTCCATTCATCATCAGGTGCCAGAGGATTGGATCCTTTGCGGGGATGGGGCGGCAGACCTGATCTTTGGGCTTGCTTTTGCGTTAAAACCCAGGAAAGCGCTGCTATTGGCTCCTTCTTTTCTGGAATATGAACAGGCCTTAAAAGCAGTAAACTGTGAGATTAGTCTGTTTTACCTGAAAGAGGAAAATGGATATCGTTTGAATGTAGATGAACTGTGCAGAAAAGTAGAACAGACCAGTACTATTTCAGAACCAGCTTTTGATATATTATTTTTGTGCAATCCCAATAATCCTACAGGAATTGCCGTAGAGAAAGAACAGGTTCTGAAACTGGCAGAAACCTGTGAAAAAACAGGAACTTTTTTGGTTGTGGATGAATGTTTTGAAGAGTTTTTAGATGAACCGGAAAAATACAGCATCATTCCGTTTTTAGAGGGGCTCCCTCACGTATTTGTGTTAAAGGCATTTACGAAAATTTACGCTATGGCGGGAATGCGGTTAGGCTATGCTTTGTGCAATAACGAAAAAGTTTTATCCAAGGTCTGCCAGGTAAGGCAGCCCTGGTCTGTATCAGGCCCGGCCCAAAAAGCGGGAATTGCTGCTTTAAAGGAAACAGAATATGTACTCCGCACCAGAAAACTGATCCATGAACAAAGAGAGGTAATGGAAGATGCGTTAAAGAAACTGGGATTTCAGGTCTTTCCTTCTCAGGCCAATTATATATTCTTCCGGGATCCTTTTAAAGAAAACCAGGAAAGTCTGTACAACAGGATGTTAAAGCAGGGAGTGCTTATACGAAGCTGTGCCAATTATCCGGGACTGGATCCTTTCTGCTACCGGATCTGTATTAAAACTGCAAGAGAGAATTGGGAATTTCTATTACAGCTGAAAAAGTGTGTTGACGTTGAAAGATTACAAAATATGACAGCAAAGAAGGGAAAGTAAACATGGCAAGATCAATCATGATACAGGGAACCATGTCCAATGCGGGAAAAAGCCTGATCGCGGCGGGATTGTGCCGCATTTTTGCCCAGGATGGATATAAAACAGCACCTTTTAAGTCACAGAATATGGCACTCAATTCCTTTATTACAGAAGACGGACTGGAAATGGGCCGTGCCCAGGTGGTACAGGCAGAGGCGGCAGGTGTAAAACCATCTGCGGATATGAACCCCATTTTGCTCAAACCGACAACGGATGTAGGATCTCAGGTAATTGTAAACGGCGTTTCTATTGGGAATATGCGTGCAAAGGATTATTTTGCCTATAAAAAGAAGCTGATCCCACAGATCATGGAAGCTTACAAACGCCTGGATGAGAACTATGATGTGATCGTGATCGAGGGAGCAGGAAGTCCGGCAGAGATCAATTTAAAATCCGATGACATTGTAAATATGGGACTGGCTGCTATGGTGGATGCACCGGTGCTTTTGGTAGGTGACATTGACCGGGGCGGTGTATTTGCCCAGCTTTACGGTACGGTGGCTTTATTGGAGCCGGAAGAGCGGGAACGTATTAAAGGTCTGATCGTCAACAAATTCCGAGGGGATAAAACAATCCTGGAGCCGGGGATCAAACAGTTAGAAGATCTTTGCAAACTGCCTGTGGCCGGTGTGGTCCCTTATATGAATGTGGATATTGAAGATGAGGACAGCTTAAGCAGCAAACTGAAAAATACCCGGCAGAAAGGCTGTATTGACATAGCAGTGATCCGTTTCCCTAAAATTTCCAATTTCACAGATATGGATGTATTTGAGCGTATGGATGAAGTTTCTGTCCGCTATGTTTCTAAAACGTCAGAATTAAACCAGCCGGATATGGTCATTTTACCGGGAACAAAGAATACCATAGATGATCTGCTGTGGATGCGCCAGAATGGGTTGGAAGCAGCTGTTTTAAAGCTGGCAGCCAGACAGGTACCTGTATGGGGGATCTGCGGCGGCTTTCAGATGATGGGGGAATGGCTGGTGGACGAATATGCCATTGAATCTTCCCACAGAGGCCGGATAAGAGGAATGGGGCTTTTCCCGGTAGAAACGGAATTTGAAGAAGAAAAGGTACGCACTCAGACAGAAGGACGTTTTGGAGAACTTTACGGATGCTTCAGGGAACTTTCCGGAAAGAAACTTACCGGTTATGAGATCCACATGGGACGCACAAGGAGCAGGGAAAAGGAACAGCCTCTTTGTCTGTTAAATACAGGGGAGAACATAAATGTCAGAGAAGCCAAAGGCATTCCCTGCGGCTGGAACCGGAAAAATCTTTATGGTTCCTATGTTCATGGCGTTTTTGATGCGCCGGGTATCTGTGAGACCATAGCCACGGCCCTGGCAGCCAGAAAAGGCATTACTCTGGAAATGGCAGGCCAGATGGATTACAGGGCATATAAAGAAGAGCAATACGATAAACTGGCAGAAATGCTGCGGGAGAGTCTGGATATGGAAAAAATATATGAGATCATGGGATTGGAAGAGAAAATAAAGGTAGAGCAGGTGCTTCCGGCAGATATTGAACACAGAAGCTTTGAGATCATCGGGGAAGAATTAAAAGCCATGGGAAAGACACTGGATCCCCAACTGGCGCCGGTGATCATGCGGGCTATTCATACAACGGCAGATTTTGACTATGCAGATCACTTGAAATTTTCCGAAAATGCAGTAGGGAAAGCAAGGGAAGCTATTAAAAAAGGGGCAGTGATCATTACAGATACAAAAATGGGCTGGTCCGGCGTAAATAAAAAGCGTCTGGAAAGCTATGGAGGAGAAGCACTGTGCTTTATGTCAGATGAAGATGTGGCGGCAGAGGCAAAGAAAAACGGAAGCACAAGAGCCGTGGCAAGTATGGATAAAGCGGCCAGGCTGTTTGGAAATGGGGAAAGGCCATGTATTTTTGCCATTGGAAATGCTCCTACAGCCCTGATCCGCTTGTACGAACTGATCCAGGAAGGAAAGATAAAACCGGCGCTGATCATTGGGGCTCCCGTAGGCTTTGTAAATGTGATCCAGTCCAAGGAACTGATCCTTTCACTGAAAGATACGCCGTACATTGTAGCAGAAGGAAGAAAAGGCGGCAGCAATGTAGCGGCAGCGATCTGTAATGCTTTATTATACGGGATCTGTTAAGCAGGCAAAAAATACGTGTAGACAAAAGGGGACAAAATACATGAAATTATATCGTATTATCCTTGTAGATGACGAGGAAGAGGTAAGAAAAAGCATTATCCGTAAGATCAAGTGGGAGGAAAATGGATTTTTAGTGGCAGGAGATGCAGAAAACGGGGAAGACGCATTAGAAAAGATCGAGATGCTGGAGCCGGATCTGATCTTAACAGATATCCGTATGCCTTATATGGATGGTCTGACACTGGCAGAACGGGTGCGCCAGAAATACCCATCTATGAAGATCGTTATTTTCTCTGGTTATGATGATTTTGAATATGCAAAACAGGCAATTAAGTTAAATGTAACAGAGTACATATTAAAGCCTGTAAACGTAGAAGAGCTGACTGCCATTTTGCAGAAGATTAAGGCAAATCTGGATCAGGAGATCGAACAGAAACGGAATGTAAATCTTTTAAGGGAAAATTATATAAAAAGTCTTCCAATCCTGCGTGAGCAGTTTTTAAATGAGCTGGTAAATGCTCCGGTATCTTTTGAGCTTGTGGAAGCACGGTTAAAGGAATATGGCATTCCACTTTCTGGTGCCCAGAAATGGGTAGCGGCAGCTGTAGGTATTGACCGGCCGGAAGAGGAAAACGAAGGAAAAATGGCGATCCACCAGGAAAAGGATCTGATCCCGATTTCTGTTATGCAGATCCTGGAGGAAAAACTGGGAAAATACTGCCGCTTTTCCATTTTCAATTCTGCAGGGGGAAGCGGTGCACAGATCGGTGTGATCGCAGCCATTGATGGAGAAAATTCCCAGACCGGGCTGACGGCTGTATTAAGTGATATCTGCAAAGAGACAAGAAAGATCCTTGCTGTGCCTATTACCATTGGTATCGGCCACAGCACACAGGAATTGGGGATGATCTGCGAATCTTATAAAGATGCAGTCAATGCATTGGGGTACAAGGCAATCGTAGGAACCGGACATACGATCTATATCAATGACGTAGAGCCGGTCAGCAGAGGAAAATTGCAGTTTGACAGCAAAGATGAGGCAGAGCTGGTAGGTGCCGTGAAATTTGGTCCCCGGGAAAAGATAGAAGAAGTAGTACAAAGAATCTCTGAAAAGATCAATGATGCCAAGGTACATCAGCGTCAGTGCCAGACCTATATGTTAAGCATATTAAATTGCATGATCCAGCTGGTGCAGATGTATGATCTGGATATGGAGACTATTTTTCAGGGGGAATCTAATTTAAATGAAGCCTTTGCCCTGATCACCATTACCCAGAAAAAGGAAGATTTTGTCAAATGGCTTCTTCGGGCCGCCATTGCCGTAAATCAATCTGTGAATACCGAACGTGATAATACTACAAAACAGGTGATCCAGGAAGCCAGGCAGTATATTATGGACAATTATCAGGATGCAGAGCTGTCTGTAGAAAAAATCTGCCGGCATCTGCATATGAGTCCGGCGTATTTCTCGACTATGTTTAAAAAAGAAACGGGAAAGACCTATGTGGCTTACCTGACGGAAGTGCGTCTGGATAAGGCTGTGGAACTATTAAATAAAACGGATGATAAGACCTATGTGATCGCAGCAAAGGTAGGTTATCAGGAACAGAATTATTTCAGTTATGTATTTAAGAAACGTTTTGGCATTTCACCTACAAAATTCAGAGGAGCAAAATAATGTTTTTGAAACAGCGAAAGCACAGGCTTCAAAATGCCAGTATCCGTTCTATTATTTTTATGTATTTTACAGTGACTGCTCTGGCAGCCAGCGTCTTTATCGGTGTTTCTCTGTATGGACGGCTGTCCAGTCAGATGTCATCGGCTCTTCAGGAGGAGAATCATATTCTGATCAACCAGCTTGGCCGTACCATGGATTCCTATCTACGTCTGGTCATGAAGCTGTCAGATTCTTTGTATTACGGTGTCGTTAAAAATGCAGATCTTTCAGATGATTCCATTAAGGGTGAGATCACCCTTCTTTATGACAACAATAAAGATAATGTGGAAAATATTGCCTTGTTTTCCAAGAAGGGAGAGCTGCTGGAATCGGTTCCCGCTGCACGGTTAAAGCCGGGCTCCCAGGTGGAAGAGCAGGACTGGTTTCTGGCAGCTTTGGATAAGACGGAAAATCTCCATTTTTCCATGCCTCATGTGCAGCATATTTTTGATACAGGGGACAGCCAGTACCGCTGGGTGGTGTCAGTAGCCAGAGCTGTGGAGATCACAGACGGTCCTTATACAGATCAGGGTGTTATCCTTATTGATCTGCGCTATAACAGTTTGGAGCAGTTATTTGAGGGAATGAACCTTGCAAAAGGCGGTTATGTTTATCTTACAGACAGCAATGGAGAACTGATCTACCATCCTGACGGACAGCTGATCAGTTCTGGTCTTGTTGCAGAAAATAATGAGAATACTGCCGTTTTAAGAGATGGAAATTATCAGGAACAATGGCAGGGGCAGACCCGTATGGTATCAGTGAAAACCGTAGGCTATACGGGCTGGAAGATCGTGGGTGTTATGCCGTTTGATACAGTATCATTAAATGCGATCAAGACACGTATCCTTATTGTGTTTATTATTGCACTGGTGTTGTTTATCTTGATCATCATTAACTCCTACATCTCTTCCCGTATTACGGATCCGATCAAGGAACTGGAAAAATCTGTTAATCAGATCGAGGAAGGCAATCTGGAAACAGAAGTATACACAGGTGGCTCTTACGAGATCCAGCATTTGGGGAAATCCATACAAAATATGGCAAGGCAGATCAGGCGGCTGATGGATGATATTGTGGCAGAACATGAATCCAAACGAAAAAGTGAGTTTGACACTTTGCAATCCCAGATCAATCCTCACTTTTTATACAATACACTGGATATCATTGTCTGGATGATCGAAAACGAGAAGCAGTCAGAGGCTGTAAAAGCGGTAACAGCCCTTGCAAGATTTTTCCGTATCAGCTTAAGCAAGGGAAAAAGCATTATTCCCGTACGGGACGAGTTGGAACATGTAAGAAATTATCTGATGATCCAGCATATGCGTTATAAAAATAAATTTTCTTATTCCATTGAGGCAGAAGATGAGGTTCTGGGACTTGCCAGTTTAAAGCTTATTTTACAGCCTATGGTAGAAAATGCCATTTATCACGGAATGGAATTTATGGATGGCGACGGGGAGATAAAAATACGGGCCTGGAAAGAGGAAGACGATCTTTATTTAAGTGTAGAGGACAATGGCCTTGGCATGACAGAGGAACAGGTAGAGCGGCTGTTTACAGATACCAGCCATGTTCCTTCCAGAAGAGGTTCCGGGATCGGTGTGAAGAATGTAAATGAACGGATCCACCTGTACTTTGGAAAAGACTACGGACTTTCTATTGAATCAGAGCCGGACGAGGGAACTACGGTGCGGATCCATCTTCCTGCAGTTGTTTATGAAGAAGCAGTGGGAAAGGAGGAAAAACATGCCTAAACGGGAAAAAATCCTTTTGTGCATAGGAGGGGCATTTCTGATCCTTCTATTTCTTCTGTCATCCACAGATTTGATCATAAAAGAGCGGGCTGTACAGATTGATTCCATTTCTGTGATCTTAAGTGAAGATACAGACGATTATTATCAGAGCTTCAGAAAAGGAATAGAAAAAGCCGCCACAGATCTGCGAAGTGATGTAAGGCTGATCACTCTTTATGACCGTAAAGACCAGGATCAGCAGATCGAGTTAGCTGCCAGAGAGATCCGGGATGGGACAGGTGCTGTGGTGATCGAACCGGCAGAGGAAAAGGCTGCAGTAATGGCTTTGGAAAGCCTGAATCCGGGGTGTCCGGTGATTTTTGTTGGTGCTTCCTCCCCCAGTGATTTTGTTGCAGATTCTATTTTTATTGATTATGTTGAAGTAGGGAAAATACTGGGGGAAAAAGCAGCAGAAAAATGTCTGCCGGGAGAAAAAATCTGTTTGTTTACTCAGGGAATGGCTTATAACGGGGTACAGGATGTTTACGAAGGAGTCTGCTCTGTTTTAAACGAAAAACAGATCCCTTTTGAGTTATATGAGGCAAAAGAAGGGAATGAATTCCGGCAGGTGATCGAATATATGGTTTACCCTGGAAAAGGTCAGACAGAGGTAATTGCCCTTGATGTGCAGTCTTTAGACCAGACAGCAGACATTCTGAATGAAAGTTCTGTTTACAGAGAGCATGTATCTGCTCTTTACGGTCTTGGTTCCACTACGGAGATATTAAATCTCCTGGATCAGGGCATCATTGATGGTCTTGTGACCTATGATCAGTTTAGCCAGGGATATTTAAGTATAAAAAAGGCAGTAGAAGCGATTCATGGAAGCAGACAGAAACAGGAGACGCTGCTGGATGTTGTTTATCTGGATCAGGAACAGCTGAAATCTGGTGTATATGAGAAAATGCTCTATCCAATGGAGTAAGGGGAGATATCATGAAAAAAATAAAAGGAACCGGGGCAATGCTCTTTAGCATAGTCGCAGTGATGCTTATTATCTGTGTGTTCATTCTGGCAGGAAACGGTGCTAAAAAAGAGGCAGTGTCTAAGGAGATACGTGTGGGACTTTTTCTTTACAGGGGAGATGATACCTTTATCAGCACCCTTCGTTCCTGTATAGAAGAAATTGCAAAAGAGTATGAACGCACAGAAGGAATCAAAGTAACGCTGGATATTTTGGATGCAAAAAGCAGCCAGAATACTCAGACAAATCAGGTAGATCGTTTGCTGGAACTGGGATGTGATGCCTTATGTGTCAATATTGTAGACCGTTTTGCGGCATCCGTTGTTATAGATAAAGCCATGGCTGCGGATGTGCCGGTGATCTTTTTTAACAGAGAACCGGTGGAAGAGGATATGAACCGGTGGGAGAAGCTTTACTATGTAGGGGCAGACGCAAAGGATTCTGCTGTGCTGGAAGGAAAGATCCTGGTAGATGCCTATAAAAAAGATCCTTCCTGCCTGGATCGAAATGGAGATGGGACTGTCAGTTATGTGCTTTTAGAAGGAGAGAGCAACCACCAGGATTCTCTGATCCGCACAGAGTGGTCGATCCAGACATTAAAGGATGGCAATGTACCGCTGAAAAAAATAACAGGCGGGATCGCCAGCTGGGAGCGGAGCCAGGCTTCTGCCATGATGGAACAGTGGCTTGCGGATTATCCGGATCAGATCGAACTGGTCATCTGCAACAACGATGACATGGCTTTAGGGGCCATTGATGCCATTGACCGGGCGGGTATCCTTCCGGGAACGATTAAATTAGTAGGTATTGATGCCACACCTCCTGGGATGGAAGCTCTGAAGGCAGGAAAACTCTTCGGAACAGTTGCGGCGGATAAAGAAGGTTATGCCAATGCTATTTTCCAGATTGCGGCTGCTTTAAGCCGGGGGATGGACATTCCGGAAGATATAAAACTGGAAAACGGGAAATATTACTGGTGCAGACAGGAAGCTATGACACAGAAGGATATCACAGAAATCGACAATAAGTGATGAAAAAATAAAAAAAATTTTCAGCAATAATGTAAAATCAAAGAAATTTCATAATACTCCTTAAAAAATCTTATGGAAAAATGCACAATCCGGACTTATAATGTGCTTGTCGTTAAGGAAAATACACCAAAGGCGATAAAAAACAAAATCATATGTATAGGGAGGATTACAATTATGAGATTAGTTAAGAAGGTTACAGCAGCAGCTATGGCATCCGCAATGGCTCTTTCACTGGCAGCATGCGGCGGCGGAAATACCGCTACTACAGCAGCAGCTACAGAAGCAGCTAAGGAAACAGAAGCAGCAAAAGAGACTGAGGCAGCAACTGAAGCAGCTAAGGAAGCAGCAGAAACTGCAGCAGCAGCTGGAACCGTTGATGTTGCAGACAAGAAAGTCGGCATCAGCATTTATAAATTTGATGATAACTTTATGACTCTGTACAGACAGGAATTACAGCGTTACCTGACCGAGGATCTTGGATTCAAGGCTGAGAACGTAGTTATCCAGGATGGTAAGGGCGATCAGGCAGAGCAGACCAACCAGATCAATAACTTCATTACTCAGAAGTATGATGTTCTGATCCTGAACCTGGTACAGGCTTCTTCCGCACCAGAGATTACAGATATGTGTAAAGATGCAGGTATCCCTGTTGTTTTCATCAACCGTGAGCCAGATGAGGCAGAAGAGCAGAGATGGGTTGACGAAAAGATCAACGCTACTTATGTAGGCTGTGATGCAAGACAGTCCGGTACATATCAGGGCGAAGAGATCTTAGAGACAGAGACCAAGGGCGATATCAATGGTGACGGAAAAGTTTCCTACATCATGATCCAGGGCGACCCTGAGAACGTAGATGCTCAGTACAGAACTGAATTCTCTGTTAAGGCATTAACAGATGCAGGCGTAGAAGTAGAAGAGCTGTTAAAGCAGCGTGGTGACTGGGATCAGGCTAAGGCACAGCAGATCGCACAGGATGCTTTAAACCAGTATGGCGACAAGATCGAAGTTATCTTCTGCAACAACGATGCAATGGCACTGGGCGCTTTACAGGCAATCGAAGCAGCTGGACGTAAGGTAAACGAAGACATCTATCTGGTAGGTGTAGACGCATTAACCGAGGCAGTTCAGAACGTTATCGATGGCAAGCAGACCGGTACTGTATTTAATGATCACTTCTCACAGGCTAAGGCAGCAGCTGATGCAGCCGTTAAGTTTATCGGCGGCGAAGAAGTTGACGCTAAGATCCCTGTAGACTACATCAAGGTTACTAACGCAAACGCACAGGAAATCCTTGACAAGTTAAAATAAGTTACAGTTAACTGACTATTTATCGGGTGTGCGGGTCATTCCGTCACACCCGATTTTTAAGGAAAATATGCTCCCGGAGGGCATAGAAAAAGCGTCAAAGGAATTGAAAGGAGTAACGGGATGGCAGAACAGTACAGACTGGAAATGATAGGGGTCAGTAAAAGCTTCCCTGGCGTAAAGGCACTGGATGGAATTAACTTGAAAGTACGTCCCGGAACTGTCCATGCGCTGATGGGGGAAAATGGCGCAGGAAAATCTACCCTTATGAAATGTCTTTTCGGCATTTATAAGATGGATGAGGGACAGATCATCATAGATGGTGAAAAAACAACGATAACGAACCCGGATGACGCCCTTCACAAGGGTCTGGCAATGGTTCATCAGGAACTGCAGCCGATACCGGATCGTTCCATTGCAGAGAATATGTATCTGGGAAGATACCCCATGAAGAATATTGGTCCTCTTAAAATGGTAGACCATAAGACCATGAACAGCGAAGCTGAAAAATGGTTAAAAGATGTAAAGATGAATTTTGATCCCAAGGCTAAACTGGGAACATTGTCAATCGGACAGATGCAGTCAGTAGAGATTGCAAAGGCAGTCAGCCAGCACGCGAAGATCGTGATCTTAGACGAGCCTACCTCTTCCCTGACTGATAATGAAGTAGAAGCGCTGTTCCGTATTATCAGGGACTTAAAGTCCAGAGGCGTTTCTATGATATATATCAGCCATAAAATGGCTGAGATCCGTCAGATCGCAGATGATATCACTATCATGCGAGACGGTACATATGTAGGATCCTGGGAAGTAAAGGATATTTCCGACGATGAGATCGTAAAACAGATGGTTGGACGTGAGCTGACCAATGTTTATCCTCCTAAGGAAGACTACAGAACAGATGAAACAGTTCTGAAAGTAGAACATCTGTGCAGTATCCATGAGCGTTCCTTCCAGGATTGCTCCTTTGAATTAAAGAAGGGCGAGATCTTAGGATTCGGCGGTCTGGTAGGTGCCCAGAGAACAGAGATGATGGAAGCTATCTTTGGTATGCGTCACATTGCAAGTGGTACTGTGGAAGTTCTTGGAAAGAAAGTAGATATTAAAAAGCCAGAAGATGCTATCGATAATTCCATTGGTATGATCACAGAAGACCGTCGTGGAACCGGTATCTTAGGATGCCTCAGCATCAACGACAATACGGCCATTGCTTCCTATAAAAACTACACCAATGCAGGTGTGATCGACCAGAAAAAGGTAGATGCCGTTGTAAAAGACAGTATCCAGAAGTTAAACATCAAGACACCAAGCGGAAAGACGCTGATCCAGTCTCTTTCCGGTGGTAACCAGCAGAAAGTTATCATTGCCCGCTGGCTTGCAAACAATCCGGATATCCTGATCATGGATGAACCTACAAGAGGTATTGACGTAGGTGCGAAATATGAGATCTATCAGATCATGATCGACCTGGTAAAACAGGGTAAATCCATTATTATGATCTCCTCAGAAATGCCGGAACTGATCGGTATGTCCAACCGTATTATCGTAATGTGCAACGGACGTATCACCGGTGAAGTAGAAGGGGAAGAAGCAACCCAGGAGCGGATCATGTCATTTGCAACACAATTTGATCTCCAGGGTAAATCAACCACAGAGTCCAAGCAGGAGGATTAAGCCATGACAGCGAAAAAATTTAATTTAAAAGATTTCCTTATCAATAACGGAATTATAGTCGTTCTGGTGTTATTAGCAATCTACACCGGTATCATGCAGCCGACATTCGTATCCGGCTCCAACTTAAAGAATATTGCTCTTAACGTAGCACCACGTTTTATCATCGCCTGCGGCGTATCCGGGTGTCTGATCACCAAAGGTACAGACCTTTCAGCAGGACGTATGGTAGGTTTATCTGCCTGCTTAGCAGGTACTTTACTTCAGAAAGCGGATTACAGCGGCAAGTTCTTCCCTAACATGCCATTTTATGGTATATGGTGGGTAGCAGTAGTGCTTCTGATCTGCGTAGCAGTTTGTGCTATCTTTGGTGCCATCAACGGTATCGTAGTTTCTTATCTGCAGGTTCCTGCATTTATCGGAACCTTAGGTATGCAGCTGATCGTATATGGTGTCTGCCTGGTTTACACCAATGCAACTCCGATCGGTGGTTATCGTGCCGCTTATACAGAAGTAGCAAAGGGCCAGTTATTTGGTGTGATCCCATATCTGTTCCTGATCGCTTTAGCAGTTGGTATTGTAATGTGGTTCGTATATAACAAGATGCCTCACGGCAAATATATGTACGCTATCGGCGGAAATGAGCAGGCAGCAGAGGTTTCCGGCGTAAATACAAAGAAGACCAAGATCATCATCTATATTACAGCAGCAGCTTGCTATGCACTGGGCGGCTTCTTAGTAGGCGCTAAGTCCGGCGGTTCCTCTGTAAACATGGGTTATGGATGGGAGCTGGAAGCAATCGCAGCCTGCACCATCGGTGGTGTATCTGTAAATGGTGGTATCGGACGTATCTCCGGTGTTCTCATCGGTGTTCTGGTATTTGAGATCTTAAAGACCTGCTTACAGTATCTGGGTGTTGACACCAACTACCAGTACATTGCACAGGGTATTGTTATCGTAGTTGCAATTGCTCTGGATATCAGAAAGTATATTGCTAAGAAGTAATAATTGTATTGTTCTATTTATGATAAAAACGCTGCATCGGTTTTTGCCGATAGCAGCGTTTTTTTGACCTTACCCCTTTGACAGCCGGCTGTTATGATACTCCCCTGAAAAAGTAACATCTTCTCCAAACCAGGAAGGCGGGGTAAAGGCTTTTGCTTCCTCTTCTGTGGAAAATTCTACCTCAGCAAGGATGAGACCGTTATAATGGTCTTCAAAGACATCTAACTCAATGGTAAGATGTTCGTTTCCCGGTACTGGGATCATATATCTTTTTTTAGTAAGGATAATACCGTCTGCTTTGGAAAGCAGGTGCTCATAGGCTTCTTTGTTCAGAGGAAGATTGTATTCTTCTCTGGAAAGAAGTCCTTTTCCTTTGTAAGTAAGATAATAATCTTCGTTGTCTCTGCGTACCCTAACCACCGGATCTGTATTTAAGTAGGCCTGTTCAATCTGGCGGCAGGGAAAAGATGTACAGTCTTTTGGAATTTGTTTAATAAGAAATTTTCTTTCGATTTCCATATAGATACTCCTTTTAGTTTGTGTGCTTTTTTAACAATATTTTGTACTTTTTGGTAAAGACTATCATATCATTTATCTCTTTTCAGAAAAAGGGAAAAATGGTAAAATAAATAAAGTTTCAGAACGGTTACACATAGGAAGGCTGGATTTTTGCCTTCAATATAATTGCGTAAAGGGAGAATAAAAAATGTCAAAAGTTTTTGCGTTTCTTGCAGATGGACTGGAAGAAGTAGAATGTCTTGCAGTAGTAGATGTTCTTCGCCGTGCCGGAGCAGAAGTAACACTGGTATCAGTAACAGGAAGCCGCGAGATCGTCGGCTCTCATCATATTCATTTTCAGGCAGATGCCCTTTTTGATGAAACAGCAGCAGAAGAGGCAGATGTATTATTCCTGCCAGGAGGCATGCCGGGAACCAATACATTAAAGGCTCATGAAGGTTTAAAAAATGCGATCTGCAAAGCCAATAAACAGGGACGTCGTATTGCAGCCATCTGCGCAGCGCCAAGTATCCTTGGGGAAATGGGCTTATTAAAAGGAAAAACAGCTACCTGCTATCCAGGTTTTGAGGACAAGCTAGAAGGAGTTTCCTATACCCGCCAGGGCGTGATCACCGATGGAAACATTACCACTGCAAGAGGCTTAGGATATGCTTTGGACTTAGGAATCGAGCTGATCCGTCTGCTGATGGGACCTCAGCATGCACAGATGGTAAAAGATGCGATCCAGTATGATCAGGTATAAAAATTGTTACAGTTCAGCCTTGCGAAGATTTAGGGTCAAAAGCACGTTGAAAACTTGTTTTCATAAGTGATTTTGGCGCTAAATCTTCATAAGGCAGACGCCCAAGGCTTCTTGTCCGCTGCAAGCGGGCAAGAAGATGTAAGGCTGAACTGTAACTAAAAATTTGATAGAAAAAATATTCGTATAAAAAGAGACAGTACACATCCTTGATAGGTTGTATACTGTCTCTTTTAAAAATGTCAGGCATATGGAAAATGCTTTCGATGGCAGGATCTGTAATTACATAGAGATCCATCCAAAAGCATTTGCCACGGAACTAAGCAGGATAATAGCTGCAAAAACAGGGCATAAATACTGGATCATGAAATAAAAAATCTTTTTTCTGCGGAAAGGTTTTCCTTCTAAAGTAACTTCTTCTTCAATCTTTTTCACACCGATGACTCTGGAAACCAGAAGGCAGGTAGCTATGGCTGCAATAGGCATCATCACAGAGTTGGTAAGGAAATCAAAGAAATCCAAAAACTGCATGCCAATGACGGTTACATTTGCCAAAGGACCATATCCAAGACAGGAAAGGGTACCAAGGGAGAGCATGATCACAGCCATGACTACAGTGGATTTTCTGCGGCCCCAGGACAGCTCATCTTCGAAAGTAGAAACAGCACTTTCAGTCAGAGCAATAGAGCTGGTCATTGCTGCAAATAATACCAGCAGGAAGAACAGGATACCAATTCCGGTTCCAAGCCCCATATTTGCAAATACCTTCGGAATGGTAATAAACATCAGTGCCGGGCCGGCTTTCAGTGTATCCGGGTCGCCGCCGGAAAAAGCGAATACAGCGGGGATGATCATAAGGCCAGCCATAATAGCAATGGCAGTATCAAAGATCTCCACATTTTGAGTGGAATCTTCAATGGACATATCCTTTAACATATAAGAGCCAAATGTGACCAGGATACCCATGGCGATGGACAGAGAGTAGAACATCTGTCCCATGGCGGAAACAACAGTCATCCAGGAAAAGTTTGCCGGATTTGGTACCAGGAAGTATTTTACACCTTCTAACGCACCTGGTCTGGTAACAGAATAGATGGCAATGATCACGGAAAGTATTACCAGAACAGGCATCATAAACTTGGAAACTCGTTCAATACCATTTTGTACTCCTGCATAGATGATACCCAAAGTGCAGAGGGTGAAAACGATAAAGCACACTTCTGTGGAAACTCCGTTAGAGATAAAGGAGGAAAAATACGTATCAGAAGCGAGGACCTGAGCTTGTCCGCCAAAATAGCCTACCAGATATTTGATGACCCAGCCGCCGATCACGGAGTAGTATGGGACGATCAAAATAGGGATAATAGCGTTGATCCAGCCGCCAAAGGAAATCCATTTTGATTTTCCGAAGCTTTGATATGCGCTTACCGGGCTTTTTTTTGTCATGCGTCCTAAGGATGTTTCAGCTACGATCATGGTGTAGCCAAAAGTAAGTGCCAGGATAATGTAGATCAGTAAAAAGATGCCGCCGCCGTATTTGGCCGCCAGATATGGAAAACGCCAGATGTTGCCAAGCCCTACGGAAGCTCCTGCCGCAGACAGAACAAATCCCAGCTTTCCGGAGAATGTACTTCGTTTGTTTTTGTTCATGTGATATAGCCCCTTTATTTGTTAGATTTGATATCTAGATAAGTGTAACATAAGAAGGGGGAAAATGCAATTACAGGTGTTGCTGCCAGAAGAGAAACAATAAAAACGCCTGCATAGAGGCAGGCGTTTTTATAAGAGAGGGTTCTGATCATAGTTACCGTTTTTTCCAGGTTATTTTCTTTTGTATCATTTTACTTAATATGATGCGGCGGATAGGCTGCCGCATCATATCTGTACCGATAAATACAGCTTTTCCTGCTTTTAAAGGTTCGCAGCCAGTAATACCGTAACGGCTGTCAGCTACATCAAATTGAAACCATTCAGAACCGGCAGGAAGCTGTCCCTTGGCACGGAATATATTTCCATATTGTCCACGTATCACATTCTCCAAAAACATAAGAAGAGACTCTGGAGAGGCAAAACAGGCATTTTCAATAGAGAAGGTATTCGGCAGTTCTTCGCTTTCAGCTGCTTTTGATTCATAGATCTGCCCATCATAGCCTGTTTCAAGAAGGTGCAGCCAGTTATTTTTTGAAAGAGAAGAGTAATGGTCGGTATAGATCGTGGCCTTGGGATTAATTCTGGTTAAGATCTGTCTGGCCTGTTCTTTTTCCTCAGGAGAAGCTTGTTCGGATTTTGAAAGGAAAATGGTTCCGGCTTCCCGTATCTGATTTTCGTAGAGAGACGGATATTCTTTCAAATAGCGGCTGCAGCTGTATATATCTGCAATAGTCACAGGTGCTAAGATGGAAATGCGTTCGTATTCGATCTGTTTAACGTTTTCAAGTACATTGCCTAACATACCAACGCCTGTAGGCTCGATTACCAGATATTCCGGGTCAATGGTATTGGCAATGGAGAGAACAGACAGTGAAAAATCTCCTTTGGCAGAGCAACAGATACAGCCTTCCGTCATTTCCCAGATATTGACAGGGCTTTGTCCTTCTTCTGCACGCAGACGATCTGCGTCAATACCGGCAGCACCATATTCATTTTCTAGAATGGCAAACTCTTTTCCGGTATGTCTGGCAAGAGCTTTGATAAAAGTGGTTTTTCCTGCTCCCAGGAAGCCGGATACGATCAATATTTTCATATAATTGTCCTAAATCCCTCTGCTTTTTGTCAGTATAGAGAGGACGCGTCAGCGGCGCGTCCTCCAGATCAGATATTTAATTTATTCCTCGATCACAACAACCGGCTTGATCAGATCAGCTGGTTTGTCTCTCATAAGGAACAATGCCTCTTCCAGATGATCCCATCCCTTAAATACATGAGTACTTAATGGAGAGACATCCAGTTTACCGGCAGACACTAAAGCACCAAGTTTTTCCATACGTAAACGTCCGCCTGGCATCAGACCGCCATTGATCTGCTTATGGCCCATACCTACACCCCATTCAGTACGTGGGATATCAATGGTGTCACCAGAACCGAGGTAGTTTACATTACCGATTTTGCCGCCTGGCTTTAAGCATTTAACTGCTTCTGCGAAGGTCTCAACGCCGCCGCCTGCAATCACAACTTTGTCAACACCCTTGCCGTCTGTCATATCCATAACCTGTTTCCAGATCGGACCGTTTTTATAGCTTACGAAATCAGTAGCACCATATTTCTTTGCGGCTTCTACACATACAGGACGGGTTCCAACTGCGATGATGCGGGATGCACCGCGCATATTGGTTCCGGCTACAGACATAAGTCCTACTGGTCCGATACCAACAACTAAAACGGTATCACCAAACTGTACATCTGCCAGCTCTACGCCGTGGAAACCGGTAGGTACCATATCAGACAGCATACATGCGTCTACAGGATTGATATTGGATGGAAGCAGTGCCAGGTTTCCGTCTGCATCATTTACATGGAAGTATTCTGAAAATACACCGTCTTTAAAGTTGGAGAATTTCCAGCCTGCTAACATGCCGCCGGAGTGCATGGAATAGCCGGCCTGAGCCTCTAAGGAGTTCCAGTCAGGAGTAATAGCAGGAACCAGTACACGGTCGCCTGGTTTGAAATCCTTAACCATAGAGCCGACTTCAACGACCTCTGCGCAGCATTCATGTCCTAAGATCATATTGTGGCGATCGCCGATCGCGCCTTCCCAGAGAGTGTGTACATCGGAAGTACAGATAGCAACTGCTAATGGCTTACAGATGGCATCCATTGGTCCACATGTAGGACGTTCCTTCTCAATCCAGCCAGATTCCCCGATTTTCAACATTGCGTAACCCTTCATAAATAATGTTCTCCTTTCAGTGATGTATTGATATAGTTTTGCTTGTTAAAAAAATATCATCTGATAGTTAAAAATATATCACTAAAAGGTTATAAAATCAATGGAGATTTTATAGGCATATTTCACAATGTTTCGGATATCATTTTATAACAAATGCTATAAAGATTATTTAAAGGTATCTTTTATGAAAGAGCCTGAAAGAGTTTCAAAGCAGAGCTAAGACTGATGCCAAAACGGCTGCATCCGGCTTTTTCCATAGAGCGGATAGTTTCTAGCGTACGAATGCCCCCGGCAGCCTTGATCTTAATGCGGCCTTTGGCTTCGTTTGCCATGATCTGCACCTGTGAGAGCGTGGATGGATGGGAAGGGTACCAGCCGGAGCTGGTTTTTACATAGTCAGCACCAGCCTGGATACATAAATTTACAGCTCGTCGGATTTCGCCTTCTGTTAGCTGAGGTGCTTCAATGATAACCTTTAAGATATCATTGCCGGTTACTTCACGGACAGCAGCAATATCTTCGATCACATAATTATCTTCATGGCTCTTTAATGCTGTTAAATTCATAACCATATCAAATTCTTTACAACCAACTTGTCTTAATTCTTTTGCCTGTCTGCTTTTCTGAAAAGTAGTATCCCCGCCGCTGGGAAAACTGATGACACCGCCGACATGGATATCTGGATAAGGAGCAAGCTTTTCCGCTACATAAGAAGAAAAAGAGGGCAGTGTAAAGGCAGCGGCAAAGTGATACTGGATGGCTGCTTGGATCATTGCATCAATTTCGCTGCAGGTATGAAAGGCTTGAACGCAGCTGATATCAATTTTTTTTGCGAGTTCTGTAAAACACATACTATTTGCTCCTTCCTTTTCCTGAAATCTCTGCTTCATATTGACTGCCGATGATGCGCACATGGTCGATACTTACAGGTTTATCTTGATAATAGGAGATACGCCGGATCACCAACAGTGCAGTTTTTGGCTCCACATCCAGAACACGGGCTTCTAAGAAGTCAGCAGATTTGGCAGAGATACGGTCTTTTGTAGAATCAATGATCAGATTATAAGTTTCTTCTAAAAACTGATATAAGGCAACGAAATGACCGTTATGCTGTTCGATACCGGGAACCTTTGCGTATTCAATATAGTTTTCCATTAATGTTACAGGTTTGCCGTCTGCCAGCTGCAGACGCTGGATGCGGGCAACGGGCGATCCTTCTGATAGACAAAGGTCCGCAGCTATATCGCTGGAAGCAGGGATCACATCGATCATCATGCTTGCAGTGGTCACTTCGTAGCCTTGTTTTCGCAAAGACTCTGTTACAGAGGTTACCTGGTTGTAGTTCTGAGTTGTGCGGTTGTCTATGACCATGGTACCGCAGCCCTGGCGTACATTTAAAATGCCTTCGTCGGAGAGCATCTTTACCGCTTTGCGGATGGTAGTCCGGCTGACCTGGTATGAGAATTCTAATTCCTGTTCCGTAGGAAGAAAGCTTCCTGGTGGATAAGAGCCGTTTTTTATGGCATTTTTCAATTTATCGTATATTTTGATATAAATAGGTGTACTTGTCATATTGTTTTCTCCATCTGTATTTTTCTCTGCGCCCATCATATAACATTTAAGAGCAAAACGCAAAAGAAATGTTACAGTTCAGCCTTGCGAAGATGTAGGGTTAAAAGTACGTTGAAAACTTGTTTTCATAAGTGCTTTTGGCCCTAAATCTTCATAAGGCAGACGCCCAAAGCTTCTTGTCCGCTATAAGCGGGCAAGAAGATGCAAGGCTGAACTGTAACAAAGAAATAGAAAAAGTAAACGTTTACTCTTGACGGTTCAGAGAAGGATCCATATAATAAGATTTATCATCAAAATATAAAGAAAAGGAGAAGTTATGGATTATCCGGCTAAAGATCAGAGATGGATATTTTATGAAAAAACGGAAGCACAGGAAACAGCACCGGGGGTGGTGCGTCGGGTTTTAGCATATTGTGATGATGTTATGTGTGTGGAGAATACCTTTAAAAAAGGAGCAATCGGCTCGATGCACAATCATCCTCATACCCAGATCACCTATGTGGCATCTGGCAAGTTTGAATTTACCATTGACGGAGAAGTACATACAGTCAGTAAAGGGGATACGCTGCTAAAACAGGATGGAGTCATGCATGGCTGTACTTGCCTGGAGGATGGCGTTCTGATCGACATTTTCACTCCAATGAGAAAGGACTTTTTATAAGAACATTTCACAAAATCAGGTACCAAACAATTTCAAGAGTAAATAAAAGGAGAATAAGGTATAAGAATTGCATTGATCAATGAAAACAGCCAGGCCGGCAAAAATGGGGTTATTTATCGTGAATTGAGCGGCGTAGTGGAACCTATGGGTCATGTGGTTGATAACTACGGCATGTATTCTGCAGATGATGAGGCACAGCTTACTTATGTGCAGTGCGGTGTTCTGGCATCTTTACTGCTTTCTTCCGGGGCAGCAGATTTTGTAGTGACCGGCTGTGGTACGGGTCAGGGAGCGATGATCGCCTGCAACAGTTTTCCAAATGTGGTATGCGGACATGTGTCAAATCCTTCGGATGCGTTTCTGTTTGCCCAGGTAAACGATGGCAACTGCGTATCTATGCCATATGCACAGAACTATGGATGGGGCGGCGAACTGAATCTGCGTTACAGTTTTGAAAAGCTGTTTGGTTTTGGCAGTGGCAATGGTTATCCGCCGGAGCGTGTGGTGCCGGAACAGAGAAATAAGAAGATCCTGGATCAGGTGAGAGCCAATAACTTCAAAGATGTGATCACCTGCTGCAAGGGACTGGATCAGGATCTGGTAAAAGGGGCAGTGGCCGGACCAAAGTTTAAGGAACTGCTTTTTGCAAACTGCAAAGATGAAGCAATCAGGGCTTATGTGGAGACAATTTTGCAGGACTAAGAGAGAATGGATCAGTCAGGTGTGAAACTGCTGCTTAGGACTACTTCAGGCTCTACGACGATGCAGCTGCTGCAGGGCTGTTCTTTCTTCAACAGGTAATCGACCAGGACTTTTACGGAAAGAGAGCTTTGCTGAGAGATTTTTTTGTCGATGACTCCCCGAAGGATACCTGAAGACAGAGCCTGGCGGCTTTCCGTGAAAAGATCATTGCCAATGATCTGGATATGATCCTGGATTCCCATCTGCCGGATACATTCACAAATGTGGTAGGTAAAACGGGCACTGCAGGTGTAGACAGCGTAGGTATCAGGATGGGCATTCAGATAATGCCGGATATCTTCGCAGACAGTGCGTGGATCAAATCCTGGAAACGAAACTGTTTCAATGGACGGCGCATAAGTCTGCAGGTAAGTCAGAAATGCCTGCATATTAATTTGCTGATCCTGCATGCCAAAAGGACCGTAGTCTCCTGCGATGAGGATCTTTGCCGGATAATTCGGGGGCAGAAAAGCAGTAAGCAGTTCACCTGCAAGGCGCCCGACGATCGTATCGTTAGCTTTAATGCAGCAAAGACGGTGATCCCTATGCAGATCAGCACCGAGAAGGATCACCGGGATCTGTTTATGGGCAAATTTTTCCAGAAAACAGGCAGAGCGATCCTGGTCTATGGCGATGGTGATCAGTCCCTGGATCTGATCAGAATCCTGTGTAAATATTTTTTCCAGCATCAGCCCGTTGCCGTCGCGGGTGAGGGGATATGCGTATTCTGAGACAGTGACAGGAAATTCCCTTATAGTTTCCAGATAACTTCTGACACCGTTCCAGAGAGCACCGTAATAAAAACGGTTGTCACCATCTGCATCAGGCAGAGCGACTGCAATACGAAATTTTTTCTTGGAAAGAGAGGATGCCATATAATTAACCCGGTATCCCATTTGCTCTGCAGTCTTCATGATCTCTGCACGCCGCTTTTCGCTGACGCCTTCTTTTCCATTCAGTGCTTTATGAACAGTGGTGATCGTTACGCCCATTTTCTGCGCAACATCTTTTAATGTCACTGGCATAGTCTTTACCTGCCTCTCTGTGGTTTCTTACTGAGATAAGTATATCGATTTTATGGAAATCAGACAACCGTTTTTGAAAATATGGCAGGAATTGCAGGAGATCAGGTGCTTTTTAGCAAAGTTATCAAAAAAATACTAGCGTTTTTCGGCCTGCCATGCTATAATGCTAACTTGAAGTGTAGCGCCCTCATGGATATGGGCGAATCACATATATTTTCAAGGAGGAACCCGTAGAAATGAGTGTACAGGTAGAAAAATTAGAGAAAAACATGGCAAAACTGACTGTAGAAGTCAGCGCTGAGGATTTTAAGGCTGCGATCAAGAAAGCGTTCAACAAGAATAAGAACCGCTTCTCCATCCCAGGCTTCCGTAAAGGAAAAGCTCCTCAGGCTATGATCGAAAAGATGTATGGCGAAGGCGTATTTTATGAGGATGCAGCTGATGAAGCAATCAACGCTTCCTACGCTGAGGCTATGAAGGAAAGCGGATTAGAGATCGTTTCCAGACCAGAAGTTACCATCGAGAAGATCGGCAAAGATGAGCCATTCGTATACAGCGCATTAGTAGCAGTTAAGCCAGAAGTTACTTTAGGCCAGTATAAGGGTGTAGAAGTAGAGAAGGCAGATGCTTCTGTAAGTGCAGAGGACGTTGAGGCTGAATTAAAGAAAGTTCAGGAGCAGAACGCAAGACTGCTGACTGTTGAAGATCGTGGAGTAGAAGACGGTGACCAGACCGTGATCGATTTCGAAGGCTTCGTAGACGGCAAGGGCTTCGAAGGCGGCAAAGCGGAGGACTATCCATTAACCATCGGTTCTCATTCCTTCATCGATACCTTCGAGGAGCAGCTGATCGGCAAGAAGATTGGTGAAGAGTGCGAAGTAAACGTAACCTTCCCAACCGAGTATCATGCAGCAGAACTGGCTGGAAAGCCAGCTACCTTCAAGGTAACTGTTAAGGAGATCAAAGTAAAAGAACTTCCAGAGTTAAATGATGAATTTGCATCTGAGGTTTCTGAATTCGATACTTTAGAAGAGTACAAGAAGGATGTTGAGAAGAAGTTAGCTGAGAAGAAAGAAATCGAAGCAAACTCCAAGAACGAAGACGCTGTAGTTGCTAAGGTTGTTGAGAATGCATCTATGGAGATCCCAGAGAAGATGATCGATGCTCAGGCTGAGAACATGGTTCAGGATATGGCACGTCGTATGCAGAGCCAGGGACTGTCTCTGGATATGTACTTAAAGTACACCGGTATGACTGTAGAGCAGATGAAGGAACAGGCTCGTCCAGATGCTGAGAAGAGAATCCGCACCAGACTGGTTCTGGAGGCTGTTGCTAAGGCAGAGAACATCCAGATCTCTGACGAGAAGGTTGACGAAGAAGTAGCTAAGATGGCTGAAGCTTACAAGATGGAAGTTGAGAAGTTAAAGAGCTACATGAGCGAAAGCGATGTTAAGCAGATGAAGGAAGACCTGGCTGTACAGCAGGCAGTTGATCTGTTAGTAGCAGAAGCTAAGCTGGTTTAATTTATATTACAGCTCAGCCTTGTGAAGATACAAAGCTGGACGGCAGTTAATTTATTAAAAGTATTTACAAAAGAGACCGGGGGGATTCTCTGCTGAGAGTCTCCTTGGTTTTGTGTATTAGACAAGTACCTGGGAAAAATTCCCGTTATGGAGAAAACCAGGTATAAAGATCATAACGGAGGATGGCTATATGAGTTTAGTACCTTATGTCATTGAGCAGACAAGCCGCGGTGAGCGCTCATATGATATTTATTCCAGACTTCTTAAGGAAAGAATTATTTTTCTGGGAGAAGAGGTCAATGACACTTCCGCAAGCATTATCGTAGCGCAGTTACTGTTCCTGGAAGCAGAGGATCCTTCAAAAGATATCCATCTGTATATCAACAGCCCGGGCGGCTCTGTATCTGCAGGTTTTGCTATTTACGATACTATGAACTACATCAAGTGCGATGTGTCTACCATTTGTATCGGTATGGCAGCAAGCATGGGCGCTTTCCTGCTTTCCGGCGGAGCAAAGGGAAAACGTTTTGCACTGCCTAACTCTGAGATCATGATCCATCAGCCTTCCGGCGGTGCCAGAGGACAGGCGACAGAGATCCAGATCGTTGCAGAAAACATTTTAAAGACCAAGAAGAAATTAAACGAGATCCTGGCTGCCAATACAGGCAGAAGCTATGAAGAGATCGCCCGTGATACAGAACGCGATAACTACATGACTGCTCAGGAAGCAAAAGAATATGGTCTGATCGACGAGATCCTTGCTCATCATTAATCACAGGGATATATATGGATTCGGATATGAAAGGTTAGGGACAGTATAGTATGCCAATTAGACCAGATGATACGATCCGCTGCTCCTTTTGCGGAAGGACACAGGATCAGGTTAGAAAAATGATTGCCGGTTCTGGTAATCATAATGTATTTATCTGTGATGAATGCATTGAATTATGCTCTGAGATCTTAGAGGAAGAGTTAGGAAAGCAGGAAGAGGAAGAGACAGAAGAGGAAGAAACTCTTTTTAATGATATCCACCTGTTAAAACCAAAGGAGATCAAGGCATTTCTGGATGAATATGTAATTGGTCAGGACGATGCGAAAAAGGTGTTGTCTGTAGCCGTATACAATCATTATAAGAGAGTTACATCCTGCCAGAATATGGATGTGGATGTACAAAAGAGCAATATCCTGATGATCGGCCCCACAGGTTCTGGTAAAACCTATCTGGCACAGACTATGGCAAAGATTTTAAATGTTCCTTTTGCCATTGCTGATGCGACTTCTTTGACAGAGGCCGGCTATGTAGGCGAAGATGTGGAAAACATCCTGTTGAAGTTGATCCAGGCAGCAGATTATGATATTGAACGCGCTGAATATGGTATCATCTATATTGATGAGATCGATAAGATCACCAAGAAATCAGAGAATGTTTCTATTACAAGAGATGTATCTGGTGAAGGTGTGCAGCAGGCTCTTCTTAAGATCTTAGAGGGAACCGTTGCCAGCGTTCCGCCTCAGGGCGGAAGAAAGCATCCGCACCAGGAACTGATCCAGATCGATACCACCAATATCCTGTTTATCTGCGGCGGTGCATTTGATGGACTGGAAAAGATCGTAGAGCAGCGTATGAGCGCAGGTTCTATTGGATTTAACGCAGAAGTGGTAAACCGTAATGAGATGGATATTGATGAACTGTTACGGCAGGTAGAGCCGAGAGATCTGACTAAATTTGGTCTGATCCCTGAGTTTATTGGCCGTGTTCCGGTTATGGTATCCTTAGAACAGCTTACAAAGGAAGCAATGGTAAGAATCCTCTCTGAACCGAAGAATGCTCTTACCAAGCAGTACAAAAAGCTGTTTGAGCTGGATGATGTAAAGCTTGAATTTACACAGGAAGCTTTGGAAGAAGTGGCAAATCTGGCAGTGAAGAGAAAAATTGGTGCCAGAGGACTGCGTTCCATCCTGGAAAATGCTATGATGGATCTGATGTATGAGATCCCATCTGATGATACAGTAGGTATCTGTACCATTACGAAAGATGTGATCGATAAGACAGGTGAGCCGGAACTGGTATATCGTGATGCAGCTCCGACAACTGCCCGTAAATCTGCAGCAGACAGACTTCGGGGCGGAAAAAAAGGAGAAATCGCCTGATAGAAGATAAGGGGGCTGTCGTAAAGTAGTTTTATTTTGCGGCAGGCCCTTTTTTCAGATATGGATGTATACATTGAAAGGTGCATAAGATAGAATGGAAGAACAAGTAATAGTAATGCCCACCGTGGCTCTGCGGGGAATGACGATCCTGCCGGGAATGGTGCAGCATTTTGATGTAAGCAGGAAGAAATCCGTAGCAGCGGTAGAAAAAGCCATGTTAGGGGATCAGAAACTGTTTTTGGTCAGCCAGAAGCGTCCGAAAGTGCCGGATCCAGAGCTGGATGACCTGTACCAGATCGGTACAGTGGCTGTTGTGAAACAGCTGGTAAAGCTTCCTTCAAAAAGTGTCCGTGTCCTGGTTGAAGGACTGGATAAGGCTGAACTTCTTTGTTTTGATACGGAAGAACCGTATCTGATGGGCGAGATCAGTCTGATCGGGGAAGAGGAAGAAGATACAGAGCCTCTTGCAAGAGAGGCAATGCTTCGGATTTTAAAAGATAAACTGGAAGAATACGGAACGGTAAATCAGAGAGTAGCAAAGGAGATACTTCCGGCGCTGATGCTGATTGGGGATCTGAAGGAAATGCTAAAGCAGATCCCAATTCAGATGCCATGGGATTATACAGTGTGTCAGGCTATTCTGGAGTGCAATACATTGTCTGGAAAATATGAGGCAGTACTTCAGACTCTTATGACGGAAATGGAAGTTTACCGTATAAAAAAGGAATTTCAGGAAAAAGTAAAAGCAGATATTGATCAAAACCAGAAGGAATATATCCTGCGTGAGCAGATGAAGATCATCCGCCAGGAGTTAGGAGAAGATAACCCCTTATCTGATGCAGATGAATATCAGAAGAAAACAGAAGAGCTGAAAGCAGAGAAAGAGGTAAAGGAAAAGCTGTTAAAAGAGATCGGCCGTTTCCGCACTATGCCTGCAGGAAGTCAGGAAGCCAATGTGCTGCGGACTTACATAGAAACTCTTTTGGAATTGCCATGGAAGAAGACTTCTAAAGATAATGAGGATATCCGCCATGCAGAGAAAATCTTAAATGAGGATCATTATGGCCTGGAAAAGGTAAAAGAGCGTATTTTAGAGTATCTGGCAGTGCGTTCCCTTACCAAAAAGGGTACCAGTCCTATTATCTGTCTGGTGGGCCCGCCAGGAACGGGAAAAACTTCCATTGCAAGATCGGTGGCAAAGGCGTTAAACAAGAAATATGTTCGCATCAGCCTTGGTGGCGTGAGAGATGAAGCTGAGATCCGCGGTCACAGAAAAACCTATGTAGGAGCTATGCCGGGCCGTCTGGTAGATGGATTGAGACAGGCTGGTGTTGCCAATCCGCTGATGCTTCTTGACGAGATCGATAAGGTAAGCAGCGATTATAAGGGTGATACTTCTTCTGCACTGTTAGAAGTATTAGATGGTGAGCAGAATGTGAAATTCCGTGACCACTATGTAGAGGTTCCTGTAGACCTTTCTCAAGTGCTGTTTATTGCAACTGCCAATACCACACAGACCATACCGGGGCCGCTGCTTGACCGTATGGAGCTGATCGAGGTCAACAGTTATACAGAAAATGAGAAGTTCCATATTGCAAAGGATTATCTGGTAGGAAAACAGGTGGAGCGTAACGGACTTACACCACAGCAGATCGTATTTTCCGATAAGAGCCTGGAAAAGATCATTCATAATTATACCAGAGAAGCCGGTGTGCGAAATTTAGAGCGCAGGATCGGGGATGTATGCCGCAAAGCCGCAAGAAAGTACCTGGAAAATAAGCAGGGACCGATCCGTATTAACGAGGGAAATCTGGAAAAATATCTTGGAAAAGAGAGAGTTTCTTTTGAAGACGCTAATGAAGAAGATCAGGTAGGTATTGTAAGAGGACTGGCATGGACCAGTGTAGGCGGCGATACCTTGCAGATCGAGGTAAATGTGATGCCTGGAAAAGGCAATCTCCTGATGACAGGCCAGATGGGTGATGTAATGAAGGAATCAGCCCAGATCGCACTTACTTTTGTGCGTTCTATATGCCCGGATTATAAAGTTGCAGATGATTACTTTGAAAAGCATGACCTGCATATTCATATTCCAGAAGGCGCAGTACCTAAGGATGGCCCATCTGCAGGTATCACCATGGCTACGGCTATGTTATCTGCTGTTACAGGACACAAAGTAAAAGCAGAAGTTGCCATGACTGGTGAGATCACCTTACGGGGAAGAGTACTTCCAATCGGCGGCTTAAAGGAGAAAATCCTGGCAGCCAGAATGGCACATATGAAGAAGGTTCTGGTTCCGGATAAGAACCGTCCGGATATGGCAGAATTATCAAAAGAGATCACCAAGGGTCTGGAGATCGTTTATGTAAAGACTATGGATGAAGTAATAAAGGAGGCGTTTGTATGATCATCAGAGATGTAAATCTGGAAACTGTCTGCGGTGTTACCAGCAAACTTCCGGACAATACACTGCCGGAGTTCGCTTTTGCAGGAAAATCAAATGTGGGAAAATCTTCTTTGATCAATGCCCTGATGAACCGCAAAGCTTATGCAAGAACTTCTTCCCAGCCTGGAAAAACCCAGACCATCAACTTTTACAATATCAACAAAGAGTTGTATTATGTAGATCTTCCTGGTTACGGTTATGCCAAGGTTTCTGTAGAAGCCAAGGCAAAATGGGGAAAGATGATCGAGAGGTATCTTAGAAATTCAGCTATGCTGAAAATGGTATTTCTTCTCATTGATATCCGCCATGAACCATCAGCCAATGACAAAATGATGTATGACTGGATCATTTACAATGGCTACCATCCGGTGATCATTGCCACAAAACTGGATAAGATCAATCGCAGCCAGATCCAGAAGAATGTAAAGATCGTGCGTCAGGGTCTTGGAATGGAAAAAGATGGTATTATTATTCCGTTTTCTGCTGAAACAAAACAGGGAAGAGAAGAGATCTGGAAGCTGATCGAGGATACGCTTGCAGATGTGTCTGAGAATGCAGCTGCTCAGACAGAAGAGAATACAGAAGAGTAATAAAGCCTTTCCGGTGCCTGAAGGTTTTTAGCAGGCACATGGAAATAAAAAAGCACAGATTGCAGAAGTTTTCGGCAATCTGTGCTTTTTTATCAAATGAGAACTTGCTGATGGAGTTTATGATAATAATGTGTGCATGACGTGAGAATAAATCTCCTGACTTTTGCGCCTCCAGGCGCCGCATACAGCTTCGGCCTGTTCCTTGTCAGGAACGGAAAGATCCAGTCCAATAAGAACAGCCTTGTTTTCACGTACCTCACAATGGACGATGTAGTCCTGATTGGTGCCTTTGTAAAAATCAGCAGTAGTGCCTACTTCTTCACGCAGCCGGAATTTGTTTTCTTTTAAATATTCGTCCATATCGCTGATGATGGCAGGAGAAATGTTTTTTCCAAAAAAGTTTAAAGTTTCTTCCCCCTCTTTTGTAATATCGGAACGGGTACTGGAATGGCTGGCTTCTTTGTGGATCAGCCCGGCGTCCTCTAATTCATTTAACGCCTGCTGCAGTGTGAAATAGGTAGTATAATCATGTTCTGTAAAAAAACTTGTCAGCTGGGCATTGGTAAGGGGAAAGTTCACCTGTTTTAAAAGATACAGGTTCATCAGTTTATATAAAGTCATAGGTTCCGTAAGCATTATTTCACACTCCGTAAAAAGATTTCTGAATATTCCTATCTATCATAACAAGTTTGCTTCTTTAAATCAAGACAGATTTCACTTTTAAAACCGAAGGAATTGTGATATTATGGTTACAGTTCAGCCTTGCGAAGATTTAGGGTCAAAAGTGCGTTGAAAACTTGTTTTCATAAGTGCTTTTGGAGCTAAATCTTCGCAAGGCAGAACTGTAACATATTATGTTAAGGAAACTGACATATAAAGATACAGGTGGTAGTATATGAGAGAACGGATCAACCGCCTGGCCCGCGGTATTGTTGACAGCAGCGTGCCAGAGCTGGTGATAAAACCAGAGAGGATCGAAGGGGTTCTTTCGCCGGGAGAGTCCGTGCGGGGAGAGTTTTCCGTTCAAAGCGGAAATGACCTGTATATTAAAGGACTGGTCTATACCGGAAATGAGAGAATAAAAGTTGAAAACGAAGCCTTTGGTGGTCTTCGCAATCACATTATATATGATATCGACACCCGCTATTTAGAGGATGGAGATAGGATAGAGGGATCTTTTTACCTGGTCACAAACGGAGGCGAGAAAGAGATTCCTTATTCTTTGTGCATACAGACAGGAACCAGAACGGAAAATTTAAGAAGTTTAAAAACACCCAGGGATTTTGCTGCTCTGGCAAAGAAAAACTGGGAGCTGGCTCTTCGCCTTTTTGAATATCAGGATTTTACAGAAGCGCCTTTTATGCAGGATGCGCAGATCAGGACTATTTATGAAGGATTAAAGGGACGAAACGGACGCAACAATCTTTTAGAGGAGTTTTTAGTGGCTCTTCGGGTAAAAGAGCCGGTTTCACTGAAGGCAGATGTATCAAAGCAGGTATTAGATGCTCCGGAAACAGTAGTAGAAGGTGTGATCCAATTAACTGCAAATGGCTGGGGATATGCAGAAGCCAAGGTAGAGGCAGATGGAAGCTTTCTTTCTATTGAGAGAAATGCTGTGACTACACGTGAGTTTGACCAGGATAAATGCCAGATCCATTACCAGGTCTTTCCTCAGTATCTTCATGTGGGAAGAAATTTTGGCGCTGTGCGTATAAAAACCCTGCGTCAGGAATTTATCCTTCCCATCGAGGTAGTGAAAAAAGGATCCCAGGGAACGGATGGAAGAGAAAAGAAGAATGCAGATAAAGCATCTGTGTACGAATACAGAAATCTGCTTTTACGCCAGGAATTTGCCCCAGAAGCAGATCCGGCATTAAACAGTACTTTGATGAAAAAGACAGAAAATCTTCGTGCCAGATTTCCGGAAGATGCAGATGTGCGCCTGTGGCGTGCAGACCAGCTTTTGAAAAATGACAGAAACGATACGGCTGTTCTGGCTCTTTCGGAGGTAAGAGATACGATTTTAAAATGCAGGGATATAAGACCTCAGCTGTACTGCTTTTATCAGTATCTGGAACTTTTAAATGAGCCTTCAGAGGAAAAACGTGTGGGACTGGCTCGTTACATACGGAAACTCCTTTCTGAAATGAAAAGAACAGATGGCCTTTTGTTTCATTTATTAGTAAAAACGGATAAGACCTGTCTTCAGAATCCATTGGAGCTGTATGAGCAGATGCGTTCCATGTTCGGACATGGATGCAGAAGTCCGTTTTTATATGGAGAAGCATGCAGACTTTTAAACAGGTATCCGGATCTGTTTGTAAAAATGGGTGATTTTGAGGTACAGCTTTTATTAAATGGCCTTAAAAATAACTGGCTGAGCAAAGAGATTGCTTTGATGGCAGCGGTATTTCTGTCTAATACAAAATATTATCATAAATTATTAGAACGTCTGGCGGTAAGTTTATATAAAACATATCCGGAAATGAAAATACTAGAGGCGTTATGCAGCCTTCTCATCCGGGGAGACCGCAGGGATGGCTCTTCGTTTAAATGGTATGAAAAGGCTATGAAAGCCCACATCAATCTTACCAGATTATATGAATATTTTCTGTATTCTCTGCCGGAAGACTATGGACATGCTCTTCCAAAAGAAGTGCTGCTGTATTTCTCTTATGATAAATCTTTAGATAAGGGAAGCAGAAGCATTCTTTATAAGAATATTTTGCAGTTTGTAAATCCGTCTTCTGAGATTTATCAGGCCTATGTGCGGGAGATGGAGCAGTTTGCCATGGAACAGCTGTTTGCAGGGCGGATGAACAGCTGTCTGGCAGTTATTTATGAGCATATGCTCTATAAGGATATGATCGATACAAAAACGGCGGCTATCCTTCCAAGAGTCCTGTGTTGCAGCCGTGTAAAATGTGAAAACAGCTCCATGAAATATGTGATCGTGCGCTGTGAAGAACTGGGAGAAGAAGAGGCATTTCCACTGGAAAAAGGGGAAGCGTATGTGCCTGTTGTTTCTAAAAATACAGTGTTGTTCTTTCAGGATGTTTATGGCGGCCGCTATTTAAACATCAGTCACAGAAGACTTCCTGTTATGGATAAAAAGGAACTGCTGGACCGGTGCTATGAGGTATATCCGGATCATCCGATCCTTAAGCTGCGTGCCTGTGAGCGTGTGGTGAAGAAGGGGATTGAAACGGAAGAAGAAGTACTGCTTTTAGAGGATACCTTAAGTCAGTTAAAGCTAAATCCGGTGTACGAGAGAAAGCTCCTTGGCCTTATAACGGATCACTATTGCAGTAAGGCAGTTTCCGGAACAGAAGAAGGAGAAGACCGCTGTACTTTCCTGGTGCAGATGGATAAATCCCTGTTAGATAACCAGACACGCAGGAAGATCAGCGAAATACTGATCAGCTGCAATTATCTGCGGGAAGCCTATGACATGCTGGTGGATTACCAGATCGATGATATTGATCCGGAAAAATTGTTGGATCTTTGCACCCGCATGATCCTTCAGCAGCTTTTCGACCAGGATGAGCATCTGCTGTATCTGGCTGAAAAGGTGTTTGAGTCGGGTAAGGCAGACAGTGTGATCTTAGACTATCTCTGTGAACATTATAATGGGACCACAGCCCGGATGTATGAGATTTTGATCCAGGCGGTAGGAGCCCATGTAGAGACTTATGATCTGGAAGAGCGTTTGTTAGCGCAGATGCTGTTTACAGGCAACTGTGCCCAGATTGATTCTGTTTTTGATCTTTACATGAAGCGGAAACAGACGAAAGAAAGCATGGTCAAGGCTTATTTTACCCAGAAATGTATCCAGTATTTCTTAGATGGAAAAGACATTGATAAGTCTATTTTCGGTTATCTGAAGAATACGGTAAATGCCAGCATGAACAAAGAAAAAATACCTACGATCTATCTTTTGGCTTTGACCCGTTTTTATGGGGATAACGCAAAGCAGGAGTCAGAGATCCCAGGAGAGGAGAGAAAACAGCTCCAGATGATGATCAATTTTCTGACAGAAAGTGGAATGGTATTCCCTTATATGAAGCAGTTAGAAGGGCTGGTGTCTGTTCCTGAAGATATTATGGATAAGACGATGATTGAGTACCGTGGGGATAAAAACAGACAACCGTGGATCGAAATGCGGATCCTTCCTCAGGAGGAGCATTTTACAAGAGAAGAGATGCGTCGGGTCTATCAGGGTATTTACATAAAAGAAATGACCTTATTTAAAGGAGAAACACTGGAATATCAGATCTATGAACGGGGAGAAAAGGGTGCGGTCCTTGTGAAAGAGGGACGTATGGCCTGTGATCTGAAAATAGATGGAAGAGAGAACAGCCGTTTTGCCTGCCTGAACCAGATGTCAGAGGCAATGGCGAAAAAGGATGCAGAGGGACTTTTAGAAGCAATGGAAGACTATGTGAAGAAATCCATGGCTTTAGGAATTTTATTTCCTGTAAAATAAAGGAGTCTTTGTGTTATAAGCAAGCAGTGAAAGCGGATTGTGAATATCCTTTAACAGAGAGAAAATAGAAGTACAACGGAGGAAATAACAGATGGAAGGGCTTGTAATAGGGTTGGATCTGAATGATGATTATTCCCAGATCAGCTGCAATGAAAAAGAAAAGTCCTGGACAGTTCCTACGGTGATCTGCCGCAGAAAAGAGAAAGAGACCTGGCTTATAGGGGAAGAAGCTTATGCAGCCACTCTTTTGGGAGAAGGAGTTATTGTAGACAAACTGCTGAAAATGGTCCGCAAAGACGGTACTTCTACCATAGGCGGCATCTGCTATACAGGAATGGACCTTTTAAAAATATTTTTAAAAAAACTGTTAGAATATCCCTTTAAGGAATTTCATACAGAAGAGGTGGCTCAGCTTGTGATCACTATGCATAAAACAGATGCGAGAGTGACAGATTGTCTGATGTATTGTGCGGATTATATGAATATTCCCAGAGACCGGGTCCACGTGATCAGTCATACAGAAAGTTTTGCCTATTATGTATTAAGCCAGAGAAAAGAACTCTGGAGCAATCAGGTGGGCTTATTTGAGTTATCGGAAGACCGGTTTTGTTATTATGAAATGAAAGTGCAAAGAGGCATGCGCCGAAATATGGTTCAGGCAGAAGCCCAGAATCAGGAGGAAGCCTTTGATCTGGATATCCTGGATTCTCCTTCTGGATGTAAACTGGCAGATCAGATCCTTTGCTCCTGCGGAGAAAAATTACTGGAGAAAAAGCTGTTTTCTACAGTATTCCTTACAGGAAAAGGATTTGAACGTCAGGACTGGGCCACCGGTTTTATGAAGCTTGCCTGCAACCGCAGAAGAGTATTTGTGGAAAATGTATTATTTTCCAGAGGTGCAGCCATTAAAGCAGGAGATTATCTGACGCAGGGAACGGAATTTCCCTATGTATTTGTCTGTGAAGGACGTTTAAAGGCAGAGGTGGCTTTAAAGGTAATGCGGGCTGGAAAAGAGATCATGCTGGCAGTTGCTTCCTATGGGGATAACTGGTATGAATCCAAGAGCTCGTTAGAACTTATTTTGGATGATCAGAAAGAAATTGAATTTATCATTTCCCACCTAGATTCCAGAAAGAAACGGGTCGTTTCCGTGCCTCTGACCGGCTTTCCAAAGCGCCCGGAGCGGACCACCAGGATCCAGATGAATATTGGTTTTACAGATGAAAATACCATGGCAGTGGTGATCCGTGATAAGGGATTTGGGGAATTGTTTCCGGCTACTGATACCGTTATCAGACAAGAGGTGATCCTATGAGTTTATTGCTTTGCAGAAGGGAGAGAGTCAAACATCCCTTTTATATCGAAGTACTGGGCATCCATATTTATTCTTCCCAGGAGCTTTGTTATGTGATCTATCATCATCCATTACTGGTGATGAATGATTTCGCAGATGCCTCATTGTTTTCTTTTATTAAAAATGAACTGGGACTGGGATTTTTGGCAGGCCGTATGGAAAAGCTGGTAGAAGCAGGCGGAAAACCGGAAGAGGCCTTATATCTTTTCCTTTCTGAATGTGATTATTACACGGAAAAAGAAGCTCAGAAATTCAAACAGACAGCAGCTTCTTACCGGAATCTGCCGGAACATGCTTATGAAAAGGCAGTGGCGGATTATCTCTTTTCCAGAAAACAATATGGAAGAGCGGTGCAGCGCTATGAAAAGCTGATCGAAATAGAGGAGAATAAGAAGAAAGAGAAGAACTTCTGGTCGGAAGTATACCAGAACCTGGGCGCAGCCTATGCCCAGATGTTCCAGTTTCATAAGGCTTATAAAGCATACAATACGGCCTTTGGTTTAAATGAAGATCCTCAGATCCTGGAAAAAATTTATCTTCTTACCTGTTTTGCGCCTGGGCTTGTTATAGATGAAAGCTACGAAGCATTATTTAAGCCGGAATTTAAGGAAGAGTGGAAACAGAGATTAGAACAGGCTGAGGTGATTGCAGGTCAGGCGGAAGGCTTGAAAACCCTGAGAGCCATGTGGAAACAGGATCCGGAAGGTCAGTTAGAACGTGCTGGCCGTCTTATTGATAAATGGAAAAAGGAATACAGAAAACAGGAGGCATAATATGGCATTTCAGACAGCAAAGGAGTACCTGGAAAAAAGAGGATTTGGAGACCGCATAAAAGAATTTGATGTTTCCAGCGCAACGGTAGAACTGGCGGCAGTGGCGGTAGGCTGTGAACCGGCCCACATTGCAAAAACCTTATCCTTTTTAACAGGGGAAGGCCCGATCCTTATTGTGGCTGCTGGAGATGCAAAGATTGACAACCATAAATATAAATCCTTTTTTGGTGTAAAAGCGAAAATGCTGACAGTAGACCAGGTTTCTGAAATGATCGGCCATGAAGTTGGCGGTGTATGCCCTTATGGCATTAAAGAAGGCGTTAAGGTATATTTAGATGAGTCTTTAAAGCGTTTTGATGTAGTGTATCCGGCCTGCGGAAGCAGCAACAGCGCTGTGAAACTGTCCATCCCGGATCTGGAAAAGTCCTGCGATTTTGAACAGTGGATCGATGTATGTAAATTACCTCAGTAAATCTTCGCAAGTCGATGTAACTGATTTATACTTAACTTTGCTCTTGACAAAATCAGGAAAAATATTTATGCTTGAAAACATATGATAAAGGCGATGAACAAGAGGAGTACATTTTTAAGACCCTCAGAGAAAGCGGCTCACTGGCTGAAAGGCTGCTTGGGAAAACCTGAAAATGGAAGGTAGCTTGTGAGCCGGACAGGTGAGAAAGATACATTAGCCTGTTTCGTTAGCCCGCGTTAAGGGAGAGAGTACGAAAAAGATGTATGTTTTCGTATTCCGTGAGATGACCGGATGTCTTTATATGCCGGTTAGATCAAAGGTGGTACCGCGATACAGTCGCCCTTTGCTTCCTGTTTGGGATGCAGAGGGCTTTTTGTATGTTAATGTACCTTTGGAATCTTTTATGTACTTGCAGTTGAAAAAACTGCGAGAGGATATATTAAAAAAGGAGAATTCAGATGAAGGAACTGGAAAAGACCTACAATCCGGCGGAAATTGAAGACCGCCTCTATGACAAATGGCTGAAAGGAAAATATTTCCACGCAGAAGTAAACAGAAGCAAGAAACCATTTACCATTGTTATGCCGCCGCCAAATATTACCGGACAGCTGCATATGGGACATGCACTGGATAATACCATGCAGGATATCCTGATCCGTTATAAGAGAATGCAGGGATATGAAGCATTATGGCAGCCAGGTACAGATCATGCAGCGATTGCTACAGAAGTTAAGGTTATCAACAAGCTGAAGGAAGAAGGCATCAGCAAGGCAGATCTGGGAAGAGAAGGCTTCTTAAAGGAATGCTGGAAGTGGAGAGATGAATACGGCACCCGTATTGTAAAACAGCTTCACAAATTAGGATCTTCCGCTGACTGGGACAGAGAGCGTTTTACTATGGACGAAGGCTGCTCTGACGCAGTGCTGGAAGTATTTATCAAATTATATGAAAAAGGCTATATTTACAAAGGTTCCCGTATTGTAAACTGGTGCCCTGTATGTAAGACTTCCATTTCAGATGCAGAAGTAGAGCACGTAGAGCAGGATGGCTTCTTCTGGCACATCAATTATCCGGTAGTAGGAGAGCCTGGACGTTTCGTAGAGATCGCAACTACCAGACCTGAGACTCTGTTAGGTGATACTGCAGTTGCTGTAAACCCAGAGGATGAGCGCTACAAAGACATCGTTGGAAAGATGCTTGAGCTTCCGTTAACAGACCGCCAGATTCCGGTAATTGCAGATGAATATGTAGATAAGGAATTTGGTACCGGCTGCGTTAAGATCACACCAGCTCATGACCCTAACGACTTTGAAGTTGGAAAACGCCACAACTTAGAGGAGATCGTTATCTTAAATGATGACGCTACCATCAATGTACCTGGACCATACTTTGGCATGGATCGTTATGAGGCAAGAAAAGCCATGGTAGCAGATCTGGATAAAATGGGCCTGTTAGTAAAGGTTGTTCCTCATTCCCACAACGTTGGTACCCATGACCGCTGCAAGACCACAGTAGAGCCTATGGTAAAACAGCAGTGGTTCGTAAAGATGGATGAAATGGCTAAACCTGCTATTGAAGCATTAAAGAGCGGCCAGTTAAAATTCGTTCCGGAAAGCTTTGGAAAGACCTATCTTCACTGGTTAGAGAACATCCGTGACTGGTGTATTTCCAGACAGCTGTGGTGGGGACACAGAATCCCGGCTTATTACTGCCAGGATTGCGGAGAAGTAGTTGTTGCCAAAGAAGCTCCCACTGTTTGCCCGAAATGCGGCAAGACACATTTTAAGCAGGATGAGGATACACTGGATACATGGTTCTCTTCTGCATTATGGCCATTCTCTACCCTTGGCTGGCCAAATAAGACAGAAGATCTGGATTATTTCTATCCTACAGACGTACTGGTAACAGGATATGATATTATCTTCTTCTGGGTAATCCGTATGGTATTCTCCGGTATCGAACAGACCGGCAAGTGCCCATTTAATACGGTACTGATCCATGGTCTGGTAAGAGACTCCCAGGGACGTAAGATGAGTAAATCTCTTGGAAATGGTATTGATCCTCTGGAAGTAATTGACAAGTATGGCGCAGATGCCCTGCGTATGACTCTGATCACAGGAAATGCACCTGGAAATGATATGCGTTTCTATTGGGAGCGCGTGGAAAACAGCCGTAACTTTGCAAACAAGGTATGGAATGCTTCCCGTTTCATTATGATGAATATTGAAAAGGCAGCAGATGTTTCCGGCGTAACAGAAAAAGATCTGACACTGGCAGATAAGTGGATCCTTTCCAAGGTAAATGCTCTTACAAAGGATGTTACCGAGAATCTGGATAAGTATGAGTTAGGTATCGCTCTGCAGAAAGTATACGACTTTATCTGGGAAGAGTTCTGTGACTGGTACATTGAAATGGTGAAGCCAAGACTGTACAATGAAGCAGATGAGACCAAGGCTGCAGCTATCTGGACCTTAAAGAACGTACTGATCCAGGCATTAAAGCTGCTGCACCCATTTATGCCATTTATCACAGAGGAGATCTTCTGTAACTTACAGGAAGAGGAAGAGACCATTATGCTTTCCAATTGGCCTGTATACAAGGAAGAGTGGGCATTTGAAGCAGAACATGAGGCAACTGAGACCATTAAAGAGGCAGTAAGAGCCATCCGAAATGTACGTACTTCCATGAATGTTCCGCCGAGCAAGAAGGCAACTGTTTACGTGGTATCTGAAGATGATGCTGTGTTAAAGATCTTTGAGAACAGCCGCAGCTTCTTCGCATCCTTAGGCTATGCCGGTGAAGTGATCCTTCAGAAGGATAAGGCTGGTATCGGTGAAGATGCAGTTTCTGCTGTGATCCACAAAGCAGTTATTTACATGCCATTTGCAGAGCTGGTTGACATTGAAAAAGAAGTTCAGCGCTTAAAGACAGAGGAAAAACGTCTGGAAGGCGAATTAAAGCGTTCTCACGCTATGCTTGGAAATGAGAAATTTGTAAGCAAAGCTCCTCAGGCTAAGATTGATGAAGAGAAAGCAAAACTGGAGAAATATACACAGATGATGGCGCAGGTAAAAGAGCGTCTGGCACAGCTTGAAAAGTAAGGTTCTGTAAATGAAAACGGCCCGGATGGCAGTCTATATGCCTTTCGGACCGTTTTGCCAAGTAGGATGGATCCTGAAATTTTGAGAGTAATATCAGGGAGGAATGAAGGATGGGAGCACAAGAGAAAGGAAGTCTGGATACTTTTGGCGGTTTTGCTCTTTCTTTTGAAGGCCTGTGTCTTCGGGATGATGAGAACCGTTCTAAAAAGGTCTGGAATCTTTTAAGTTATCTTATTCTAAACAGAGAACGTGATCTGGGTGTGGCAGAACTCTATCAGATGCTGTGGCAGGATAAAGACGAGGAAAATCCTTATGGTGCCTTAAAAACACTGATATTCCGTGTGCGCCGCCTGTTAGAAGAAGCCGGGTTTCCGGCAGCAGCTATGGTTCTCAGCAGTAAGGGGATTTACCGTTGGAATCCGGACTGGGACATGAAGGTGGATGCAGAAGAATTTGAGCGTTTAAGCGGCTTGTGTCTAAGGGAAGATTTTGACATGGAAGCCGGGAAAGAACAGTGGAAAGAAGCGATCGCTCTTTATAAGGGAGAATTTCTTCCAGGAGCAGGCAGTGTTACCTGGGTAATGGAAAAAAGAGAGCACTGCCGCAGTCTTTATAAGAAACTGGTACGAAAAGCATGTCTGTGGCTTCTTGAAACAAGACAGTACAAAGAGGCTGAGGAGACGGCAGACACAGGTTTAAGCATTTATGAATACCAGGAAGAGTTTGAGGGCTGCAAGATCCTGACTCTTTACTATATGGGACAGGTGGAAGCAGCTTTAAATCGTTATCTTATGGTAATGGAAAAGTTTTATAAAGAACGACAGATCACGCCTTCTGATAAGTTTAAGGAACTGTATCATCTGATAAGTACCAGCCATCTGGAAGAACCGAAATCTTTTGATGATATTACTACAGAATTATCGGATCCGGAAACAGCAGAAGATAAGACCGAAGAAAATCATTACGGAGCCTATGAGTGTGAGTATTCGGTATTTAAACGTCTGTTCTGGCTGGAACGCAGGACCGTGTCCAGAAGCGGAGATTCGGTGTATTTGTGTCTGCTCAGCATAAAGCGGTCCAAAGGGGATAAAATGAAGCCGGATGTATTATGCCGGGCTGCGGAACGGATGAAAATGGTGATCCAGAATTCTCTGCGTGCCAGTGATATTTTTTCACGCTACAGTGTGAGCCAGTATGTGGTTCTCATTCCTGCAGCTACCTATGAAAACTGCGAAGCTGTTATGGCGCGGATCACCCAGGCTTTTAATAAAAGCTATGTGCGAAGAGATGTGATAGCAGTCAGTCATGTGACAGCAGTCCTTCCTGCGGACCAGGATTTTGGAAAATAAGCATTATTGTATTACGATATTACATAAGAAAATAGTATAGGGTTATTAAAAATGAAACTGAAAAATGCACTTATATTACTTTTAACAGCTACGATCTGGGGAGTTGCCTTTGTTGCCCAAAGTGTAGGAATGGATTATGTACGTCCTTTCACTTTTAACAGCGTGCGAAGCATTATTGGTGGTCTTGTACTGGTCCCTGTGATCCTGGTCCTGGACCGTAAAAAGAAGGCAGAGGGGAAAGACTATAAAGCACCGGGAGACAGAAAAACCCTTATTTTAGGCGGTATCTGCTGTGGTGTTGCCCTTTGTATTGCAACTAACTTCCAGCAGTTTGGTGTTTTGTATACAAGTGTGGGAAAAGTTGGATTTATCACTGCCTGCTATATTATCATTGTACCGATCTTAAGTCTGTTTCTTGGAAAAAAATGCAGTCCGGCTATTGCAGGGGCAGTTGTCCTTGCAGTTGCAGGCCTGTATCTGCTTTGCATGTCAGGAAGCGATCGGGGAATCCAGAAGGGCGATTTTCTTATTATGATCTGTTCCTTCATTTTCTCCATACATATTATGCTCATTGACTATTTTTCACCGGCAGTGGATGGAGTGAAGATGTCCTGCATCCAGTTTTTGGTCAGCGGCACGATTTCTCTGATCTGTATGGCTTTGTTTGAGGAACCTCATATTACCCAGATCCTTGCAGCATGGAAACCAATCCTGTATGCAGGTGTTATGTCCTGTGGTATGGGCTATACCTTACAGATCGTAGGACAGAAGGGGGTCAATCCTGCAAGTGCTTCTCTGATCTTAAGCCTGGAATCCAGCATTTCCGTACTTGCAGGCTGGCTGATCTTAGGACAGAAGCTGACAGGAAGAGAGATCCTTGGATGTGTGCTGATGTTTTCTGCTATTGTACTGGCACAGGTACCAGATGTTATTTTAAGTCGAAAAAATGGGGAAAGATAGAGTTGCAGACTCTGTAAAATTCGTATAGTATGATAGCAGGGCCTGTTTGCAAGAGGGTTTTTGACCTTGGAACTTTATAGTACAGGTAGGAGGAAATTGGGAAAATATGGAAGAAATGGATGCAGAAGCATATCTTAACCAGATCCCCATGTGGGCCAACAAGAAAAATTCTTTAAAAGATATCAGGATATTTTTAGACCAGATGGGCGGACCGGACCGGAAGATCCCTGCAGTTCATGTGGCCGGAACCAATGGAAAAGGTTCCGTGTGTGCCTTTATGACTTCTGTATTAAAAAAAGCCGGATTTCGTACAGGAACTTTTATTTCCCCCCATTTGGTGGAAATACGGGAACGCTTTCTTATAAATGGCGAGCCAGTGGAAAAAGAAACCTTTGAAGAGGCTTTCGCAGAAGTAAAAAAAGAGGCAGAGACCATGATGGAAAAGGGGTTTTGTCATCCTACTTTTTTTGAGTTCCTTTTTTATATGGCGATGGTGATCTTTGAAAAAGAAAAGGTAGATATCATGGTGATCGAAACCGGTCTTGGAGGCCGTTTAGATGCTACCAATGTATTGGAAAAACCTGCTGTTTGTGTGATCACATCCATCAGCAAAGACCATATGCAGTATCTGGGGACTACCATTTCTCAGATCGCTTCGGAGAAAGCCGGTATTATCAAAGCCCATGTTCCCGTAGTGTTTGATGATTCAGATGCGGAAGCTGCAGCTGTGATGAGAACCAGGGCAAAGGAGTTAGAAGCAGATTGTTTTCCGGTGTCTGACCGTCTTTATGATGTAATGGATGGAAGGGAAGAGGAAAAGGACTGCCTTTATCTCAAGGAAAAGGATAGTTCTGGACAGATCGATGGGCGGTCAGGTCTTGTTTTGACTGTTCCATTTGAAGCACCTTATCAGGCTCAGAATGCATTTTTAGCAGTGACAGCTCTTCGCATTCTTCAAAAGTCTGAAAGCGTGTTTGAAAAACTGACAGATGAAGTGATCAGCAGCGGGATCAAAGCAGCCCGCTGGCCTGGAAGGATGGAAAAAGCAGCAGAAAATATATATCTGGATGGTGCTCATAATCCGGGGGGAATTGCCGCATTTGTCCAGGCAGCAGGAAAAGTTCAGAAAAGAACCGGTAAAAAAGTATGGCTTCTTTTTGCGGCTGTTGCAGATAAAGAGTATGAGACGATGGCAAAAGAACTTTGTGAAGGTCTTGACTGGCAGGGAATTGGTGTGGTACATATGAACAGTGACAGAGGACTGTCTGCCAGAAAACTTTCAGAAGTTTTTGGAAAGTATGCTTCCTGTCATGTAGTGTCTTTTGAGGATACGAAAACTGCTATCAGGCAGATGAAACAGGCAGCAGGAGAAGATCTTTTATTCTGCGCAGGTTCTCTGTATCTGATCGGAGAGTTAAAAGTACAGCTGGTGGGAGAAAGGAGTAAGACACAGTGATCGATTTTGAAGAAGAAATAGAGCGTTTTAAACCAAGTCTGGATGTAGAGGCTGTGGAAGATGCCATTGTAAAAAGCGACCTGACGGATATGACGGACATTATGATGGAACTGATCAAGGAAAGAGACGGAAGTAAAAGATGATGGATATTGCAGCAAAAAACAGACAGATAGCCAACAGCTATTATAATCTGGGTCTGGAAAAGGCGAAAATACGGGATCTTTCCGGTGCAGCCCAGTGCCTGAAAAAAAGCCTGCATTTTTCCAAGTACCAGACAGATGCCAGAAATCTATTAGGTTTGATTTATTATGAAAACGGGGAAGTGGCAGATGCACTGGTACAGTGGGTCATCAGTTTGAATTTACAGCCGGAAAATAATCTGGCAGACCACTATTTAGATGAGATCCAGCGAAAGCCGGGGCAGTTAGAGGCAGAAAGCCAGAATGTAAAGACATTTAACCAGGCTCTGTGGCATGCACAGAACGGCAGTGACGATCTGGCAATTTTGCAGCTGGCCAGAGTGGTTGCTGCAAAGCCTCATTTTGTAAAGGCCCACCTTCTGTTAGCCCTTTTATATATGCGGCGGGAAGATTATAACAAGGCGGGAAGGTCTCTTTTTAAAATCTTACAGATTGACAAGAGCAATCCCAAGGCGTTGTACTATATGTCCCTTGTAAAACAGAATACAGGACGTGCAGATGCAGAAAAGAGAAAGATGATCAAGGCATTTTCCCACAGGCAGATGCAGGATGATGATGTTATTATCCCGAATACGTATAAAGAAAATACAGGACTTTCTACCGTGTTCCACATTATTATCGGTCTGATCCTGGGCCTGTTTGCTTTCTATGTGCTGGTGCTTCCTGCAAGAGAAAGCAGCCTGAACCGTACCAGGGATGATGAACTGATCGGTTATATGCAGCAGTTAAATAATGCGAACCAGCAGAATGATACGCTGCAGCAGAAAAATGATGAACTGACTGCCCAGAAGGAAGAAGTGCAGAAAAAGCTGGACGAGCTGACAACAGGAAATACCAGCGTGCTGGCTCAGTATCAGAGTCTGATCTGGGTACTTCAGTATTATCGTACCGGGGATTTGGTAACAGCTGCAAAGACCTTTGCAGATGCCAGCTTTGATATGATCGAAGATGAGAATATTCAGGGAATTATAAACAATATCCGTCAGGATATGGCAGGAAATATCTATCAGAGTCTGGTACAGCAGGGACTGCAGCTGTGGAACGGCGGTGATAAGACCCAGGCTATGGATTATTTCCAGGCCAGTTTAAAGATCCAGCCGGATAATCCGGAAGCCATGTTCTATGTAGGCCGTCTGTATCAGGAATCAGGTGATACAGAAAATGCCAATGCTATGTTCGACAAGATCGTTGGAGAACACGGTGATTCTGAGTATGCCCAGAGGGCGGCGGCTGCCAGGGGATATTAGAGCTATAGAGTTTCAATTTATACAGCAGAGAAAAGAATAACTACCTTTTCTCTGTTTTTTTATGCCTGTATGCACAAATAATGAGCTGACAGCGCGTGTGCAGACTTATGGCGGATATCCATAATATCATTACAAGGAGGAGCTAAGAAACATGAAACAGACAAAAATAACTTACGAAGCCTTTGGCGACACATTATTGATACATATGCCAAAGGAACTGGATCACCATAACTGCCGTGACTTAAAGCGTGACACGGATCTGATGCTGGATGAAAATTATATCAATCGCATTATCTTCGATTTTGGAAAAACGGAATTTATGGATTCTTCCGGGATCGGAGTCTTATTAAATCGTTATAAGCAGATGGCAGCCAGCAGAGGTACAGTTACTTATTACGGTGCAGGTCCAAGAGTGCTGCGGATCCTTGAAATGGGTGGTCTGGTACGGCTGATCCGGGGCTTTAAAGACCGTGAAAGTGCTCTGGGAAATTTATAGAAGCAGGAGGATGGAAAAAGTGGAAGGACAGAAGGAACAGAATGGACGAGTTGGACAAAAAGAACAAAATGGCCAGAAAGAACATGTCAGTCTGGAATTTGAAAGCCATTCTAAAAATGAAGAGTTTGCCAGAGTGGTGGCAGCTGTATTTATGAGCCGGTTAGAACCTACACTGGAGGAAATCCAGGATGTGAAAACAGCCGTATCAGAAGCGGTGACCAATGCCATTATCCATGGCTATGGGGAGGCGGCGGGAAAGATATTTCTGGATCTGACGGCAGATCCGGCAGATAAAACGCTGATCGTTTCTGTGACAGATACGGGAATGGGTATCCCGGATGTGAAAAAGGCCATGGAACCTTTATATACAACGGACACGACCGGAGAACGCTCCGGTATGGGATTTTCATTTATGGAAGCCTTTATGGATGAAGTTATTGTTGAGTCAGAACCGGGAAAAGGAACGGCCGTGACCATGAAAAAACATATTAGAAGGTGAGCCATATGGATGAAACCCTGAAAATGATAGAATTGGCTCACCAGGGGGATAAAACAGCCAGAGACAGGCTGGTAACAGAAAATCTGGGGCTTGTGTGGAGTATTGTAAAGCACTTTGCAGGCCGCGGATATGAACAGGAAGATCTGTTTCAGATTGGAAGTATCGGACTTTTAAAGGCTATTGACAAGTTTGATCTGCAGTATCAGGTACGGTTTTCCACGTATGCGGTACCAATGATCACAGGCGAGATCCGAAGGTTTTTGCGGGATGACGGCATGATCAAGGTAAGCCGTTCCCTAAAAGAACTGGCGGTAAAGGTATTTGCATTAAAGGAACAGCTGGGGGAAGCTTACGGCAGAGATCCAACCGTAGAAGAAATTGCAGGAGAACTTGGAGTAAGCAGTGAAGAAGTAGCGGCATCTCTGGAGGCAGGTGCCCAGGTAGAATCTATTTACAGACCCTTAAGCGCCACAGAAGGAGAGAAGGGGATCTTAATGGACAAGCTGGAAGAAAAAAGTGCAGCTCAGGAACAGCTGTTAAACAGACTTGCTTTAGAAAAGGTCATGGAAAACCTTAAACCTCAGGAGAAACAGCTGATCCTTTGCCGGTATTTCTATAATCAGACCCAGGCACAAACGGCCCAGGTATTGGGGGTGTCTCAGGTCCAGGTTTCACGTCTTGAAAAAAAGTGTTTAAAGGAATTGAGAAAGCGTTTTGAAGGATAAAACAGGCAGATAAAGGAGAATGGAAAAAACGAATAAAAATGAAAAAAAGGTACATTCTAGTTACTGTACATGAAAGGATGTGAGCCTGATGAAAATGAAAAGCGTGAAAGCAATTCTTATTTTCCTGCTGCTTTTGGCAGGTGTGATAACGGGATATCTGTTCTGGAAGATGAAAGCGCCAGATCACGAAAAAGAAGGCCTGTTGGTTGAAAATGATGTAACAGCTTATTATAACATGGCAGAAACAGGGATCCCGGCATATGCGCCAGCACCGTTCAGCTTGTTGGCAGAAGAAAAGGAAGGGCGGAGCAAAGCTTTATGAGCCAGACAAGCAGCAGCCAGAGTCAGACAGTTTATATACAGTTAAATCAGATCACGGAGATCCGCCGCAGAGATGTGTTTTTAAAAGATGTAGGGGAAGTAACCTGCCGGGATAAGGTGATCTTAAGCAAATGCAGGGCGTTGAAGGTGAAGAGTATCCCTGAAAAAGAGGCCAGACGGTATGTGATGAGTGCTCTGGAAATAGTGCAGATGTTAGAGGCTTTAGATCCGTCGATTGAGGTAAACAATCTGGGGGAATCGGATTTTATTATTGCCTACAAGCCTCCAAAGGCATCGGAATTATGCTGGCAGTGGCTGAAAACTATTTTTGTATGTCTGGTCAGTTTCTTTGGGGCGGCATTTGCTATTATGACCTTTAATAATGACGTAAATGTAGGGGATGTACTGGGACAGGTATACTTTCAGGTTATGGGACGGCCTTCGGATGGTTTTGGCCTGATGGAGGCAGGTTACAGTGTGGGGCTTGCTATCGGGATTTTAGTGTTTTTTAATCATATTGCAGTGAAAAAACTAAACACAGATCCAACACCGCTGGAAGTAGAAATGCGCCTGTATGAAGAAAATATATGCAAAACATTGATCGACCAGAAAGGAAGAAAGGAGAAAGAGATTGATGTGGATTAAAAATGTCTTTCTTCTCTTTTTCGGCCTGTGCTCCGGGGGAATCATTGCAGCGGGAGTGTATGCATTTCTGGCGATCATTGGTGTTTTTGTACGTCTGATCGGAAAAACACAAACAAAAAAGCATATCATGCTCTATGAAAATATGATCATTCTTGGGGGAGTATTGGGAAATATCATGGAGCTATATAAGATAAGGCTTCCATTGGGAGAGATATTCGGGCAGATATTTCTTTTTACAGGGAGCATCAGCGTAGGGATATTTACCGGTTGTCTTGCCATGTCACTGGCGGAAACTTTAAAGGCGCTTCCAACATTTTCACGAAGGATACGACTGTCGGTGGGACTTCCCTGGCTGATTATTGCCATTGCAGCGGGAAAATGCGGCGGTTCCCTGCTGTATTTCTGGAAAGGGATGGCAGCAGGATAAGCACGGAGAATACAGAAAAAAGTGATGGATGGATGAAAGTGGAAAGAAGAGGAAACGATATGGAAATCGATAAGAAAAAATATGCGGACTACATTAAAGAGATCACCCCGGTCCACAATGTGTGGGTTTCTATGGGAAAGGCCTTTCTCACAGGCGGGTTGATCTGCGTTCTGGGGCAGTTTATTATGAATTGGGTGACTTACATGTGGGATCTGGAAGCAGAGGCAGCAGGAACCTGGACTTCTATTATCCTGGTATTTTTAAGTGTCTTATGTACAGGTCTTAACATTTACCAGAAACTGGTAAAATTTGGCGGAGCCGGTGCCCTGGTGCCCATCACCGGTTTTGCCAATTCTGTGGCAGCCCCGGCCATAGAATTTCGCTCTGAAGGTCAGGTTTTCGGTATCGGTGTAAAAATATTTACCATTGCCGGTCCTGTGATCTTATATGGTATAGGAATTAGCTGGCTGCTGGGAGTGGGATATTGGATTCTGACGGGAATAGGAGCCGCGTAGACGACTCCTTATTTGTGTGTTATAATCTAAAGAGCGCCGAAAAAAACAAGCGGCTGCGAAGCAGACATTTGTTTTTTTCAAGCCATTAACGAGGGATCCGTCTGCGTCAGCAGACAGTAGGAGGTATATTTAAAAAAAGGCATCAACATTTTAGACTGCTGGATGGCAGATCCCAAATCCAGAGATATTATTGGAAAAGGGATCAAGGAAAACCGCAGTCAGTGGTATATCCAGGGACATATTGGTTCTACCTGGAAAGACGGACAGTATTTCCGCACCAGAGATATGAAATATGTGCGTCCAGCATTTGAAGATCTGTTAAAGAGACTGCAGACCGATTACATTGATCTGGGTATGATCCATTATGTAGATTCCGAAGAAGAATGGGAAAATATCCTTCATTCTGACTACCTGGATTATGTAATGGAATTAAAAAACAGTGGTGTGATCCGCCACATCGGTATGAGTTCCCATAACCCAAAAGTAGCAGCAAAAGCAGCACAGTCCGGTTTTGTGGAAATGATCCTTTTCAGTATCAATCCGGCATTTGATATGCTCCCGGCCAGTGAAAACATTGAAACTATGTTTGCGGATAAATTTGAAGAGAAATTAAAAGGAACGGATCCAGACCGGGCTTATTTATATAAGATCTGTGAACAGAATGATGTAGGAATCACGGTTATGAAAGGTTTCGCGGGAGGAAGATTATTTGATGAAAAACGTTCTCCATTTGGTGTAAGTCTGACACCGGTACAGTGTATCCACTATGCATTGACCCGTCCGGCAGTCTGTTCCATTATGTGCGGCTATGACACAAAGGACCAGGTAGACCAGGCGGTGGCATATGAAAATGCTTCTGAAGAAGAAAAAGACTATGCATCTGTGATCGCCAATGCACCATTTCATTCTTACCGGGGTGAATGTACCTACTGCGGCCACTGTAAGCCATGTGTGGCAAATCTGGATATTGCCATGATCAATAAATTTTATGATCTGGCAACTATGCAGCCAACAGTACCAGCAACCGTACAGTCCCACTATGAACTGTTAGAGCATAAAGCATCTGAGTGTGTCGGCTGTCATGCATGTGAGTCACGCTGCCCATTTGGAGTATCTATTGCAGAAAGAATGGAAAAAACAGCGAAATTATTTGGCTGTTAAAAATACATAAGCGGAATATAAAGGAGAGAAGAATACATGGAGCATCTGCGCTGTGTTGTGGAGCGTATTACATATCAAAATGAGGAAAATGGCTATACGGTTTTAAAATGCGCAGTGAAAAACTACAGCGATCTGGTAACCGTAGTCGGCACTATGCCAGATACCCATGTGGGCTCTGTCCTGTCTTTGGAAGGTTTCTGGAAAGTGGACGCAAAATACGGCAGGCAGTTTTGCGCCCAGAAGTTTGAAGAAACACTTCCTGCAACTGTTTATGGAATTGAAAAATATCTTGGGTCCGGTCTTGTCAAAGGGATCGGACCTGTTTTTGCGCGAAAAATCGTAGAAAAATTCGGTGAAGATACATTAGATATCATTGATGAAACACCGGAAGAATTGATCAAAGTCCCTGGAATTGGAAAAATACGGGTAGAACGGATCAAAACCAGCTGGAAAGACCAGAAAGAGATCAAAAATATCATGCTCTTTTTACAGAGCAATGAAGTCAGCACTTCTCATGCTACCAAAATATATAAAACCTATGGAAGTGAAAGTATTTCTATAGTAAAAGAAAATCCGTACCGCCTGGCAGATGATATCTGGGGGATCGGATTTAAAACAGCCGATTCCATTGCGGAGAAAATGGGTATTGATAAGACAAAATTTGTCCGTCTGCGCAGCGGCATTTTTTATACCTTAAATAAATTGGCGGAAAATGGTCACTGCTATGGGGAAAGGGAGCAGCTGGTAAAAAAGGCAAAAGAGCTTCTGGAAGTAGAAGAGGGGGAAATCGAAGTAACTTTGGATGAAATGCTTCGTTCAAAAGATGTGATACAGGATGAAGAAGGGATTTATCTGCCGCCTTATTATTTTTCTGAATCAGGCTGTGCGAAAAAACTGATCCATCTGTTGCTGGTAGGACAGAAGATCACCATAGACCCGGAAATCACCATGAAAAAAGTAACGTCCCAGTCAGAGATCACATATGATGAGATCCAGCTGCAGGCCATTCAAACGGCTATTTCCTCCAAAGTCATGATCCTTACCGGAGGTCCTGGAACAGGAAAAACCACCACCACTCTGGGAATCATATCTGCGTATCAGATGGCCGGATATAAGATCCTTTTAGCAGCGCCTACGGGACGGGCAGCAAAGAGAATGGCAGAGGCAACAGGCATGGAGGCAAAGACCATTCACCGGCTGTTAGAGTATAAACCGCCGGAAGGCTATCAGAAAAACGAAGACAAGCCCTTAGAGGGAGATGTGCTGATACTGGATGAATGTTCCATGATCGACATCATGCTGATGTATAATCTGTTAAAAGCGATCCCGGAACATATGACGCTGATCCTGGTAGGGGATATTGACCAGCTCCCCAGCGTAGGAGCCGGAAATGTGCTTCGGGATATGATCGATTCCGGCCGTATCCCGGTGGTGCGCCTGACCCGGATCTTCCGTCAGGCTCAGGGAAGCAGGATCATCATGAATGCGCATCGGATCAATAAAGGAGAAGCCATTGATATGCGGGGAGGAAAATCGTCCGATTTCTTCTTTGCAGAAAAAGAGAATAATGAAGAGGTGGTGGCAACACTGGTACAGTACTGCAAAGAAAACCTGCCAAGGTATTATCATGTGGATCCCATTCAGGATATCCAGGTGCTGACACCCATGCAGCGCGGGGAATGCGGTGCAGTCAACCTGAACCAGGTGCTCCAGGCGGCCATGAATCCTTCAGACATTTGTCTGCGCAGAGGCGGTACACAGTACCGATTGAGGGATAAAGTAATGCAGATCCGCAATGATTATGAAAAAGAAGTATTTAACGGTGATATTGGGAACATATGCAAGGTGGATACAGAAGAACGGGAACTGACAGTGGACTTTGACGGGCGGAAAGTGGTTTATGATATAACAGAACTGGATGAATTGTCATTAGCCTATGCTGTGACCATTCATAAAGCCCAGGGAAGCGAATACCCCATTGTAGTCATGCCCTTTACTATGAGCCATTTTGTCATGCTCCAGAGAAATCTGCTTTATACAGGAGTTACAAGGGCGAAAAAGATCCTTGTGCTGATCGGCGAAAAGAAAGCTGTATTTTATGCCATCCGCAACGAAACAACAGCAGGAAGAAATACAAAGCTGTCACAGAGACTAAAGCCGGAAAGCGAAGAATCACGGGCGGTGGCAGTAGAACTGGCGAAAAAGCTGATAGAAGGGGAAGAAGAGAACGACGGAGTATCTTCACAAAACCATAATCCGGTGCAAAAAGAAAAAATGATCGTATACAAAAACAGCATCCAGCCCTCTATGGTATCGGAAACTCCGGCTGTTTACGAAGGAAATTTATGGAAACGTCTTTCCCAGTCCAAATTCCGCAGCAGCTTTACGTTAAAGGCAAACGATAAACATTATGTAATGGAAAAGGGAATGGATACTGTACGAAGCCATGCCGCAGACTTCATCAGAGATCGTCTGGCACCTGCAGAGCCGAAAAACGATGGAAAGCAGACTCCGATGCGCGGTCATCCTGTATTTGTGGCTCAGCATGCTACAGGAACCTGCTGTCGAAGCTGCCTGGAAAAATGGCATCACATCCCAAAGGGAAGAAAAATGACAGAAACAGAGCAGAACTATGTGGTGGATGTGATCATGGAGTGGATCGGGAGGCAGATGCAAAAATAAACCAATGAAATATCAGAAGAAAACCAGGTGTATTGAGAAAAAATGACAGATATGTTATATTAATACACAAAACAGATTGAAAATTCAGAAAAGAATTTTAGCGGGAGGAAATATTTTGGTAACAGGAGAACTGAAAAATAAAATAGATGGGTTGTGGGATATCTTTTGGGCCGGAGGTCTGAGTAATCCCCTGGATGTAATTGAGCAGATGACCTATCTTATGTTTATTCATGATTTAGATGCAGCGGATACAACTCATATAAAAGAGTCGATAATGTTAGGAATCCCTTATAAAAGTATTTTTGAAGGTGATGTAACAATCGGAGACAGAATCGTAGATGGAAATCAGCTAAAATGGAGTGTGTTCCGTGACTTTCCGGCAGAAAAAATGTACTCCGTTATGCAAGAACTGGTATTTCCATTTATAAAAAGTTTGCATGGAGATAAAGACAGCGCATACGCAAAATATATGGGAGATGCTATCTTTAAGATTCCGACGCCATTGATGCTGGATAAAATCGTTAATACTCTGGATGGAATTTATGAGCAAATGGCACAGTTAAAAGATGCAGATATACGTGGTGATGTTTATGAGTATCTGTTGTCAAAATTAGCCAGTGCAGGAGTTGCAGGACAATTTCGTACACCGAGACATATTATTGATATGATAGTGGAATTAGTAGAACCAAAAGCAGATGATATTATTTGTGATCCAGCTTGTGGTACTGCTGGTTTTTTAGTTGGTGCAGGAGAATATTTAAGAAAAAAACGCAAAGAAGAGGTACTTTTCAATCGTCAAAACAAAGACCATTACATGAATCATATGTTTCATGGATTTGATATGGACAGAACCATGCTGCGTATTGGAGCAATGAATATGATGGCTCACGGAATTGCTAATCCATTCATTGAATACAGAGACAGTTTAAGCGATCAAAATCCGGACAAAGAAAAGTATAGCCTGATTTTGGCGAATCCACCATTTAAAGGAAGTTTGGATTATGACATTGTGTCAGCAGACTTGTTGAAGGTATGTAAAACAAAAAAGACAGAACTACTGTTTGTTGCGTTGTTTCTCAGAATGCTGAAAACAGGTGGTCGATGTGCTTGCATAGTTCCAGATGGTGTATTATTTGGTTCATCTACAGCTCATAAAGCAATCCGTAAAGAGTTAGTTGAAAACAATCGCCTGGAAGCAGTTATATCCATGCCTTCAGGAGTATTCAAACCTTATGCAGGAGTTTCAACTGCTGTATTAATATTTACAAAAACCGGACATGCCGATACAGATAAAGTCTGGTTTTATGATATGAAAGCAGATGGAAGAAGCCTGGACGATAAACGTACACCGACAGCAGAAAATGATATTCCAGATATTATTGCACGTTTTCATAATCTGGATGAAGAAGAAAAACGTGAACGTACAGAACAAAGTTTTTTTGTACCGAAAGAAGAGATTGTAGAGAATGGATACGATCTTTCCATTAACAAATATAAAAAAATAAAGTATGTTCCAGTAGAGTATCCGCCTACATCGGAAATTTTAGCTGATATACGAGAATTAGAAAAGCAGATCGGAGAAGAAATGGACGAGTTAGAGAAGCTATTGGGACTGTAATTAAGTAGATAAATTGATATTTGATGAACTACGAGCAGAGCACATGCAAGACGTGTAAAGCACGTTGAAAGCTTGCTTTCATAAGTGCTTTATACGTCTTGCATGTATTGTGCGACAGCACAACATGAGCATGAAGC
>UQTA01000013.1 GCA_900543885.1 uncultured Clostridium sp.
GCAGTATATGAAGGGCTGATCCGGTATCTGTTAGGCCGGGTGGTAGTAGCCGATACCATTGATCATGCCATTGCTATTGCAAGAAAATATCATTACAGCCTGCGCATCGTTACCTTAGAGGGAGAGCTTTTAAATGCAGGCGGTTCCATGACAGGTGGTGCTTTTAAAAATACCAGCAATCTCCTTGGAAGGCGCCGTGAGATCGAGGAACTGGGAAACTCCTGTAATGGCTATTTAAAACAGGCAGAAAGTATACAGCAGGAATTAAGTATCCAGGAAGGCACTGCTTCTGAGAAAAAAGAGGAAGCAGATCAGCTTCGAAAGCAGATCCAGCAGCTGGTACTCCAGGAAAATACCATCCGCATTAATATTTCTACTTTGGAAGATAAGAAAAATGAAATCGCAGAATCTTCCACCGATCTGGTAAATGAACATGCGCAGTTAGAGGAACAGATCCATGAGATCAGTCAGAGCCGTTCTTCCTTAACAGAAGAAGCCCACAGGCTGGAAGAGAGAAATAAAGAGTCAGAAACTCTGATCAGTGAGAAAAATCTTCTTCTGGAGCAGGCAAAAATCGACAGGGAAGCTCATTCTTCCCATTTATCAAGCCTGCAGCTGGAATGTGCCTCATTAGACCAGCAGCTTACATTTACCAATGAAAATGAAAAGCGGGTAAACGGAGAGATCCGCAAGCTGAAAGAAGAAGAGGCAGCTTTAGAGAAGGGCAAAAAAGATTCCAGAAGCGCAATTGAAGAAAAAGAAGCAAAGATCAAAGAAATACAGGAGCAGATCCAGACAAGCAGCGAAGATAACAGCCAGTTAGAAGAAGCGATCAAAAAGATCTCCGAAGAAAAAGAGGCTGTTTCCAGGCAGCAGAAAAATCTGTTCCAGAAAAGAGAGGAAATATCCACCCGTCTTTCCGACCTGGATAAAGACTTGTTCCGCGTTCAGGCACAGGCAGAAAAACTGGAAGAGCATCTGGAAAGTCTGGCTTCTTATATGTGGTCGGAGTATGAAATGACCTTAAGCCAGGCCAGGGAACTTAAAAAAGAGGAATTTTCCTCCCTCCCTGAGATCCGCAGACAGATTGAGGATCTGAAGGGAAAGATAAAAGCTCTGGGAAATATCAATGTAAATGCAATCGAAGATTACAAAGAAGTCTCTGAACGCTATGAATTTATGCGTACCCAGCATGAAGATCTGGTAAATGCCCAGGCAGAATTGGAAAAGATCATTGAAGAGCTGGATACAGGCATGCGTCGTCAGTTTGACGAGAAATTCCGGGAGATACGCGCTGAATTTGATAAGGTATTTAAAGAACTGTTTGGCGGCGGCCGCGGTACCTTAGAGCTTTTAGAAGGAGAAGATATCCTGGAAGCAGGCATCCAGATCATCGCACAGCCCCCTGGCAAAAAGCTTCAGAACATGATGCAGCTTTCCGGTGGTGAAAAAGCGCTGACTGCCATTTCATTGCTGTTTGCGATCCAGAACCTGAAACCATCCCCATTCTGTCTCTTAGATGAGATTGAAGCGGCATTAGATGATTCAAACGTAGATCGTTTTGCAGGATATCTCCATAAACTGACGAAAAATACCCAGTTCATCGTGATCACTCACCGACGTGGTACCATGATGTCTGCTGATCGTCTTTACGGCATCACCATGCAGGAAAAGGGCGTTTCCACCCTTGTTTCTGTAAATCTGATAGAAGACAGCCTGACAAAATAGGCAAAAATCAAAAGGAGGGCCAACCTATGGCAGAAGGAAAGAAAGGCTTTTTTGGCCGACTGGTAGAAGGACTTACAAAGACCCGAAACAATATTGTATCAGGGATTGATTCCATTTTCAGCGGATTTTCCGCGATTGATGACGATTTTTATGAGGAGATCGAAGAAACTCTGATCATGGGAGATCTGGGGATCCAGACTACTATGGCGATCGTAGAGGATTTAAGAAATAAAGTAAAAGAACAGCACATCAAAGACCCGGAGCAGTGCAAAGAGCTCCTGATCAACAGCATCAAAGCCCAGATGGATCTGGGCGAAAATGCCTACGAATTTGAAAACAGGAAATCTGTTGTTTTAGTGATCGGTGTCAATGGTGTTGGAAAGACCACATCTGTTGGAAAACTGGCTGGCCAGTTAAAGGATCAGGGGAAAAAGGTCATTTTAGCTGCTGCTGATACCTTCCGTGCTGCAGCCATCGAACAGCTGACTGAATGGTCCACCAGAGCCGGTGTGGATATTATCGCACAGCAGGAAGGCTCTGATCCGGCAGCTGTTATCTACGATGCAGTTGCTGCTGCCAAGTCCCGAAAAGCCGATGTGCTGATCTGCGACACAGCAGGAAGGCTTCACAATAAAAAGAACCTGATGGAAGAGTTAAAGAAGATCAACCGCATCATTGATAAGGAGTATCCGGATGCTTACCGGGAAACACTGGTGGTACTGGACGGAACTACCGGACAGAATGCTTTGGCACAGGCTAAACAGTTTATGGAAGTAGCTGACATTACAGGTATCATCCTTACCAAGCTTGACGGCACTGCAAAAGGCGGTATTGCCGTTGCAATCCAGTCTGAGCTGGGTATTCCTGTTAAATACATTGGCATTGGTGAGAAGATCGATGATCTTCAGAAATTTGATGCAAATGATTTTGTCAACGCATTGTTTCATGTACAAGCTTGAATTTAGCGGGATAAAGTGCTATAGTTATACCTGATAATCAATTTTAGGAGAAGACTACCATGGAAGAACTCACATTAGAAAAATTTGAAGAAGCCTCTGAAATCGTAAAACAGGTCACTCTGGAAACAAAGCTGATCTACAGCGAATATTTTTCCGCACAGACCGGAAATAAAGTATATTTCAAACCTGAAAACATGCAGTATACCGGCGCTTACAAAGTAAGAGGTGCCTACTACAAGATCAGCACCCTGACAGAAGAAGAAAAGGCAAAAGGCCTGATCACAGCCTCTGCCGGAAACCATGCACAGGGCGTTGCCTATGCTGCAAAGCTGGCTGGTGTTAAGGCAACAGTTGTTATGCCTACCACAACTCCTCTGATCAAGGTAAACCGCACCAAAGGATATGGTGCAGAAGTTGTTCTTGCAGGAGATGTATTTGATGAAGCCTGTGCTTATGCTTACAAGCTGGCAGATGAACATGGTTATACGTTTGTGCATCCATTTGATGACCTGGCAGTAGCAACTGGCCAGGGATCTATTGCCATGGAGATCATCAAGGAACTTCCTACGGTAGATTATATTTTAGTTCCAATCGGCGGCGGCGGCCTTTGTACCGGCGTTTCTACTCTGGCAAAGCTGTTAAATCCAAAGATCAAAGTCATCGGTGTAGAGCCTGCCGGCGCTAACTGTATGCAGGAATCTTTAAAAGAGGGAAAGGTATTAACACTTCCTCAGGTAAATACCATTGCAGATGGTACCGCTGTAAAGCGTCCTGGTGAGAAACTGTTCCCATACATCCAGCAAAATGTAGACGATATCATCACCATTGAAGACAGCGAATTGATCGTTGCTTTCCTGGATATGGTAGAAAACCACAAGATGATTGTTGAAAACTCCGGTCTTCTTACAGTAGCTGCCTTAAAGCACTTAAATGTACAGAAGAAAAAGATCGTATCTATTTTAAGCGGCGGAAATATGGATGTGATCACCATGTCCTCTATTGTACAGCATGGCCTGATCCAGAGAGACAGAATCTTCACTGTATCTGTTCTCCTTCCTGATAAACCAGGCGAACTGGCAAAGGTAGCAGAACTTCTTGCAAAAGAACATGGCAATATCATCAAACTGGAGCATAACCAGTTTATCAGCATTAACAGAAATGCTGCCGTAGAGCTTCGTATCACCATGGAAGCATTTGGTACCGACCACAAGAACCAGATCGTTACCGCGCTTACAGATGCAGGTTATCGTCCAAAACTTGTAAAATTTAAAGGTGCTTACAACGAGATGTAAGCAGATCTTATGATCAAAAGCGTGTCTGATGGACGAAAAGAGAAGTCAGATGCGCTTCTGTCATTTACAGATATGTTTGCTAAAAAGTAATGTGTTTTAAAGTCACATAGTTAGGGGGGATAACAAACAAATGAATTATTTTGCTGATGAAACAAGGGCTTCTTTGTTAAAAAATCTGCGTTACTTTGTGAAATGGAGCCTGATCGCGCTGCTGATCGGCGGTATCGGGGGACTGATCGGAAGCCTGTTTTCCATGGGAGTCAGCTTTGCTACTAACTTCCGGCTGGCTCATCCCTGGATGCTTTATTTTCTTCCGGTTTCCGGTATCCTTATTGTATGGCTTTATCATACCTTTCATGAAGAAGGGAACCGGGGCACGAACATGGTTATTGAATCAATTTCTTCCAATGAACATGTAACGCCTGCAACGGGTCCTTTGATTTTTATTTCCACCATACTGACCCACATTGCAGGCGGTTCTTCTGGACGTGAGGGCGCAGCTCTTCAGTTAGGCGGAAGCCTTGGAAACATGATAGGAAATGTGATCCGTCTGGATGAAAAGGATAAAAAAATCGCTATTATGTGCGGCATGAGTGCTGTGTTTTCCGCACTGTTTGGTACGCCGGTAGCGGCTGCCATTTTTTCACTGGAAGTGGTAAGCATCGGTGTTCTGTATTATGCAGCTTTAGTTCCCTGTATTTTTTCCTCTTTTATAGGTGTGGGGATCGCCAGATGCTTAGGACTTGCAGGAGAGCATTTTACAGTACTTTCCATTCCGCCGATCCATATTTCCAGTGTCGGCTGGATCATTTTATTAAGTGCCCTTTGTGCGGTGGTAAGTATCTTATTCTGTCTGATGCTTCATGGAGCAGAGCACACTTACCGTAAATTCCTTCCAAACCCTTATGTACGTATTCTGGCAGCCAGTGCTATTTTTATTCTTCTGACACTGCTTATTGGAACAAGAGATTACTGCGGAAGCAGTATGCCTTTGATCGAGCGAAGCATGGAAGGAGAGATCCGGTACGAAGCCTTTATCTTAAAAATGCTTTTTACCGCCATTGCCCTTGGTGCCGGATTTAAGGGTGGTGAGATCGTGCCTACTTTATGCGTAGGTGCTGCATTTGGCTGCGCATTTGGCCAGCTTACTGGTTTCGCTCCTTCTTTATGTGCTGCCTGCGGAATGGCTGCCATGTTTGCAGGAGTGACCAACTGCCCGATCACTTCTCTGGTGATCGCACTGGAGCTGTTTGGCTATGAAGGAATGGAATATTTTTCCATTGCCATTGCCGTTTCCTTTGCATTATCCGGCTACTATGGACTGTATGCCAGCCAGAAGTTTGTATATTCTAAGACAAAAACAGAATTTATCAACCGTATGTCTAATAAATAGTTACAGTTCAGCCTTGCATCTTCTTGCCCGCTTGCAGCGGACAAGAAGCTTTGGGCGTCCGCCTTATGAAGATTTAGGGTCAAAAGCACTTATGAAAACAAGTTTTCAACGCACTTTTGACCCTAAATCTTCGCAAGGCTGAACTGTAACAATAAATAGCGTTCACTGCGTATAACAGGAGATGATACACATGAAAAAAAGAAATTACATAATCGCTGCCGGTCTTATGGCCGGTCTTGCCCTTACTCAGCTTTCAGGCTGTTCTTCTTCCAAACCAGAAGAGACCACGGCCCAGGAGACTACAGCAGTTGAAACAGAAGCTGAAACTGCTTCCATTCCTAATCCCATCGAAGAGGTAGAAAATGAACAGGCTTTTGAAGCCATGGGCGTTCATATGGTAGTTCCGGCAGACGGAGAAAATAAACATTTTTCTATTATAAGCGGAGAAGTAGCTGAGATCACGTTTGATGAAAATGGTGTTTCTTATTGCTACCGCGCTTCTAACACAGCAGAAGACTTTGCCGGTATTTTTGAACGTTTTACAGACGAAACACTGGCTGTAAACTGGGAATCCGGGGATACAGCAGGAGAAGCACAGGTAAAAACCACAGAAAGCGGCGGAAGACTGGCTTCCTGGTCCTGGGGAAGCACATGTTATACTTTGTATACTGCATCTGATATTTCCGATGAGGATTGCACAAATATTGTGACCAATTTAATGGAATTAAGTTATCACGAGTAATGGGGCTAAATCACACCTGTAGGAGATTATTTTATGCTTCAGTTAAAAGATTTTATGCCTGTGAATTTCTTAAAAAAAGAAAAATACACAGGCAGCTGCAAGGGCATGCGTTTTCGCATGGAAAAATTTGAAAAAGAGGGAGCGGACGCCCCCATTCTCCGGGTCAGCGTATGGCCTGAGCCTTATAGTTTTGACTGCACGCCAGAGGAAGAAAAAGAATTTTTAGAATGTTCTTTTGATGCAGATGGCATTGCAAAGGGAGTAGACTGGATCAATGAACGGTATGAGACAGAGCTTCCCAGGTGGAAGAAAGTCAGCCGTCTTTAGAAAAACGCTGGTTTTGCTTGAATTTCCTCCTGTTTCATGTATAATGGTTCACAGAAAGCTTTTCTTAAGGCGAAAGCAGAAAGCTTTTAACCAGCATGTTTCAGGAGGAATTTTTATGCTATTAAATGCAGTACGGGGTTTCTGCATGGCACTGGCTGACAGTGTTCCAGGTGTTTCAGGCGGAACCACTGCTTTTTTACTTGGTTTTTATGATGAATTTATTAATTCTTTAAACGATATGATCGGAAAGGACAATACAAAGCGCAAAGCAGCCCTTATTTTTCTTATTAAACTGGGAATTGGATGGGTCATCGGCTTTGGTGCTTCTGTTATGGTCCTTTCTTCTCTGTTTCAGGCACACATCTATGAGATCAGTTCTGTATTCCTGGGTCTTACTTTGTTTGCCATTCCTCTGGTAGTAAAAGAAGAGTGGGACAGTATACATGGAAAAGCCGGCTGCCTTATTTTTACTCTGGCCGGCACAGTTCTGGTATTTTGTATTTCTTATTTTAATACTTCAAATGGAGACGGGATCTCTGTAAATTTTGAGCATCTGACTGTAGGCCTTGGGCTTTACCTGTTTTTTGCAGCCATGGTTGCCATTACCGCCATGGTGCTTCCGGGAATTTCCGGTTCTACCCTGCTTTTGATCTTTGGCCTTTACGTGCCGGTGATCAATGCGATCCATGAGTTTATGCATTTAAACTTTTCTTATTTTCCGGTTCTTGTTATCTTTGGTCTGGGAGTTCTTACTGGCATCATTGCCATTATCAGGATCATTAAGAGCTGTCTTGCTAATTACCGTTCCCAGACTATTTATATGATCTTAGGACTGATGATCGGTTCTTTATATGCCATTATCCAGGGGCCTACAACTTTAGATGTACCGCAGCCTCCTATGAACATTTCCACTTTCCATATTGGGTTCTTTATCCTGGGTGCTGTGATATTAGGGGCTCTGGAGTTTTTGAAAACACACCTTGAAAAACAGGATGGAGGAAGAAAATAATGTTAAAACAGCTGAAACGAATGGGCTTACTGGCTCTTACCTGCGCAGTCAGTCTTTTTACCATGTCCGTATGTGCTTTTGCAAAACCGGACTGGCCTCTTGATACAGGCTGCCAGTCAGAGGCAGGTATTGTTATGGATATGGATTCCGGGGCCGTTTTATTTGCCCAGAATATCCATGTGCAGGAATATCCGGCCAGCATTACAAAACTGCTTACTGCTTTGGTCGTGGTAGAAAATGCCTCTATGGATGAGCAGGTGACCTTCTCTCATGACGCTGTTTATAATGTAGAGGACGGAAGCGGAAATAAACTGCAGTTAGAAGAAGGAGATGTTCTTTCTGTAAAAGACTGTCTGTATGTGATGCTTCTTCAATCCTCTAACCAGGCTGCCAATGCATTAGCTGAGCATGTGGCAGGAAGCAGAGAAGCATTTGCTGATATGATGAATGAAAAAGCAGCTTCTCTTGGATGTCGTGAAAGCCATTTCGTAAATCCGTCTGGCTTAAATGATCCTGAGCAGCTTACTTCTGCTTATGATATGGCCCAGATCGGAGCAGCTGTTTTCAGCAACCCTACTTTACTGGAGCTCTGTTCTGCCACCAGCGCCCAGCTGCCGCCTACCATCAATAATCCAAACGGCAGAACCTATTCCATGGAGCACAAGCTGGTGGTAACTGATAATACGGATGATGAAAATTATTATCCAAGCGCTGTAGCAGGAAAGACAGGTTATACTTCCCTTGCAGGACAGACTTTAGTTACCTATGCAGAACAGGATGGCCGCCGCCAGGTAGCTGTTACTTTAAAGAGTACCCAGCGGACCCATTATTCTGATACAAAGACCATCTTAGACTTTGGTTTTGCCCGTTTTAAAAATGTATCTGTAGCAGAAAATGAAACTGCCTATGTAACAGGAGATGATCCTGTGACCATTGGTGATACTGCCTATAAGCCATCTGACCTGTATTTAGATGAGAAAGCAGTGATCACTCTGCCAAATGATGCCCAGTTTTCCGATGCAGACCAGTATCTTCAGACAGAAATACCTGCAACTCATCCGGAAGGAGCCGTAGGCCGTATCATTTATACATACAATGACCGCCAGATCGGTGTTGCCTGGCTCTACAGTACCAAGGCAGTTTCTGCAGCTGCAGCGTCAAATGAAAGCAGTGAAAGTACAGAAACAGAAACTGCAGCGCAGACAAGTACAGAAAACGGAAATTCCGATAACGGTACTCCTTCTGATGCAGAGAAGGACAAAAAATCTTTGAACCTGACAGCAGGAGCCTGGGGTGCAGTTGGAATTGGTGCAGCAGTTCTTCTGGTTGTGTTAATTGCTTCCTGGATCATGATCCAGAGAAAGAAAGAAGAAGAGCGCATGCGCATCCTTCGTGAGAAACGCCGGAAGAGACTGGCTGATATTGGATGCAGTGAAGAAGAATTTGAACGCCTTGTAAATGAACGTAAGAGTGCTTTAAGGGAGCGCCCTCTGCCTGAACCGGATGAGGAGGAAATAGAGGAAGCAGAAGAAGAGGCAATAGAACCTTATCTGGAAGAAGAGGATGAGCCGGAAGATACCTTTGATGCAGAAGATGAGCCATCTGCCGAAGAACCTTTAGAAGAAGATGACGAACCTTTGGAGGACAAGTAATGGGATATTTTCCCTTCTATATGGAGATTGAAGGAAAGCTTTGTGTTATTGCAGGAGGAGGAAAGGTTGCATACCGCAAGGTATGTGACCTGCTTCCTTTTGGAGTGCGTATCAAAGTTATTTCTTTGGAGTTTAACGCTGAACTGGAAGCCCTAGTTAAAGATGCTTCCCGCACTCAGGGCCGTCTGCAGCTGCACAGACGGCTTTTTTCCATGGATGATCTGAAAGATGCCGATTTTGTGATCGCCGCTTTATCAGATGAAGATTTAAACGGACAGATTTCTTTGTACTGCAAAGAAAATAAGATTCCTGTAAATGTGGTAGATGTGAAGGATAAATGCAGTTTTATCTTCCCAGCCCTGATACAGAGAGGTCCTGTGACAGTTGCTGTCTCCAGCGGAGGCGCAAGCCCTGTTTTTACCCGCCTTTTAAAAGAACGCATCCGTCAGGTGCTGCCGGAAGAAACGGAAAGGATCACAGCCCAGTTAGGCGACTTACGTCCGGATATCATTTCTCTGTTTCCAGATTCTTCCAGTCAAAGAGCTGCTGTTTTTACAGAACTGGCAGAGCTGGCACTGGCCCAGGAAAAACCATTAGAAGAAGCTCAGATCTGGCAAATCATCCAGAAACATAAAAAAACGGAATAACCAGAAGTACTGTTTTTTGAAAAATATATCAAACTATTTTTAAGAGGAACTATATGACAGAACATACATTGCGGATCGGAAGCCGTAAAAGTGAACTTGCATTAGAACAGACTTATATCATAGAACGTCTTTTAAAAGAGACATATCCCCATCTGAAAACAGAGATCATTACCTCTGATACGCTGGGAGATAAAAATCTTATAAGCCCTTTACAGGCCTTTGGCGGAAAAGGCGTTTTCGTATCGGAACTGGAAGAAGCTCTTTTGAATGGTCAGATCGACCTGGCCGTTCACAGCGCAAAAGATATGCCTGCAAAGCTGGATCCGGGACTGTGTATTGCAGCAGTATCCCATCGTGAATATCCTGGAGATGTATTTCTTACCAGAAATGATACGGATCTGGCTTCTTTTAAAGGAAAACCCTTTATTGTTGGAACTTCCAGTCCACGAAGACAGTGCTTTTTTAAGGAATGCTGGAAAGAAATCTGGGAACAGACAGGAACAGGACCTGTTCCTGAACTGATTTTCGAAACATTACGTGGAAATGTACACACCCGTTTAAATAAATTAAAAGATGGACTGTATGACGGTATCATCCTTGCGCAGGCGGGACTGACAAGACTGGGAATAAGTGAAAATGAAGATCTGCATTTTTACTCTTTAGACCCCAAACGCTTTATCCCTGCCGGCGGACAAGGGATTCTGGCAGTAGAAGCAAAAGCCGGCAGCGCTGCAGCCAGACTTTGTGAAAAAATAGATGTTCCTAAAACCCATATTTGCCTGGACGCAGAACGGGGAGTGCTGGCTTACTTAAATGCTGGATGTCATGAACCGATTGGTGTATATGCCAGTATAGAGGGAAAGGATCTCACAATACGGGCTGCAGGTGCTGTTTCCGGCACATCCCATACAGCTGTAAAACATGTCTGTATTACCGGCTCTGGTGAGAAAGAAGAATTAGAACGAATGATAGAAGAAATTGGGAAAGGACTGGGAAGAAGATGAAAAAAGGCTTTGTTTATCTCATTGGCGCAGGTCCTGGAGATCCTCAGCTGATCACCTTAAAGGGGCAGCAGCTCCTTAAGACCTGTGATGCAGTTGTTTATGATCATCTTGCTTCCGCTGCCTTTCTTTCCTGGGTACCGTCCCATTGCCGCATCCTGTATGTAGGCAAACAGGCCGGTCATCATTCTATGACGCAGGAACAGATCAATGAACTTCTTATTAAACTTGCCCGGGAAGGTTTAAAAGTGGTACGCTTAAAAGGCGGTGATCCCTTTGTTTTCGGCCGTGGTTCAGAGGAAATTCTGGCTTTAAAAGAACAGGGGATCAACTGGGAGATCATTCCAGGAATCACATCCTGTGTGTCTGTCCCTGAATTAGCCGGTATACCGGTAACACACCGAAATGTAAGCCGCAGTTTTCATGTGATCACCGGACATACTTTAGCGGGTATTCAGTCAGAAGAGGCACTGGCACCGTATGGAGCCTGTGAAGGCACCTTGGTGTTCCTTATGGGACTTCACAATTTAGAGTCCATTGTCAAAGGACTGCTAAAAGGCGGGAAAACGGCTGACACTCCGGCAGCTGTGATCGAAGATGGTTCTCTTGACAGCCAGCGTATTGTAAGAGGTACCCTTAAAAACATTTATGAGAAAACATTAAAAGCACAGATAAAAACACCGGCGATCATCGTAGTAGGAGAAACTGCTGCCTTTGATCTTATGCCTGAAAAAGCAGACCGATCCAATGCTGCCAGACCATTAGCCGGGCTTACCATCGGTATAACAGGTACTGTTTCTTTTGCAGAAAGACTGGAAACAGCCTTAAAAGAACAGGGAGCAAAAACAATCCCTGTAATGGAAATGGAGATCGTTCCAGAAGAAAACCTGCAAGGACCTGTCATTACGGGTCTGTTGAAACAGAAACCACCATTTACCTGGCTGGTATTTACCAGTGTAAACGGTGTAGACCTCTTTTTTGATACCTTTTTGAAGAAAGAAAAAGGGGATCTGCGCCTTTTAGGGAACTTACGTTTTGCGGTGATCGGGGAAGCAACCAGAAAGGCTTTGCAGGCCCATGGGTTCCATGCAGACCTGATGCCAAAACATTATTGCAGTGAGAGCCTGGCGAAAGCACTGCTCAAAGTATTAACGCCTTCAGACCGTGTCCTTTTAGCACGTTCCAGAGGCGGCAGTATAAAATTGAGCAAAGAATTAGAAAAACAAGCTATTTTTTATAAAGACCTGGCGTTGTATCATGTAAAAGGGAAACCTCTTGCAGATGATACACTTCTTTCAGCATGCAGCCATCTGGTTTTTGGCAGTGCATCCGGGGTAAAAGCATATTTGAAAGAATTTGCAATACCGGAAAATACAAAGGTTTGTGCCATCGGACCAGTGACCAGCGAAGCTTTGAAAGAAATGGGGATCACACCGGATATGGAAGCAGCATCCTTTGATGCTGCGGGCATTGTAAAGAGGCTGACTGAAGAAAAAACGCAGTAAAAATCTGCACAAAAATGAAGGAGGCATTTTTATTATGGCATTTTTAAGTGATTTAAAGGGATTTTACGGAACAGGTGAGAAAAACAGGGCAGGACAGTCTTTAGAGGAATTTCTGGAGCATTATAATCCGGCCAAATATGAAAGTCTCTGCAATACAGCAGACATTGTAGTTGTCAGATGCGAAGAAAAACTGACTCACTGGGGACAGCCATTAAAAGTCCTTATGGTTAAGCGCAGCAATCACCCAAGCATTGGTTTCTGGGCAACTCCCGGCGGTTTTGTGGAATTAAAGGAAGACATCAGTGAAGGTGCAGCCAGAGAACTGGAAGAAGAAACCTGTGTAAAGGGACTGCCTCTGCGCCAGATGCGTACCTGGGGTGAATGGCAGCGTGATCCAAGATGGCGTATCATCACTACCTCTTATCTTGCCTTAGTAGAAGGAGATCTGAAGGTACAGGCTGCTGACGACGCAAAAGATGCTCAGTGGCTGGATATTGATCTGAAGCTTGTAAGCACAGAAGAAAAGGAAGATCATTCTCAGGCAGAAGTCTGGGCTCTGTTACTGACCAATAAAGAACAGGATATTGCCGTTTCCGCAAAAGTAGAGATCGTCCGCTCAGGTCATCCGCTGATCAAGGAAGAATCTTATCATTTATTAGAATCAAACGGCATTGCCGTAGATCACGGCTGCATTATTACCAACGCGCTCCTTTACCTGAAAGGGCAGCTGGAAGGGAAGTAAAACAGATTGAAAAAAATTTTGATGCAGGAAATACCGGAACGTTTCTGGGGATTATTCCGTTCTGTAAACCGTTCCACGTATATAGAAGCTCTTTTAAAGATAAATGAAGAATATGAATACAGTAATTATTTTTTAAGCCGTGAAATGTGCATCCAGCTTTTAAGCAGTTATTTTGCTGAAAAGCGGTGTGTGATCTGGCAGGACGAGCTGGAAGAGGAAGAAGACCAGCTGGAACCGCCGGCTACCCGTGTGTTAAACTGGCTTATAAAGACCGGCTGGCTGCGCAAGGTAGACGATTATTCCGCCATGACGGTAAACATTGTCATACCCGATTACGCAGCTGTGATGATAGAGGCTTTTTCACGTTTGTCCAATGAACAGGAGGATGAAGCCAATATTTATATCCAGAACGTGTATGCCATTTTGTTTTCTTTGAAAAATGACAGCCGTTCTGGTATGGGTCTTCTGGATACGGCCATTGTGAATACGCGGAGATTAAACAAATCCCTTCAGGATCTTCTCCACAACATGGACACCTTTTTCGGGAATTTACTGGCCCAGAAGGACTATGCACAGCTGCTGAAAGATCATTTGGAGGGCTATGTACAGGAGATCGTCAATAAAAAGTATCATATTTTAAAGACATCGGATAACTTTTATCTTTATAAGACAGATATTAAAGCCTGCATCCGCTCTATGAGGGAAGACAGCCAGTGGCTTGCCAAAGCAGGTGATGCCATTCCCTCAGAGGTGATTTTTGAAAAGCTGGATCAGCTGGAACGGGGCTTTGACGATATTGAGCACCGCATCACCAATATTGACCGGGAACATTCCCGCTATGTAAAGGCAACTGTTACTAGACTTGGTTATCTTTTAAACCAGGAAGATGACATGAAGGGCCTTGTGATCCAGCTTTTAAACCGCCTTTCTGCAAACGGCGGAGATGAGACCATGGTACAGGCAGTGGGAAAGCGTATGAACCTTTCCCAGACCAGCCTGTTATCAGAAGAAGCTCTTTATAAGCGCCGCCGTCCAAGAACAGACTTTGCAAAACAGCTGCCTGACGAAAAGGCACTGCCTGAGCTTTCCGAAGAAGAGATATTGAATTATAATAAAGTAAAGAACCGTTACAGCCGCCGGGAGATCGAAGACTTTATCCAGGGCCATATGAAAGAAGGAACCATGGAGGTAGATGAGAACACGGTGGATAGTGATGAGGATTTTGAAAAACTGATACTGGCTTATGATTATTCCACACGCACCAAAAGCCGTTATCGGGCAGTGGAGGAAGAGGAAAAGCCTGTTAAAAACGGCCCTTATACCTATCCAAAGCTTCAGTTTGTAAGGAGGAACACCCATGAATGATACATATGACCTGAATAATGGACCAGAAACAGACTGGAGCATTCCTTATTATGACAATATGACCCAGGAGCAGCAACAGGAGATCACCGATTCCATCCGGCTGCTCCTTCGTCAGACTTTTGTACTGGAGCGGAAATATGATAAGAAAACAGAACGGCTGCAGTATACTTCCGCTTATCGTACGATTACAAAGCATTTCCCGTTTATCCGCCACTATCTGGCCGTATCCGGCATTGATCTGATTGAGAACAGCCATATGGGCATTTTTTATGTCCAGGGAGAAGACCTGTTAGGAGAAAAGCTTTCCAAGCTGGCCACCCTTTATCTGTTAGCTTTAAAACTGATCTATGACGAGCAGATGGAAAATGTTTCTACCAGTGTGAACGTATACACCACATTAGGAGAGATCCAGGAGAAACTGGGAAATTATCGTTTATTTAAGCGCCAGCCTGCACCTACGGATATCCGGAGGACTCTGGCACTGCTTAGAAAGTACCAGATCATAGAGCCTTTAGAGCTGTTGGATGACTTAAACAGCAAAAGTTCTTTTATCATCTATCCCTGTATCAATGTAGTGCTGTTAGGGGATGATGTGCGGGCTTTATTAAAAGATTTTGATGATGACAGTGAAGGAGGTACAGAAGATGGAAATGACGAATAATACTCCTTTTCTGGCATTTACAAGGATCGACTTAAACAACTGGCATTATATTTCCAGGAAAGTCCTTTCTTTAAACAAGGAAATTAACTTTTTTACCGGCCACTCAGGAAGCGGAAAATCCACAGTTATTGACGCTTTGCAGCTGGTGCTGTATGCCAATACAGACGGCCGCGGCTTCTTTAACAAAGCTGCCGCTGATGACTCTGACCGAAGTTTGATCGAATATCTGCGGGGTATGGTCAATATCGGAGAAAATAACGAATTTTCTTATTTAAGGAACCAGAACTTCAGTTCCACCATTGTCCTGGAAATGCAGTTGACAGGTACCGAACAATTCCAGTGTATCGGTATCGTATTTGATGTAAATACCTCATCCAATGAGGTTTCACGCCGCTTCTTCTGGCACAAAGGACCTTTATGGAAAAATGAATACCGCACATCTTCAAGACCTATGTCTATCAGTGAAGTAGAGGAGTATCTGCGGGAACATTACAGCAAAGAAGATTATTTTTCCACCTCACACAATGAACGGTTCCGCCGTATTCTTTATGACAGTTATCTGGGCGGCCTTGACAGTGAGAAATTTCCACTGCTCTTTAAAAGGGCGATTCCCTTCAGGATGAATATCCGCTTAGAAGATTTTGTAAAAGAATATATCTGTACGGAACAAAACATCCATATTGAGGACATGCAGGAAAGCGTGATGCAGTATGGACGGATGCAGAAAAAGATTGAGGATACCTGTGAAGAGATCCGTCAGTTAAAGGCCATGAAGGAAGCCTATGATGAATATGATCTGCTAAGGGAAAAACGGGAAAAATACAGCTGGTTTGTTAAGAGATTAGACTTTTTAGATACCCGGGCAAAGATCCGCATGTTTTCCGATAAAATAAACCAGGGAAAAGAAGATCTGATACGCCTTGAAGCATCTAAAAAATCGGTAGAACAGCAGATTAATGACCTTACTAAGGACAGCGATGAACTTTTAAAGAGGATCGCTTCTACCGGATATGAAGAGTTAAAGGAGCAGCTTTCTTCTTTAAACGCCCTCTGTGAGCAGTTAGGACACAGTGAGGCAAAGTGGCAGAAGACGCTGCTGGCCTTAAAAAAATGGGAAGAGGAAGCGATCGTTTCCAACCAGACCCTGTGGGATATTGAGGAATTTGAAAACAGAAGTATTGATAAAGCTACCTTTGAACGTTTAAAGGCTTCTCTTTCTTCTATGGCTGCAGATACGGAAAAACTGCGCCAGGAAACAGTCAGCCAGATCAATGAGCTTAAAAAAGCGGAAAAGCTTAAAAAGCTGGAATTAGAACAGCTGAAGGCCGGAAATAAGGCTTATCCTGGCTATCTGGAAGAAGCCAGAGGCTTTTTGCAGCGCCGTTTACTGGAAGAGACCGGTAAAAGCGTGGATGTATATATTCTGGCAGACCTGTTGGAGATCAGGGATGATACTTGGCGCAATGCAGTGGAAGGCTATCTTGGAGGAAATAAATTAAACCTGGTCGTTGCTCCTAAATATGCTAAAATGGCATTAAGCATTTATAAGGAACTAGATAAAAAGAAGTTCTGGAATACAGCTGTTCTGGATACAGAAAAAGCTTCTCAATACAGTAATGAAGCATCCGAAGGATCTCTGGCAGAGGAAGTTTCCGTCCGGGAAAGTTATTTAAAGCCATATATCAGTCTGCTTCTTGGCAAAGTCATGAAATGTACCTCTATAGAGGAACTTCAACAAAATGCCATCGGTATTACACCTGACTGTCTTCTTTACCATACATTCCGGCTGCAGTACATCAATCCGGAAAATTATACCCGTCTTGCCTATATTGGTAAGGACAGTATGAGAAAGAGAGTACGGCTTCTGGAAAAAGAGCTGGAAGAAACAGCTGCCAGACGAACACCTCTGGAAGAAACCTTGGCTGATTGTAAACGTATTTTAGGTCTTGAGACCTTAAAGGAAGAGACCGATGAATATTTCCAGTGGCTTTCTGATATGGAGACCAGACTTGAAAAGCTGAAAGAAAAGAAAAAACTGTCCGAACGTATGGAAAAACTGCGCCAGAAGGATGTAAAACAGCTTGAAGCGGACCGCAAAGCGATCCAGGAACTGACAGATGGCAAAAAACGGGAACGGGATTCCATCCAGGAGCAGACATTAAATAAGAAAAATGAACTGGAACGTTTCTCACAGACGATCTTTAAGCTGGAAGCAGAGGCCGCGGGACAGGGAAGAGAAATACCTGATAATGCGGAACATGAAAAGGAGTTAAATGCCTACCTGGCAGACAAAGATCATCCGCGTTTTGCCCAGGAAAAAGAAGCATATGACTCCAAGTGCCAGATCCTGGAGCAAAAGAGTGTTCAGGCCAAGGAACGTTTAATGGGACTGCGCAGCGAATACATCCGGCGTTATCCGGGAAGAAATGTACCTGTAAACAGCAACGACAATGCTGCTTATGATAAGATATTAGACCGGCTTGCCTGTGATGATCTGGAGCTTTACAGAGAACAGGCAGGAAAACAGGCAAAAGCAGCGGTAGAACATTTTAAAGACGACTTTATGTATAAGGTGCGAAGCGCTATTAAGGATGCAATGCTTCGCAAGGATGAATTAAACCGTATTATAAGCCGTCTGGATTTTGGCAAAGACAAATACCAGTTCGTTATCAGTAAGTGCAAGGGGGCAGACGGAAGATTTTATGACATGTTTATGGATGAGTCCCTTGAGATCGATCCAGGCAGCTTAAGCGGCGGCATGGACAATCAGATGAACCTGTTTTCCATGGAACATGAAAACCGGTATGGAGATCTTATTAACGAGCTGATCTCTATTTTCATTCCACCGGAAAATGCAACCGCTGCCCAGTTAGAGGAAGCCCGCAGAAATATGGAAAAATATGCAGATTACCGCACCTATCTTTCTTTTGATATGCAGCAGCTGATCAAAAATGATGATGAAGTGATCCGTATTGGTTTAAGCCGTATGATCCGCAAAAATTCCGGCGGTGAAGGGCAGAACCCTCTGTATGTGGCTCTTCTTGCAAGTTTTGCCCAGGCTTACCATATAGGTCATTCTCCGTCGATCCGGCAGAGGCCATCGATCCGTCTGGTGATTCTGGATGAAGCTTTCTCCAAAATGGACGGCGAAAAAGTAGCAAGCTGTATTGAACTTATCAGAGGACTGGGTTTCCAGGCTATCATCAGCGCTACCAATGATAAGATCCAGAATTATGTGGAAAATGTAGATAAGACCTTTGTGTTTGCCAACCCAAGTAAGAAATCCATTTCCATTCAGGCGTTTGAAAAAGACCGGATGAAGGATCTGGCTGCCAAGATGGATGATGAACTATAACTAATTTTTACATACAAAAAGGAGAAGATACTTATGAAGCAGTGGAAGATCCAGCCAGAGGACTGGAAAGAAGACTATAAGGAATTTGATGAGGCAACAGAAAAATTTTACAGCGGTCAAATGGATACCAAGACTTATAAGGGCATTTCCGGTGGTTTCGGAAGCTATGCACAGAGAGGCGGAAAGGCAAGTATGCTGCGTCTGCGCATGTCCGGCGGTGTTATGGATCTGAAAAAGCTTAAATTCATCGCAGATGCCATTGAGACCTATCATATTAAAAGAGTCCACCTGACCACCTGTCAGACTCTACAGCTTCATGATCTGGAGGAAGAAACCGTAAAGATCCTTGCTGTAGAAGCGTTAAAATGCGGCATTGTTACCAGAGGCGGCGGCGGAGACTTCCCAAGAAATGTAACGGTATCTCCTTTATCCGGCATTGAAAAGGATGAATATTTTAACGTACTTCCATGGGCACTGGCTGCAGCCGATTACCTGATGACTTATATCAAAGGGCCAAAGCTTCCAAGAAAGTTAAAAGTTGGTTTTTCCAACACACCTGCAAACCTGACTCATGCAACCTTCCGTGATCTGGGTTTTGCAGCAAGAGAAGACGGTACTTTTGATGTTTACAGTGCCGGAGGACTGGGAAATAATCCGGCTTTTGGCGTAAAAGTAGCTGAAAAGGTAGAAAAAGACCAGATTCTTTATTATATCGAAGCCATGCATCAGATGTTTTTAACTTATGGCAACTACGAAAATCGCGCAAAGGCAAGAAGCCGTTATATGCAGCAGACTTTAGGAAGCGCTGAAAAATACAAAGAGGCATTTTTAGAGAAATTAAAAGAAGTGAGAGAAAGCGGAAAAGATCTGACTTTGCATCTTCCTGAGGCAGAAATAGGATGTGGGGCAGAGGCAGCACAGGAAAATGATGGACCAACTGCTGTATTTACAGCTCCTGGAAAAAAACGGGTATATGCGCAGAAACAGCCTGGGCTTTACAGCGTATTCTGTCACCCGGTAGGCGGAACACCGGATCCTGTTTTATTTGTAGATCTGTATAAGGCGATCTGCAATATCCCGAATGCACAGCTTCGCCTCTGTCCAGATGAGTCATTTTATGTGATCAATTGCCGTAAAGAAGATCTGGCAGCTGTTTTACACGCAACAAAAGACAGCGCAAAGACTGTTTTTGAAGAATCCGTAGCCTGCATCGGTGCCCATGTATGCCAGCAGGGAATCCGTGATTCCCAGGGACTTTTACAGAAACTAGTGGAAATGGAGCGCAGGGAAGGGTTTGATGACGGCGTTCTGCCAAAGATCCATATTTCCGGCTGTACTTCTTCCTGCGGTACGCATCAGATCGGCGTGATCGGTTTCAGAGGCGGCGCAAAGACCATTGATGGGGTATTAAAACCTGCTTTTAATCTTTATATGAATGGATGCGATATCCAGGGAAAAGAACGTATGGGAAAAGAAGTAGGAACCATGTTAGAAGAGCAGATCCCAGACTTTTTAAGCGCTTTAGGACATGCTGTAAGTGACAGCGGTATGGATTTTGAAACCTGGTTTGCAAAGAATCCTGAAGGTATTGAATCCATTGCCGCATCTTTCCTGGTATAAAACGCTTTTCATTTCAGCCGGGCTGGTGTATAATCTTCGTATCATGCCCGATTTTAGGAGGAAACAATGGGATTATTTTCAAATAAAAAAGCACAGGCAGATGGTTTTTCATTTGCTGTAGATGAAGTTTATGCATTAAAAGAAGGAAAAAGTGTGGTTGTTACCGGTAAGATGACAAGCGGAAAAGTAACTCCGGGAACAGCTGCTATCTGTTTGGATGGAGATGGAAAACCTGCTTTCCACTGTACTATTGAAGGAATTGAGCAGGGAACCCAGCTGATGAAGATAGCGTCTGCTGATATGAAAGGAACCTATGGTCCGCATTATGGCTTCAAATTAGGTGGAGCTGTAAAAGAAGATGTTCCAAAAGGCGCAGTTTTAGTTCCTGTTACAGATGAACTGTTAGAAACTGTAAGTGAAACAGAGGAACCTGCATTTACAGCAGTTCCTGCACCAAAGATCATTGATTTTGCAAAGCTTTCCGGTCTCACCATGGATGATTTCAAAGGTGTACCTGAAGCAAATGAAGCAGATCTGGAAGCAGTTAAAAAAGCAGGAGAGAGAGATGAAAATCTGGCTGCTCTTCTGCCAAAGAAAAGAGAAGAGGAACTGTCTGCCCTGGTTGCAGGAGAAGGAAGCCTTTCTGAAGCTTTACTGGTACCTCTTTCTGTAAAAGAATGCATTTTCATGATGTGCCGCCTGCAGCAGATGAATGAACAGGCAGAAATGCCGGATTACAATGAAAAGGGTCAGCTGATCTACGATGCCATCGTTGAAAAATTAAAAATGGCCCCTTCTCTGTATGTGCTTTTGGATAAAGCCACAGGTCTTCCTTATATTATTGAAGGAACCATTGATGTTTACTCTGAGGAGATCCTGGCAAAGCATGCTATGCATTTTTATGAAAACCAGTATCATAAATCTCTGGTATTAAAAGAAATTCCTAAGAAGAACTCAGGACTGCCTGGACGTATCAGTCTGTTTGCATGGCTTTACTATCTTGGTATGAATGATCTTCTTATTAATAACGGATCTTATCAGCTGCTTATGAAGCGTTCTGACTTTTTAGAAGATCCGTCTGAGGAAAAGGGAGCAGAACTTCCGGTTCCTGTATTTAATCCGACTCTTCGTTTTGAGATGGCTGACCTGATGGGTGAAGTAAAATGGCATGTGAATTATCCTGAACGGGAAGAAAAACTGGCAGCAAAGAAAAATGCGGTGTTAAATGAACTGGTAAAAAGCAAGCTGTTAGTTCCTGTAAAGTACAACGGGGATTTAAATGTAGGCCAGAACAGCTTAAGCACTGAGCAGGGACAGGGCCTGATCCTTCCAAGAATCACAAATAAACAGAAACAGTCTTTTCTTCCTCTGTTTACAGACTGGATGGAATTTGAAAAAGCTTATAAACGTAATGACTGGGGCTGCGTTGTCTTTACTATGGCAGATGCCATCCGTGCAGTCGGCGGTGACAACATCGTTATCAATCCTCTCACTGAAAATCTGACTCTTGACAGAGATGATATGAAGGAGATCATTGAGATTTATAAAAGTTTATAAAAACGTCAAGTAAAAATACTTGACATTATCTTTCACTTCGTGTATGATAGCACAGGTGGTTGAAATGGAAAAGATTGTTGAACAGGGTCTGTTGTTCGATTTCTATGGAGAACTGCTGACGGAACATCAGCGTCGTATCTATGAAGATATGGTGTTAAATGACCTTTCTCCCAGCGAGATCGCAAAGGAGCAGGGGATCAGCCGTCAGAGTGTCCACGATCTGAAGAAACGGTGCGACAAGATACTGGAAGAATATGAAACAAAATTGCAGCTGGTAGCCAAGTTCATGAAGATCCGGGAAATGATCCGGGAGTTAGATGATCTGGCAGATACCTGTGCAAAAACCAGAGATATGGCTCTGATCGACCAGATCCGGAAACTTTCCGGAGAGATTACAGCCACACTTTAGGAGGTTATGAATGGCTTTTGAAAGCTTATCCGACAAATTGCAGAATATTTTCAAAAACCTGCGCGGCAAAGGCCGACTTTCTGAAGCAGATGTAAAAGCTGCTTTAAAGGAAGTTAAGATGGCGCTCCTGGAAGCAGATGTAAGCTTTAAAGTAGTAAAGCAGTTCATCAGCTCCATTCAGGAAAGAGCCGTAGGGGAAGAGGTATTCGGTAGCCTGACGCCAGGACAGACTGTTATTAAGATCGTAACAGAAGAACTGGTAAAGCTGATGGGCTCTGAAACCACAGAAATAGCCTTAAAACCGGGTAATGAGATTACTGTTATTATGATGGCAGGTCTTCAGGGCGCCGGTAAAACCACAACAACAGCCAAGATTGCTGCGAAGTTAAAGGCAAAAGGAAGAAAGCCTCTGTTGGTTGCCTGTGACGTATATCGTCCGGCTGCGATCAAACAGCTGCAGATCAACGGTGAGAAAGTAGATGTACCGGTATTCTCCATGGGCGATAAGATCAGCCCGGTGGACATTGCCAAAGCCGCTGTTGAGCATGCTTCTAAAAATAATTTTAATGTAGTGATCCTGGATACGGCCGGCCGGCTTCATGTAGATGAAAACATGATGGAAGAACTTGAGCAGATCAAGGAAGCAGTCAATGTATATCAGACGATTCTGGTAGTTGATGCTATGACCGGTCAGGATGCAGTCAATGTTTCCGGAACTTTTAATGATAAAATCGGTATTGATGGTGTGATCCTTACAAAGCTGGATGGCGATACCCGAGGCGGTGCCGCTCTTTCTATCCGCTCTGTCACCGGAAAACCTATTTTATATATTGGTATGGGTGAGAAGCTTTCTGACTTAGAGCAGTTTTACCCAGACCGTATGGCTTCAAGAATCCTTGGAATGGGTGATATCCAGTCTCTGATCGAGAAGGCAGCTGCCCAGGTAGATGAGGAACAGGCCAAAGAATTATCACAAAAGCTGCGTAAGGCAGAATTCGATTACAATGATTTCTTAAACCAGATGCAGCAGATCAAGAAAATGGGCGGTATGGGAAGCATCCTTTCCATGATGCCTGGTGTGGGAAGCCAGTTAGCTGGTGTAGATATGGACGAAGGCGAACGCTCTATGCATCGTGTAGAATCCATTATCCTTTCCATGACAAAAGAGGAAAGAGCCAATCCGGGACTGATGAATCCGTCCCGCAAACAGCGTATTGCAAAAGGTGCTGGCGTAGATATTGGTGAAGTAAACCGTCTGGTGAAGCAGTTTGACCAGATGAAGAAGATGATGAAACAGATGCCGGGCCTTATGGGCGGCGGCAAACGCAAAGGTTTAAAAGGCCTTGGCGGTTTAGGCGGCCTTATGGGCGGCAAGATGAAGCTTCCATTTTAAGCTTCTGGCAAACCCAGATAGTCAGACAGGTGTTCCTGTATGTCTAACATATAAAAAAGAAAACAAATAGAAAAGATTAATTTTACGGAGGTATGTAACAATGGCAGTAAAGATGAGATTAAGAAGAATGGGACAGAAGAAAGCTCCTTTTTATAGAATCGTAGTTTCTGATTCCAGATCCCCAAGAGACGGAAAGTTCATCGAGGAAGTTGGATATTATGATTCCACCAAGGATCCTAGCGTGATCAAGTTTGATGAAGAAGCTACCAAGAAGTGGTTAGCAAACGGCGCTCAGCCAACCGAAACTGTAGGAAAGCTGTTAAAGATCGCTGGTATTCAGTAATCTTTAATCAAACGAGGTGGAGAGATGAAGGAATTAGTCGAAGTGATTGCGAAAGCATTAGTCGATAACCCGGAAGAGGTTGTAGTCAGTGAATCCCTGAAAGGTGACGACACACTGATCGAACTTAAGGTAGCTCCTGCCGATATGGGCAAGGTCATTGGCAAACAAGGCAGGATCGCAAAAGCAATCCGTTCCGTAGTCAAGGCCGCTGCCTCAAAGGAAGATAAGAAAGTAATCGTAGAGATTCAGTAAAAGAGGAGGGTTGTCGCAGAATAGATACAGCTATTTTGCGGCAGCCCTTTTTCGTTGCATAGATTGCATAGAAAGGATTTTGTATTTATGGAAAACATGCTGCGTGTAGGTGTAGTGACCTCTACTCACGGAGTAAGAGGCGAAGTAAAAGTTTTTCCTACCACGGATGATGCCAAGCGCTTTAAAAAGCTGAAAACCGTTATCCTGGACACTGGAAAGGGACAGACCACATTAGAGATCGAACAGGTAAAATTCTTCAAAAATATGGTTATCCTGAAGTTTAAAGGCTATGACAATATCAATGATGTAGAGACCTGGCGCCAGAAAGATCTGCTTATTACCAGAGAACAGGCAGTCACTTTAAAACCGGATGAATATTTTATCACAGATCTGATCGGCCTGCTGGTAAAAGATGATGAAGGAAATGAAGTAGGCACTGTCAAAGATGTACTTGAAACAGGTGCCAATGACGTATATGTAGTAGCTCTTCCAAATGGAAAAGAGCTTCTTCTTCCTGCTATTAAAGACTGTATCCTGAATGTGGATATGGAAAACGGAGAAATGACAGTCCATATACTGGACGGATTAATGGACCTGTAAGAAAGGACTTGATGCTATGCCTACCATCTCTGTTTTAGATGAGACCACTATTAATAAGATCGCAGCCGGAGAGGTGATCGAACGGCCTGCTTCTGTTGTAAAAGAACTTCTGGAAAATGCTATTGACGCCCAGGCAACCGCTGTTACCGTCGAGATCCGGGATGGCGGCTGCAGTCTGATCCGCATTACAGACAATGGCTGCGGTATTCCTAAAGATCAGGTAGCAACTGCCTTTTTAAGACATGCCACCAGCAAAATACATACTGTAGACGATCTTATGACCATTGGCTCCCTTGGCTTTCGCGGAGAGGCTTTAGCCAGTATTGCCGCTGTTTCACAGGTGGAACTGATCTCAAAAACAGCTCAGACACTTACAGGTACCCGTTACCAGATCGAAGGTGGAAGAGAGAAGAGTTTAGAAGAGATCGGTGCTCCGGAAGGAACTACGCTGATTGCAAGGAATCTGTTTTTTAATACACCTGCCAGAAAGAAGTTTTTAAAGACTCCGGTCACAGAAGGCAGCCATGTGGCATCCGTTGTAGAAAAGATCGCATTATCCCACCCGGATATCTCTATCCGATTTATCCAGAACAACCAGAATAAACTGTATACCTCCGGAAACAATAATCTGAAAGACCTGATTTATACAGTATTTGGCAGGGAGATCACTTCCAATCTGTTAGAAGTTCATGCCCATGGACCGGGTGTTACCATCACCGGATATATTGGAAAACCGGTGATTGCCCGTTCTAACCGCAATTATGAGAACTATTTTGTCAATGGACGGTATGTGCGCAGCAATATCCTTTCTAAAGCCATAGAAGAAGCCTACAAGCCTTTTATGATGCAGCATAAGTATCCTTTTACCATGCTGCATTTGCAGATCGACCCTCAGACTCTGGATGTGAACGTTCATCCTACCAAGATGGAACTTCGTTTTAGTGACGGAGAGTTTATCTATGATCAGGTTATGAATGCAGTAGCAAATGCACTGGCACATAAAGAACTGATCCCGGATGTAAATTTAAACGAAAAAGAAGAACAGGATCTAAAACGATTTGAGGAAAAAAAAGCTCCAAGACCAGAGCCCTTTGAAACAAGGCGAAAAGATGTATTGGAACACCATAAGCAGTCTGCTCCTGAAAGACCGGCTGTGGCGGCAGCAGCCGACAGTTACCGGCAGATTGCACCGCCAAAGCCTTCTTTTGTAAAAGAGCCGGATATTTCGGATATGATGCCGGAATGGTTAAAAGAAAGGAAAAAAGCGGAAGAAGAAAACCGGAAGGCATTTGAAAAATGGAACAGCGGTTCTATAAGTGATAATAGAGAGAAAAAATCTCATGAAAACGCAGCTGCCAGCAACGATATAACAGCTTCTGTGACCAAACATGCAGAACAGACCGTGCCGCAGGATCAGACCACTGAGAATACTGCAGCCACAGCCCCCAAGCAGTTAGACCTTTTCGGGGAGAAGCTGCTGGATCCAGCTTCCCGCCTGAAGCATAAGCTGATCGGTCAGCTGTTTGACACTTACTGGCTGATCGAATACAATGACCACTTATACATCGTCGATCAGCATGCAGCCCACGAAAAAGTCCTTTATGAAAAAACAGTAAAAAGCTTAAAAGATCGTGATTACAGTTCCCAGATGGTGGAACCTCCCATTATTTTAACTTTAAATCCTAACGAAGAACTTCTTTTAAACAAATATATGGAATACTTCACCCGCATCGGCTTTGAGATCGAGCCTTTTGGAGGACGGGAATTTGCAGTTCGGGCAGTACCTGCAAATCTGTTTTCCATTGCCAAAAAAGACCTTCTTTTAGAGATGATCGACGGGTTGTCTGATGAGATGGCTGCTCACAACCCTGACAGCATCTATGAAAAGATTGCTTCCATGTCCTGTAAAGCAGCTGTCAAAGGCGGCAATCATTTATCCGCCATGGAAGCAAATGAGCTGATCGATCAGTTATTAAAGTTAGATAATCCCTATGCCTGCCCTCATGGACGCCCCACCATTATCTCCATGAGCCGCTACGAACTGGAAAAGAAATTTAAGCGCATTGTATAAAGGAGAGCATATGAATACAGAAAAAAAGCCCCTGCTTATTCTTACAGGGCCCACCGCTGTAGGTAAAACAGCTCTTTCCATCCAGCTTGCAAAAGCAGTAGGCGGAGAGATCGTAAGCGCGGATTCCATGCAGGTTTACCGGCATATGGATGTTGGCTCCGCAAAAGTGACAAAAGAAGAAATGGAAGGAATTCCTCATTATCTTATTGATGTACTGGAACCTCAGGAAGATTTTAATGTAGTTACTTTCCAGACTTTAGCCCTTCAGGCAATGAGTGAGATTTATTCTCACGGAAATATTCCTATTATCACAGGCGGAACTGGATTTTATATTCAGGCTTTGCTTTATGATATTGATTTTAAGGAAAATGATGAGAAAAATCCTATTCGTGAGGAACTGGAACAGCTTGCAAAGGACCTGGGCGAAAAAGCGTCGGAAGTCCTTCATGAGAAATTATCACAGATAGACCCGGAAGCTGCAAAACAGATCCATGCTAATAATATAAAGCGTGTGATCCGTGCCATTGAATATTTCCGGCAAACAGGAGAAAAAATCTCAGAGCATAACGAAGAAATGCGCCAGAAAGAATCTCCTTACAATTTCCTATACTATGTCCTTACCAGAGACCGTAAAACTCTTTATGAACGGATTGACAGACGTGTAGATATTATGATGGAAAACGGTCTTGTAGACGAAGTAAAAAAATTAAAAGCCATGGGCTGCCACAGAGGACAGACTTCCATGCAGGGACTTGGCTATAAGGAAATCCTGGACTATCTGGATGGCAGCTGCTCATTGGAAGATGCCGTCTATATCCTGAAGCGGGATACAAGACACTTTGCCAAAAGACAGCTGACATGGTTTCGCAGAGAACGTGATGTACGCTGGCTGGATATGGACGGATACCAGGGAAATACCGATCAGATCCTTGATGATATATTAAAGGATTGCGAAGAAAAGGGAATCGTGCTAAAATAGCAAACCGAAAATCAATTTAGTCAAAGTATAAATATATAAAAGTAATGATCAAAGAGGAGTTATGAAACAATGGAACAACAGATTTTAGACGGTATGTATGAACAGATGGGTATCAGCAGAGAGGTTCTTGACTATGCCGCAGATATAGAAAAAAGTCTGAAAGAACGTTTTGAAAAAATCGATCAGGTTGCTGAATACAATCAGTTAAAAGTTTTAAAGGGTATGCAGGACAATAAAGTCAGCGATATCCATTTTGCGGCAACTACTGGTTATGGATACAATGACCTGGGACGTGATACTCTGGAAGATGTATACGCCAGTGTTTTCCACGCTGAGAGCGCTCTGGTGCGTCCACAGCTGATCTCCGGCACCCATGCACTGCATATTGCTTTATCAGGAAATCTGCGTCCGGGAGATGAACTTTTATCTCCTGTGGGAAAACCATACGATACCCTAGAAGAAGTAATCGGCATCCGTGATTCTGTAGGTTCTTTAAAGGAATATGGTGTCAGCTACCGTCAGGTAGACCTGCTTCCTGATGGCACTTTTGACTATGACAATATTGCAAAAGCTATCAATGAAAAGACAAAATTAGTGACCATCCAGCGTTCTAAAGGCTATGATCCGCGCCCTACTTTCTCTGTAAAGCAGATCGGTGAACTGATCGCTTTTATAAAGAAGATCAAACCGGAAGTCATCTGCATGGTAGATAACTGTTACGGTGAATTTGTAGAGACCATCGAACCTACGGACGTAGGAGCTGATATGATCGTTGGCTCCCTGATCAAAAACCCAGGCGGCGGTCTTGCACCAATCGGCGGCTATATTGCAGGAAAGAAAGAATGCGTAGACCGGGCTTCTTACCGTTTAAGTGCTCCGGGACTTGGAAAAGAAGTAGGAGCAAGCCTTGGCTTAAACCAGCAGTTATATCAGGGATTTTTCTTATCCCCTACAGTTGTTGCAGGAGCCTTAAAGGGCGCGATCTTTGCAGCGAATGTATATGAGAAATTAGGCTGCGGCGTTGTTCCAAATGGCAGTGAATCCCGTCATGACATCATCCAGGCTATCACATTCGGCAGCGCACAGGGTGTGATCTCTTTCTGCAAGGGCATCCAGGCAGCAGCTCCTGTAGACAGTTTTGTAACTCCTGAACCATGGGATATGCCAGGTTATGACAGCCAGGTCATCATGGCAGCAGGTGCATTTGTTCAGGGATCTTCCATTGAACTGAGCGCAGACGGGCCCATCAAACCTCCATATGCTGTATACTTCCAGGGCGGTCTTACCTGGTATCATGCAAAACTTGGAATCCTTAAGTCCCTGCAGCAGCTGATCGATGACGGAGTTTTGAAAATCTTAAGATGACATGAAAAAAAACTTATGATAATATGATAACTTAAGGAGAGTGTTATGGGACGTAAGAATTTCTGGATCCTTCTGATCATGCTGCTTGCCGGTATTGTATTAGGAGGCTTTATGGGTCAGCTTGCCAACGGCATTTCATGGCTGAACTGGCTGAATTTCGGCCAGTCTTTTGGTCTTGATTCACCTTTAGTCATCAATTTCGGCATACTGATCATCACACTGGGGCTTACTATCAAGATCACCATGGCCAGTATCATCGGTATTGCCATAGCCCTTATCATTTACCGCATGATCTAAGGAAAGCGAAAAGGGCACAGACATATTTTAGAACAACTTCTGACAGATTGTGCTTGGAGAGGTGCTTCAGTCAGGAGGCCAATATTGGAAAAAAACAGTCAAACAGAAGAAAAAAGCGTACAGAAACTGACAATGAAGCAGCTGCCCAAAGAGGACAGGCCTTATGAAAAATGCCTGACCAAAGGCGTCCGCTCCCTTACAGATGAAGAACTTTTAGCGGTCATCATCCGAACAGGCTCAAAAGATAACACTTCCCTGGAGCTGGCAAAACAGATCCTTTCCCTTGAAGGACAGGGAACGCGTCTTTTAGGGCTTCTGCATCATTCTCTGAAAGATTACTGCCGTATCAAAGGCATAGGAACGGTAAAAGGTGCCCAGCTTATGTGCATTGGTGAACTTTCCAGGCGCATTTGGAATTACAGGACAAAAGAAGCCGTTCTTTCTTTCACACAGCCGGAACAGATCGCCGATTACTATATGGAAGATCTGCGCCATCTGGAGCAGGAAGAGATCCACGTTATGTTCTTAAACACCAAGCAGAACCTTTTACGGGATCTTTTAGTTTCAAAAGGTACGGTAAATGCTTCTGTGATCACTCCAAGAGAGATCCTTATTGAGGGTCTTCGCTGCCTGGCAGTGAGTATGATCCTGGTTCACAACCATCCCAGCGGTGATCCCACCCCCAGTGAAGCAGACCTGCTCCTTACTACACGTGTAAAAGAAGCAGGAGATGTGATAGGGATCACTCTTTTGGACCATATTATTATTGGGGATAAACGCTATTTAAGTTTCAGACAGCAGCAGATCATGGAGACATGATCCAAAAGCCGCACACGTTTACAGGTAAAGGAAAACAGACATCCATGGAATCAAAACGCAGTAAATATATACTGGCAGGTCTTACAGCCTTCTGTATCCTGCTCATTGGCATCACATCTTTAAAAGACGGTATTATGGAGCCCCTTCGCACCGGCGTAGGGTATTTTCTTATCCCTATCCAGTCAGGCGTCAATAAGGTAGGTACCGGACTTTACAATGAGATTACTGATTACGGCAAATTAAAAAGTGCTTTAGCAGAAAATGAATCGTTAAAAGACCAGGTAGCCCTTCTGACAGAAGAAAACAACCGGCTTCAGGCAGAACAGTTTGAGTTAAACCGCCTGCGTCAGCTTTATCAGCTGGATCAGCAGTACATGCAGTACAACAAGATCGGTGCCAGAGTGATTGCCCGGGATTCCGAAAAATGGTTTCAGGTATTCCGCATCAACAAAGGATCAGCCGACGGCATTGCCGTAGATATGAACGTAGTAGCAGACGGAGGACTGGTAGGGATCGTTACGGATGTAGGAGCTAATTACGCCACCGTCCGTTCTATTATTGATGACTCCAGCCGTGTAGGTGCCATGTCCCTTGATTCTTCCTATAATTGTATCGTTGCAGGAGATCTTACTCTTTATGAACAGGGAAGACTGAAACTTACAGATTTTTCAAGGGATGCAGTCCTTAGAAACGGTGACCAGATCATCACTTCCAATATCAGTACAAAATATCTGCCCGGTATTCTTATCGGTTATGCAGTAGATGTTTCCATTGATCCGGATCATCTGACCCAGTCTGGTTATCTGATCCCGGCAGCTGATTTTGACAATCTTCAGGAAGTGCTGATACTTACAGATCTGAAAAACAGTGATGAGGGGGCAGGACAGTGAACAACGGAAAAATCAAACAGATCCTATTGAATATCCTATTAATCCTTCTTGCCTTTACTGTGCAGAACTGTGTATTTCCTTTGCTGCCATTCCTGGCGGCAACGCCCAACCTGCTTTTGATCCTTACTTTTTCCTTTGGTTTTATCCACGGACGGAATGCAGGTATGTTTTATGGTATTTTATCAGGTCTGCTGCTGGATCTTTTCTACAGCGGGCCTTTTGGCTTTTATACATTGATCTACGTATACATCGGCTATTTCAACGGTATTTTTACCAAGTATTATTATGAGGACTATATTACACTGCCTCTGATCCTAAGCGTTGTAAACGGCCTGTGGTACAGTCTGTATATTTATATATTCCGTTTTTTGATCCGGGGCCGATTGAACCTGCCTTATTATTTTATCAAGATCATGCTTCCGGAGATCATATTCACAGCTGTGACCACTTTATTAGTATATCGTCTGTTCCTTTCAGCCAGCAGGCGGCTGGAAGATATTGGAAAAAGGAGAGATACCACCATTGTTTGATGAATTGCTGGAAGTGACCAGGGAATTTCTAAAAAAACTTATTACATCACGCCTTTTTGCCCTGGCAGTTATATTTACCCTCATGTTTGCAGGTCTGGTCTGCAAATTGTTCCGTATGCAGATCCTGGACGGAAGCTCCTACCAGGAAAGCTATATGCAGCGTACTGAAAAGCTAGTGACTACTCCAGGCACCAGAGGCAATATATATGACCACAACGGAAATCTGCTGGCCTATAACCAGCTGGCTTACGCGGTTGCTATCCAGGACCTGGGAGATTACCCGAAAACAGCTGACAGAAATGCTATGATCTACCGCCTGGTAAGCATTTTAGAGCGCAGGGGAGAGAAGATAGACGGCAAGTTTGAAATTGCTTTAGACGAAAACGGCCAGATGTATTTTACCAGTACATCAAATGCTGCCAAAAAGCGGTTTTTATTAAATTTCTATGGTATTTCTTCAGGACAGTTAGACGATGACACTGGAAAATATCCTTCTGATATTACAGCCAGAGAAGCCTTTGAGTTAAAGAAAGGCTCTACCCGTCAGGGATACAAACTGACAGATATGAAAGACGCTGACGGAAATCCTATGGAACTTTCCGACCAGACTGCTCTTGATATGATCAACATTATCTATACCATGGAACTGACCAAATTCCAGAAGTATGAAAGTACTACGGTAGCTACCAATATCAGCCAGGAGACTATGACTGAGATCAATGAAAATGCTGCTGATTTAAAAGGCGTTTCCATTGAACAGTCTTCCATTCGTGTATACAATGACAGCCTTTATTTTGCTCCCATTATCGGATATACCGGCAAGGTACAGGAAGATCAGATTGCCAGCTTAAACGAAGACTGGCAGAAATCCCAGAATACTGCGGGTTCTGAAGTCGCTGACAGAGTAGAAAAATACGATTTAAATGACATTGTTGGCCGTATTGGCATTGAAAAATCCATGGAACTGGATCTTCAGGGTGAAAAAGGCTTCACCCGAATGTATGTAGACAACATGGGACGGCCACGGGAGATTATTGAGCAGAAGGATGCACAGGCGGGAAATGATGTTTATCTGACCATAGACCGTGATCTGCAGATCGCTACTTACAATCTGGTAGAGCAGCAGTTAGCCGGTATCATTACCAAATTCCTGGTAAATGAGGATGTGGACCCAGCTATCGTAAAGGATGGCTCTAAAAAGCCAATTCCAGTAAAAAATGCATATTACCAGCTTATTAATAACAATGTTCTCTCTTTGGATGCCATGGCAGCAGAAGATGCTTCTGATATTGAAAAGCAGATCTACCGTGCCTATACCAATTCCAGAGATCAGATCCTTACCAATATACGAAATGAACTTTTAAGCGACCATGCATCCAGCATGAACGATCTGCCAAAAGATATGGCAAACTATATGAACTATATCTACAGCTTTTTATCTTCCGACAGCTGTGGGATCATCTTAAGAGATAAGATCGATCAGAACAGCGCTGAATATCAGTCCTGGAGAGCCGGTACCATCAGTCTGCGGGATTATATCTACAGCGGGATCGCAGCCAGCTGGGTAGATACTACAAAATTAGATTCAACCAGCAAATATTCCAATGCTGACGATATTTACAGCCAGCTGACTGATTACATCGTTACCCAGCTGCAGGATGATAAAGCTTTTTCCAAACGTATGTTCCAGTATCTGATCAATGACAATGTGATCCCGGGAAACTGGCTGTGTCTGGCACTTTTCGCACAGGGTGTACTAAAAGATGATCCCCAGGCAAAAGCAGGTCTGGCTGCCGGAGACAGTGCATATACTTATAATTTTATTAAAAGCAAAATATCAGACCTGGAACTGACACCGGCTCAGCTGGCATTAGATCCATGTACTGCCGGCTGTGTTGTAACCGATGTACGCACCGGTGAGATACGTGCCCTGGTTTCTTATCCAAGTTATGACAATAACCGTATGTCCGGAAGCGTGGACGCAGCTTACTTTGCCAAACTGCAAAGCGATATGTCCAATCCTCTCTATAATAATGCTACCCAGGCAATCAAAGCTCCCGGTTCTACTTTTAAGCCAATTACAGCTATCGCAGCACTGGAGGAAGGCGTGATCTCCCTGACTGATACAATTGACTGTACAGGTGTATATGATCAGGCAAATCCGCCGATCAACTGTTGGATCTTCCCTGGACGACATGGTACGGAAGATATCATAACGGGTATCCAGAACTCCTGCAACGTTGTGTTTGCAGAACTGGGACACCGCCTGAGTATGACAGCCGACGGTACTTATTCCCCGGAAAAAGGGCTTTCTACCATTCGCAAGTATGCAAGCATGTTTGGTCTGGATCATACTTCCGGTGTGGAGCTTCCGGAAACAGAGCCCCATCTTACCACAGAAGATCCGGAACGTTCCGCAATGGGACAGGGAACCAACTCCTATAATAATGTACAGCTGTCCCGCTACATTTCTGCTGTTGCCAACCGGGGAAGCGTATTTGAATTAAGCTTACTTGACAAACTGACGGATTCCGACGGAAATCTGATCACTGATTATACACCAACAGTCAGCTCCCATGTAGATGCAGCAGACAGCACCTGGGATGCAGTCCAGTCTGGTATCCGCCGGGTAGTTACTGACGGTTCTGCAAAATCTGTTTTTGCAGGAAGCCCGGTAGAAGTAGCCGGTAAAACAGGTACTGCGCAGGAAGACCGCAGCCGTGCAAACCACGCTTTCTTTGTATCTTTTGCTCCATACAGCAATCCTGAGATAGCGGTAACGGTAAATATCCCTTATGGTTATGCGGGAACCAATGCTGCCGCACTTGGCAAAAAGGTTTATGAATATTATTATGGTTATACCACTTTGGAACAGGTTTTAGGCTCCAAAGCTTCCAGCGTGTCCAATGTGACAGTTCAAGATTAATATTGTAAAAAGAGGTGGATCCCATGCAGGACGGAATCGTGATCAAAAGCAGCAAGGCAGGTATGACGGTGATCTTAAATCCGGATATACCCTTTGCAGATCTTCTTGCCAGTGTGGCAAAGAAGTTTAAGGACAGCGCCCGTTTCTGGGGCAGTGCCCAGATGACGCTTACCTTAGAAGGGCGTTCTCTTACACCAGAAGAAGAATTTCAGATTGTAAACGATATTACCGAAAATTCCCAGCTTCAGATTCTCTGCCTGTTAGACACAGACGGAGAGCGCTCTGAACGCTGCGAAAAAGCACTGAATGAAAAATTAATGGAACTAAGCGCACAGACCGGCCAGTTTTACAGGGGCACCTTAAAGCGGGGGGATGTGTTAGAATCTGAAGCCAGTATTGTTATCATCGGTGACGTGGAACATGGAGCCAGAGTAACGGCCAAGGGAAATGTGATCATTTTAGGCGAATTAACGGGAACTGTCACTGCCGGTGCAGCAGGAAACGACCAGGCAGTGATCCTTGCCTTTTCCATGTCACCTTTACAGCTGCGCATTGGAGATCATACCAGCCGTTTTAATGAGAAAAACCGCCGTCTGGGCAAGGGAACCATGATTGCGTCAGTAGAAGAGGGCGAATTAAAGATCCTTCCTTTAAAAAAGCCTTTCCTCGGCAGTCTGTTAAAAATATAGGTATCATTGATTACAGTTCAGCCTCGCATAATTTGTTACAGTTCAGCCTTATGAAGATTTAGTGCCAAAAGCACTTATGAAAACAAGTTTTCAACGTACTTTTGACCCTAAATCTTCGCAAGGCTGAACTGTAATATAATTTTCTCTGAATCTAAAAAAATACTGGCAAATTTACGCAATTTAATGTACAATAAACTGGTAAAGTATCAAAACATAATTTTTCTGGAGGTTCTCCTATGAGTGAAGTCATTGTGATTACTTCTGGAAAAGGCGGGGTAGGAAAAACCACTACTTCTGCAAATGTAGGAACAGGACTGGCAGTCCTGGGAAAAAAGGTCGTACTGATTGATACCGATATCGGCCTTAGAAACCTGGATGTTGTTATGGGACTGGAAAACCGCATTGTCTACAATCTGGTAGACGTTGCAGAAGGAAACTGCCGTATGAAGCAGGCCCTGATAAGAGACAAAAGATATCCAAACCTTTACCTTCTGCCGGCGGCACAAACCCGGGATAAATCCGCAGTAACGCCGGAACAGATGATCAAACTCACAGATGACTTGAAGGACGATTTTGACTATAATTTATTAGATTGTCCAGCAGGCATCGAACAGGGTTTTTACAATGCCATTGCCGGTGCAGACCGTGCACTGGTAGTCCCCACACCTGACGTTTCTGCCATCCGGGACGCAGACCGCATTATTGGTCTTTTGGAACACGCCCAGATCGGCAGTGTAGACCTGATCGTAAACAGGATCCGTGCTGATATGGTCCGCAGGGGAGATATGATGTCCCTGACAGACGTGCAGGATATCCTGGCAGTCAATCTGATCGGTGCCATACCTGATGACGAAAATATCGTTATCTCTACCAATCAGGGAGAGCCTTTAGTGGGTATGGGTTCTGCTGCAGGACAGGCTTACTTAAATGTATGCCGCCGTCTGTTAGGGCAGAATGTACCGATGGAATCTCCCGGAGAGACCACCGGCATCCTGGCAAAACTGTCCAGGATACTGAGAAGGGCATAAGGGGTGATGGCAGTTGAAATTACGTTGTTCCAAAGATACCGCAAAACTCCGGCTTACTTTTCTGCTTCTTTCAGATAAAGCAGGCTGTTCACCGGAGATGATATCAGCGATAAAAAATGACATGATCCATGTCATTTCCAGATACATGAAGATTGAAAAAGACGCAGTGCGTCTTACCATGGATGCAGGCAATTGTTCAGATGGAACGATCTGCAGACTGCCTGTACTTCGGGCGGACATACCCATCCGTTCCATGTCCAGCAAGGGGCTTTACTAATATGTTTTTTGACTACGACTTTAGAAACTACAATTTTCGTCTGATGGCCTATATGATCGCCTTAAATGTGATCGGTATCCTGGTAGTGCGGAGTGCTACCAACAAAGATCCTGATTTTGTTACCAAACAGCTGATGGGCGTTTTAGTAGGTCTTGCGATCGCCATTGTCCTCTCACTGATCGACTACCACAAGATTTTAAATCTGACTACAGTGATCTATCTTTTATGTGTAGGAAGCCTGATAGCTGTTCTTATGTGGGGACGTTCTGTTAATAATGCGAAGCGCTGGATCGAAGTTCCTGTTTTAGGACAGCTCCAGCCCTCTGAATTTGTAAAAATTGGTCTGATTATTACTTTTTCCTGGTATTTTATGAAAAATCAGGAAAAAATAAATAATGTAAGCACCGTTGCTGTTGCAGCAGCGCTTTTTGCAGTCCCGGCCATGCTCATTTTCGAGCAGCCAAACCTTTCTACCTGTCTGGTCACTCTGGTCATTGTACTGGGGATCGTATTTTCGGCAGGTATCAGTTACCGGTGGATCATAGGAGTTTTATCTGTAACCGTTCCCCTGGTAGGAGCTTGTGTTTACCTGCTCTTACATGGTCTGATCCCTTTTATCAAGGAATATCAGGCCGGACGAATCCTGGCCTGGTTTTACCCGGAAAAATACGGTGAAGCCAGATACCAGCAGAACAACTCCATCATCGCCATTGGTTCTGGCCAGTTAAAAGGAAAGGGACTGTTTAATACAACCATTGCATCTGTTAAAAATGGTAATTTCCTTTCAGAAGAGCAGACAGACTTTATTTTTGCTGTTATCGGCGAAGAGCTGGGATTTATCGGCTGTGTGATTGTCATCGTCCTGTTCCTTCTGGTGGTTTATGAATGCCTGATGATGGCAGCCCGGGCAAAAGATCTGGCCGGACGGCTGATCTGTACAGGCATGGCCACTTTGATCGCATTCCAGGGATTCGCCAACATCGCGGTTGCAACTGGTATTTTCCCGAATACGGGGCTTCCTCTGCCTTTTATCAGCTATGGAAGCAGTTCCCTTATCAGTATTTTTATTGGTATGGGATTAGTGCTGAATGCAGGACTTCAGAGAGTACCAAGACATTATTGATCCAAGGAGGGTTATAGATATGACAATAGGACTGATCGCACATGACGCAAAGAAAAAACTGATGCAGAATTTCTGCATCGCCTATAGAGGCATCTTAAGCAAGCATACATTGTATGCAACCGGAACCACCGGAAGGCTGATTGAAGAAGTTGCCAACTTAAATATCCACAAATATCTGGCCGGACACTTAGGCGGAACCCAGCAGATGGCTGCTCAGATCGAACACAACCAGATGGATCTTGTTATTTTCCTGCGTGATCCTCTAACACCAAAGACACATGAACCGGATGTCAATGATGTGGTACGTCTCTGTGACACTTACAACATCCCGTTAGCTACTAACTTGGCAACCGCAGAACTTCTGATCAAGGCTCTTGACAGAGGTGATATGGAGTGGAGAGAGGTAGTAAGATAATGATAAGACATCGTTTTGCGGCTGTTGCCGCCGGACTTGTCCTGTCTGTTTCTATGTGTCTTTCCGGCTGTTCCCTTGGCCTGAAAGACGCATATTCCCTGAAGGATCGTATTCCTTCCATTGAGACTTCCTTTGCAGCAGAAGAAGAATCTGCAAAGGGATTTGCTTCGGATCTGTGTGTTATCTCTGATGAAGGTTCTTTTAACCCGGACGATGTAACCTCACAGGCCGGAGCTCTTTTTGACCTTACAGACAGAGAAGTTCTTTACAGCAAAGACGCCTTTGAAAAAATGTACCCAGCCAGCATTACCAAAGTAATGACAGCCCTGATCGCTATTAAATATGGTAACCTGCAGGATCAGGTAACAGTAACAGATGATGCTGTGATCACAGAGACCGGTGCCACCTTATGCGGCATCCAACCTGGAGATACCCTGACTTTAGAGCAGCTGCTGTATGGTCTGATGCTCCCATCCGGCAATGATGCAGGTGCTGCTATTGCGATCCATATGGCCGGAAGCATGGATGCTTTTGCCGATAAAATGAACGAAGAGGCCAGACGCTTAGGAGCAACGGATACACATTTCGTAAATCCACACGGTCTTCATGATGAAGATCACTATACAACTGCGTATGATTTGTATCTCATTTTCAACGAAGCTTTGAAATATCCTGAGTTTCGTACAGTGACCGGTTCTACTGCCTATACAGCCAATTATACCAATAAAGCCGGTGAAAGCGTCTCCAAGACCTGGAGAGGCGGAAACTGGTATTTAACAGGAGAGCATGAAACACCGGAAGGTCTTACCGTATTTTCCGGCAAGACCGGAACTACAAAAGCTGCCGGATATTGCCTGATCATGGCTGAAAAAGATGATTTTGACAGAGAATTTATCTCTGTTGTATTAAAATCTGACAGTCGTTCCCATTTATATGACAATATGACAAATATAATTTCTAAAATTGTCAAATAGTGATTGCGTTTTGTATGAATTTATACTATAATCAAGATAATCTCAATTGATTTTTTATACAACATATATAACTCAAGGAGGAGATCGCTATGGTTCAGATTATTGCAGGAAAAAAGGGTAAAGGCAAAACAAAACATCTGTTAGATATGGCTAATGCAGCCATCAAGGGGGCTAACGGAACAGTCGTATATCTTGATAAGAGTGCTCAGCATATGTATGAGCTGAACAACCGTATCCGTCTCATCAACGTAAATGAATTTCCACTTGCATCCAGTGAAGGATTCTTAGGATTTATCTGTGGAATCATTTCTCAGGATCACGACCTTGAAACCATGTATCTGGACAGTTTCTTAAAGCTGTCAGCATTAGAAGGTGCAGATATTACTGACACCTACAAGACTTTGAAAGAGATCAGTGATAAATATCACGTAACCTTCGTTTTAAGCATCTCTATGGATGCTGATGAGCTTCCAGAGTGTGCTAAAGGTGATGTAATTATTTCATTGTAATGATACATATTCTGTGATAGAATAGCAGACAGGAGCAAAAAGGCTGCCTGCCGCACAAGAGTCAAACAGTATGCCTTGTGCGGAGGGTAGCCTTTTTTTGAGAAAGACAAAAAAGGAGAGTCCTGGTTCCATGTCCAAAAAAAAGAACAGGAAAATAATCCCTTACAGAAGACCTCACAATATTAACGTAGGAATGATCATCTTCGGGATCATTTTCTTATATATACTTTTTAATATCTTCGCCTATTTAAGAAGAGACCGCGTACAGTTTTACGAAGTAGTAGAAGGCGGTATCGTAAACAACAAACAGTATACCGGCCTGATCTTGCGGGATGAGCAGGTGCGAAATGCCCAAAACAGCGGCTATATCAACTATTACCTGAGAGAAGGAAAACGTGCTTCAGTGGGAACACGTATCTATTCCCTGGATGAAACAGGCCGCCTGGACTCCCTTTTAAAGGAAAACGGAATAGAAGATGCAGCACTTCCTGAGGAAAACCTGGCTGATATCAAAAAGCAGCTGTCTTCTTATGTCCTTTCCAGATCTGATGAGGATTTTAGTTCTATCTATGATGCAAGGTATTCTCTGGAAGCAGCTGTTATGGAATACTCCAGTTTCAGTGCCCTAGACCAGTTAGATAAGATATCTCAGGATTCCAGCCTTGTATTTGAACAGGTACGTGCTGATATATCCGGCGTAGTTTCCTATGGCATTGATTCTTATGAATCCCTCCAGCCTTCTGATATAGACGCGGACAGCTTTAACAGAGCTAATTATACAAAAAACATCCACAAATCCGGTGATCTGATTGAAAGCGGAACGCCGGCCTATAAAGTCGCAGCATCAGAAAACTGGTCCATCGTTTTTCCGTTATCCAGTGACGATGCTTCCCTGTACGCAGACAAAACTTCTCTTACCATTGATTTCAGGGATTATGATCTGACAGTAGTCGCTGCCTATTCTACCTTTACCGGCAAAGACGGAGCCACTTATGGAAAGCTGGATATGGATCGGTATATGGCCCAGTTTATCATGGATCGTTTTATTGAATTTGAAATTGAGCAGCCCCAGTCCAGAGGTTTGAAAATACCGGTCACTGCCGTAACAGACAAAAACTTTTACATGGTTCCAAAATCTTATGCTGCTCAGGGCGGTGATTCTACAGACATTGGCTTTAATAAAGAAGTCTACAGTGCAGATGGAACATCTGTGGTTTTCGTACCTTTAAATGAAGACTATGAAGATGATGAATTTTACTATATTGCAGTAGATGATGAGGGTGATTTTAAAGCAGGAGATTATATCGTTCGACCAGATTCCTCTGACCGGTATCAGATCGGGCGGACATCCTCATTGCAAGGTGTATACAATATCAATAAAGGGTATACAGTCTTTACCCAGGTGGAAATACTGGATTCCAACAGTGAATATTATACTGTAAAAAATAATGTTACCTACGGGCTTTCCGTTTATGATCATATTGTGTTAGATGCATCCTCAGTAGGAGAAGGACAGCTTCTTTACCAGTAAAAGAATGACAGATTACATATTAATTATAAGGAGGATATGAGTTATGATAAAAGAACAGATCCGTGAAGTAAGAAAAAATATAGACGAAGCCTGCAGACGTTCAGGACGTGACCCAAAAGAGGTTACACTTATTGCAGTAAGCAAGACCAAACCAGTACCTATGCTGGAAGAAGCCTATGAAGCCGGTGCAAGAGATTTTGGTGAAAATAAGGTGCAGGAGATCTTACAGAAAAAGCCCGTACTTCCGGAAGATATCCGGTGGCATATGATCGGTCATCTCCAGCGAAACAAAGTACACCAGGTGATCGGCAAAGCAGTTCTTATACATTCTGTTGATTCCCTGCGTCTGGCTGAACAGATTGAAGCAGAAGCTGCAAAAAAAGATATAACCGCAGACATTTTACTGGAAGTCAATGTAGCAAGAGAAGAGAGCAAATATGGCTTTTTCCTGGAGGATACAGAGACTGCGATCCGGGAAATTGCAAAATTCCCCCATGTACGTATTAAGGGCCTGATGACAATTGCGCCTTTTGTAGAGAATCCAGAGGAAAATCGCGAAGTTTTTAAAAAATTATATGAATTTGCTGTTGACATAGGTAAGAAAAACATTGATAATGTTACTATGGATGTGCTTTCAATGGGTATGACCGGAGACTATCAGGTTGCCATTGAAGAAGGCGCTACCATGGTAAGAGTCGGAACCGGCATTTTCGGTGCCCGGCTATATGGTGCTGCCCAGTAAGCAGCATGAAAAGAGGATTGGAGAGAGTAATATGAGTCTGTTAGGTAAGTTAATGGATACCATGCGGTTAAGTTCTGAAGATGATGAGGACGATTACTACCTGGATGATGACTTTGAAGATGAAGCTCCCAGAAAAGGGCTTTTCTCAAAGAGAAATAATACAGAACCGGAAGATGAGCCAGAAGCTCAGGACAAACCAAGATTTTTGGGCCGTTCAAACCCGAAAGTAGTTCCTATGAGAAGAAATATGGAAGTAACTATGATCAAGCCTACTTCCATGGATGATTCCAGAGATATCTGTGATTATCTTCTTTCTGGAAAAGCAGTTGTATTAAATATGGAAGGAATCCATATGGAGACTGCTCAGCGGATCATCGATTTTACTTCCGGAGCTACCTATTCTATGAATGGAAACCTTCAGAAAATTTCCAACTATATCTTTATTGCTACACCTGATTCTGTAGAGCTGTCCGGTGATTTTCAGGACATCTTATCAGCAGGTGCCACCTCAGGAATGGACATGTCCAGCCTGAATATCCATTTATAATACAGAAATTTGCGGCAGACCCCTATAGAGTCTGCCGATTTTCTATCTAAACTGACTATGTCTGCTTATGCAGGCATATCTTTTAAGAAACAAAACCAAGGAGAACGATATGTCAAAACGCTTGAATGTTTATAAAGACCAGAAACCGATCTATGACATTGTAATGGAACCATCCTTTCATAAGCTTGCAGAAGAAGTAAGCAAATTCCATCTGGACGAACGTAAAATATGTATTGTAACTGATACCAATGTAGCTCCTCTGTATCTGGAAGAAGTAAAAGAGCTTTTAAGCAGATGCTGCAAAAAAATTTCTTATTTTGTCATTCCTGCCGGTGAAGAACATAAAAACCTTGATACAGTGAAAAAAATTTATGAACACCTTATTTTGGAGCACTTTGACAGAAAAGATATGTTAGCTGCTTTAGGTGGCGGCGTGATCGGAGATATGTGCGGTTTTACAGCTGCTACTTATCTGCGTGGCATTGATTTTATCCAGATCCCAACTACCTTGCTTTCCCAGGTGGATTCCAGTATCGGAGGAAAGACCGGTGTTGATTTTGATGCCTATAAAAATATGGTTGGCGTGTTTCATATGCCAAAACTGGTGTATACAAACCTGAACACCCTTTTAACGCTTCCTGAAGAACAGTTTTCTTCTGGTATGGGCGAAGTGATTAAACATGGTCTGATTAAAGATGCTTCCTATTACCAGTGGTTAAAAGACAATCAAACGTCTATTTTAAAGAGAGATCTGTCTGCCTGCGAAGATATGGTATTTCGCAGCAATGAGATCAAAAAACAGGTGGTTGAAAACGACCCTACAGAACAGGGTGAACGGGCACTTTTAAACTTTGGTCATACCTTGGGGCATGCCATTGAAAAGCTTAAAAATTTTACTGCATTCCATGGGCACTGTGTAGGTCTTGGCTGTATTGCAGCAGCCCGTATCTGCGCTGTACGAGGCCTGCTTACAGATGATCAGGTAAAAGATATCCGGGATACTTTTGAAGAATTCGGACTTCCTGTAACAGTAGATGGACTGAAATGGAAAGACGTTTATGCCACCACTAAAAACGATAAAAAAATGGATTCCGGTGTAGTAAAGTTCATCCTTTTAAAATCAATAGGCAATGCCTATGTAGATCGTACTGTAACAGAAGAAGAGATGAAAAAAGGATTCAGCCAGGTTGATGGCAGTGTTGAAGGAGAAAGATCATGACAAAAGAAAAACGTTCTCTCTTTATGCGCTTTATCCTTGGTTTTGTGATCCTTGTGGGACTTGACCAGTGGACCAAAGGACTGGTGGTTGCTCATTTAAAAGGAAATTCTCCTATAGAACTGATCCCAGGCGTATTTGAACTTTATTATTCAGAAAACAGAGGGGCTGCCTTTGGAATGCTTCAGGAAAAACAACTGTTCTTTTTTCTGATCGCAGTAGTTGTATTAGGCGTTGTCCTTTATATGCTCTGGCGTATGCCTGATGGTAAAAAGTACCGTCCTTTAGCAGTATGCCTGATGGGTATTGCCTCTGGTGCCGTAGGGAATATGATCGACCGTATCTCCCAAAGCTATGTAGTGGATTTTCTGTACTTTAAACTGATCAACTTTCCTATTTTCAACGTGGCTGACTGCTATGTGACCTGTGCAGCCTTTGGACTGGTCCTTCTTATCATGTTCTACTACAGTGATGAAGACATGGCTGTATTCAATATGAAAAAGAAAGGCGGAAAGCAGTGAAACAGGAACTTTTTCCGGAAATAGCAGACAGCGGTCTGCGGATCGATAAATATCTTTCTTCTGTTAATGAGCAGTTAAGCCGCTCCTACATTCAGAAGCTTTTAAAAAGCGGCCTGGTGCTGGTAGATGGCAAACCTGTAAAAGCCAGTTACCAGGTAGATGAAGGAGATGTGATCTCCTTAGATATCCCTGAAGCAGTAGAACCGGAGATTGAACCAGAGGATATGGACCTGGATATTTTATACGAAGATCAGGATGTTATCCTTGTAAACAAGCCTAAGGGAATGGTGGTTCATCCGGCTGCAGGGCATTATTCCCATACGCTGGTAAACGGGCTGATGTACCACTGCAAAGACCAGCTTTCCGGGATCAATGGTGTAATGCGTCCAGGCATCGTTCACCGCATTGACATGGATACTACCGGTGTTATTATTGCCTGCAAAAATGATATGGCTCATAATTCCATTGCCGCCCAGTTAAAGGAACATTCTATTACCAGACGGTACCAAGCGATTGTCCACGGAGTGTTAAAAGACGATACAGGTACCATTGAAGGACCTATAGGGCGTCATCCTACTGATCGAAAGAAGATGAGCATTAATTATAACAAGGGAAAAAATGCAGTGACCCATTATAAAGTTCTAAAAAGATTCCGTCAGTATACCCACGTGGAATGCAGACTGGAGACCGGCCGTACTCACCAGATCCGTGTGCACATGGCCAGTATCGGGCATCCATTATTGGGAGACCTGGTTTATGGACCTGGTAAATGCCCGATTCCCGGATTGCAGGGGCAGACTCTTCATGCAGGCATCTTAGGATTCATCCATCCCAGAACAGGAGAGTACATGGAATTTACTGCACCCCTTCCAGAATATTTTACAAAACTTTTGAATACATTGCCAGAATAACCTTTTTGTCCGACATTTGTCGGACTTTTTTATATTTCTATATACTTTTTCAAAATTTTGAGTTATAATATAGTTATAAATAAAGCGATTTGATAAAGAGACTTGAAAAACGGACCGAACGACATCAGACGCAGAACGGAAAGGGGTAGGTTTTATGTCAGGAAATCTTATTATTACCATCGGAAGACAGAGCGGAAGCGGCGGCAAAAAAATCGGGGAAATGCTTGCACAGAAATTAGGTGTAAAATGTTACGACAAAGAACTTCTTGCACAGTCGGCAAAGCACAGCGGACTTTGTGAGGAACTATTTGAAAAACACGACGAACGTCCTACCAGCAGTTTTCTTTACTCTCTGGTAATGGATTCCTATTCCATGGGTTACACATCAACCGGCTATTCTGATATGCCTATTAACCATAGGATTTTCCTTGCACAGTTTGATACCATAAAGAAACTGGCAGATGAGGCATCATGTGTAATCATTGGACGCTGCGCAGACTATGCACTGGAAGATTATCCAAATGTAGTCAGTGTATTTATTACTGGTGATGAAGAAGACAAGATCAAACGAGTCAGCGAGCTTTACGGAGTAGACGAAACAAAGGCCAAGGACCTGATGGTCAAAACGGATAAAAGAAGATCCAGCTACTATAATTATTACTCCAATAAAAAATGGGGTGATCCAAAGAGCTATGATATGTGTATCAACAGCAGTGCTGTAGGTCCGGAAGGCGCTGTAGATATCATTATGGATCTGGCAAAGAGAAAACAGGAATGGGCAAAGCAGAAATAAACCTTATACCAAATGATTATAAGCTGTAAAAAATCCCGCTGCATCTGGGCAAATGTCCAGGCAGCGGGATTTTTTATGTTTATACAGTAAGCACTATTTATTTGCAAGGCTGAACTGTAACATTTATTCTACTGTAACAGATTTAGCCAGGTTTCTTGGCTGGTCTACATCCAGATTCTTTCCAACAGACGCATAATATGCGATCAACTGTAAGATAGCTGCAATTGGAAATACAGTAAAACTGTCTGCAATATCCGGAATACGGATCTGTACATCCGCAATATCGTCCTCAATCACTGCAGATTCCTTTACAAGAAGGATCACAAAGGCACCTCTTGCCTTTACTTCACGTACATTGGAAATCGTCTTTGCAAAAATATGTTCCTGGGTAGCAATAGCGATCACCGGTACCTGTTCGGAGATCAGGGCGATGGTTCCGTGCTTTAATTCACCAGCTGCATAAGCCTCTGCGTGAATGTAAGAGATTTCTTTTAACTTTAACGCTCCCTCTAAAGAAAAAGCATAATCCAGACCTCTTCCTATAAAGAAAGCATCATTCTTAGAAATGATATGATTTACAATGTTCTTAATTTCATCTCTGCGGCCGATCATGGTCTCCATGGCCGGAATAGCATCTAATAATTCCTTCATAAAATTCTCTGCCTGTGCAGGGCTGTATACACCTCGTACAAGGGCCATACGGCAATAGATCAGGTACAGAGCAGCCAACTGTACAGAGTAGGCCTTAGTGCTTGCTACAGCGATCTCAGGGCCTGCATGGGTGTAAAGAACATAGTCGCTTTCTCTTGCAATGGTAGATCCTTTTACATTGACAACAGCCAGTACCGGCGCATGATAAGACTGAGCCAGGCGCATAGCAGCCAAAGTATCAATAGTTTCACCAGACTGGGAGATCACGATTACCAGTGTTTTTTCGTCAATAAGAGGTGTTTCATAACGGAACTCAGAAGCAATGGAAACTGTGACCGGAATACGGATTCCCGGCTCGATGAGTGCTCTTGCAACCATTCCTGCATGCATGGCAGTTCCACAGGCGATCACGTGGATACGGCTGCAGTCTTTTAAAATAGAGTCCGGGATCCCATCATCTGTCAGATCAGGCAGTCCCTTGCTTAAACGAGGAAGGATCGTATTTTTTAATGCATCTGGCTGTTCATGGATCTCTTTTAACATAAAGTGTGGGAAACCATTTTTCATAGCTGCATCCACATTCCAGTTTACTTCCATCATATCCGGTTCAACGCGGTTTAAATCCATATCATAAACACGTACTTTATAAGGTGTCAAACGAACGATCATTCCCTCTGGAACAACGAAATATTCTTTCGTATAAGCGATCAGGGCAGTAAGATCCGATGCGATCATAGCTCCTGAGTGTGTATACGCCGCTACAAGAGGACTTACATTGCGCACCGCATAAATTTCACCAGGATGATCCTCAAACATGATGCAGAAGCCATAGGAGCCCTGAAGTTCCTTCACAAAATGACGAATGGACAGAAGAGGATCGTGATCCATACGCTCATACAGCGCATTTAATACACCGGCAGCCACCTCGCTGTCTGTTTGTGAAACCAGCTGACCTTCCAAAGAATATTCCTCTGTAAGCTGATGATAATTTTCAATAATACCATTGTGGATCAGCGTAACCAGTCCCTGACGGTGAGGATGGGCATTTTCCTTTGTAACACCGCCGTGAGTTGCCCAGCGGGTATGACCGATACCGCAGTGAGAAGAGCAGTCGCTTTCCTGCTTTACAAGTTCTTTTAAAGCAGCAACTTTTCCCACTGTCTTAATCAGATGTACCTTTGAATCAGTTCCAAAATAAGCGATACCGGCGCTGTCATAACCTCTGTATTCCAGACCTGCCAGTCCATTTAAAAGTATATTTTCCGCCTCAAGAGGTCCTGTATATCCAATAATTCCGCACATAAATAAACTTCCTTTCCCAAACCAGCTATTACATAAGCAAAAATGTTACAGTTCAGCCTTGCATCTTCTTGCCCGCTTACAGCGGACAAGAAGCTTTGAATATCTTCTGAATGGGTACACAAAGAAAAGGGGCAGAATCCCCCAATAATAAATCGCTGGCTGTTTCCATTTCTGACTTTTTTAATTCTTTTTTTGATTCTTTCTTTTAGATTTTTCTTCTCTAATCTGAACTGTAACGAATTTTTTCAATTTTCTGATCTGTCCGGTTTATATCAGCTTTGTTTTGCGGTTACCCGCATATTTTACTGACATAAAACACGCCCGGACTGCATGGGAGAGCACCCGCCGAATAATTCGATTCTCTCTCCACCTCGTTAACCTGTTCCAGCAGCAACGAAGATATTCCCGTTCCTGTTCACGACCCGGCCCAGGTGCATGGCGCTATAGCTTTACTATTTCTATCTGTTTCCTCCTAAAACAAATCCCGTTTATTATATCTCATATCTATAATATGCGTCAACTCTTAATTTGGCAACAGCAGCTAAAGCCAGCCTTGCGAAAATTTTGCTGCCATTTTGCGGTTATTGCTTAATGTTTCTGTAAGACTTTCACACTGTATTTTAAGAAAACGGTATGCTATAATGTGATGAGCGCAGAGAAAAACAAGCGGCTGCGCAGCAGACATTTATTTTTCGCAAGCTCATCAACGAAGGTTTCGCCTGCGGCAGCAGGCAGATAAGCGCGTCAGTGCGGGAAACCTGAGTGCTTTTAATCCCAGAGAAAAACAAGCGGCTGCGCAGCAGGCTTTGTAATAATTTAAAATGAAAATATGAGGTAATATCATGCGTTTACATGAAAATGAAAACAACGAAGTGGACGAACTGCAGCGACTGCGGGCCCGCCGGCAAGGAACAAGCCGCAGCAGGCGATCTGCTTCCAGCCTTTCAAAAACTACATCTTCAAGAACCGAATTTAAAACCGTACCAAAACAGGCTAAAGCCATAGATCATACATATGATGAGGACTATTATGAGGAAGAAGATTACGACTACGATGATTATAGAGAAGAGTCTGTTCGCAGCGGTTTAGAAGTCCCTTTTGAAAACGAAAACCGCAGCAGGGTCATTTCTGCAGGCTCTTATCAATCAAGGCAGAAAAACACCGCTGACAGCAAAAATCCAAGGGCATCTACGTCTAAACGCAAAACATCCCAAATCCCTGCAGACAAAGGTGAGAATAGCTTCGGCGGTTACAGTTCCAAAAACTCCAGTCATTCCAGAAAGCCTTACAGAAAACGCAAAAAACCAAAATGGCCAGCCATTCTTCTTTGCCTGCTTGCAGTCATCTGTGTTTATGGAGGATGGACATTTCTTCACAGAGCCACCGGCTATTGGAATATTGCAGTCTTTGGTGTAGACAGCCGTGACGGAAATACAAAAAATGCACTGGCTGATGTCCAGGTGATCTGCAGCATTAATCAGGAAACCGGCGATATAAAACTGGTAAGTGTTTACCGTGATACCTATTTAAAAATAGATTCCAAGGGAACCTACCATAAGATCAACGAAGCTTATTTTAAAGGCGGTCACAAACAGGCTGTATCTGCCTTAGAAGAAAATCTGGACCTGAAGATCAATGACTATGCAACTTTTAACTGGAAAGCAGTGGCACAGGCTATTAATGTTTTAGGCGGTATAGATATTGATATTACACAACCAGAATTTAAATATATCAATGCCTTTATTACAGAAACCGTTAATTCCACCGGTATTGGTTCCACACAGCTGACAAGTGCCGGTCCGAATCATTTAGACGGCGTACAGGCAGTAGCTTATTGCAGGCTGCGTCTAATGGATACTGATTTTCAGCGTACTGAACGTCAGAGAAAAGTTATTTCACTGGCTCTTGAAAAAGCAAAACAGGCAGATCTGGCTACCCGTACCAATCTGGTAAAAGCAATCCTGCCGCAGATTTCCACCAGTGTGGGAATTGATGATGTTTTACCTCTGGCAAAGAATATAAGCAAATATCATATTGGAGAGACTTCTGGTTTCCCATTTGCCCAGAAAACAAAGAAAATGGGGAAAATGGACTGTGTTATTCCTGTTACACTGGAAAGCAACGTAGTTACACTTCACCAGTTCCTCTACGGTGAGGATGCATTATATAGTCCTTCATCCGCTGTAAAGAAAATCAGTGACCATATTGCAGAAGAGTCCGGTTTCTACGAAGGCGGAAAAGCTGCACCTACTTCCTCTGGATCTGGAAAATCAGACAGTAAAAATCAGTCATCTGGAAACAGTAAAAATAATACTCCGGCACCGGCTCAGACTGCAGCAGAAACCACAGCAGCAGAAAGTTTTGATGCAGAGGAAATTACCGACAAGACCAGCGAAGCAAACAACGAAACAGAAGCAGAAGAGAGCACAGCTGCTGTCATTGAAAAACTGGAGGAATCAAAAACAGAAAAAGAAACTTCCAACGCTTCAGAAGGCGGTCCTGGTACAGTAAAGCCAAAAGAAACAGAAAAAGCCCAGGAAACGACAGCCGATAATTCTTCTAAGGGCCCCGGTGTTCAGGAAACTTCCGACAGTTCCAACAGCAAACCTGATGAAATGCCGGGAAACGCTGAACCGATTGGCCCTGGTGTATAATTCCAATATTGTATTTGCCAAAGGTCTATGTTAAAATATTTTAAAACGATAAATAGATAACAATCTTTAAAAATAACATTTTTGCGAAAGAAGAGATGCCATTATGATAAGCTGCCGTTACGTTATTTCCACAAATCATGGACTTCATGCAGCCAATGCCATGAGCTTAAGCCGTGCCGCTTCAGAGTACCAATGCAAGATCACACTGGAAAGTTCTAAGGGAACAGCTGACTGTAAAAATGTCCTTTCACTGATGAGTCTTGGTGCTAAACAGGGCGATTCCCTGGTGCTGACTGCAGATGGTCCTGATGAAAAACAGGCTATGGGATATTTAAGCGGGATTTTACGGACGATTTTGTAATATCAAAGACTTAATTCGCAATCCGCATAAAGACTTACGTAATTTGGTTAAATAATAATATTAAAAATTCAAAGAATGGATTAATAAGATCGATCTATTAAAAGCCCTGGACTAAAACTGGGGCTTTTAATCAATTTTGGAACAGATGCCAGGATCTAAGAGTGGTTGCTTTACAACAATGGAAGCAGGTAACTTCCTTGATTAAATATTTTTACGGTTAACATAAATATTTTATGTTAACCTATATGCATTGTTAAACGTGATGCCCGTACGGAGAGTGATTCGCAACTATTCGCGAAAGAATAGTTTAACGAATAGTTAGTGCACTTTTCAACGATTCCAAACTATATATCTAAAAACGAATCTTCAAATCCTCATTTATTCCATTTTTTTGATTTTATTAAATTCTTTTTTAATCTATAATTAAAAGCAAATAATTTATTTTAGAAAGGATCTTCTCTCAAATGAAACTCCAACGTCTCCTAAGCCTTCTTCGTCAGGCTATTGACCAATATCAGATGATTGAAAGCGGCGATCATATTGCCATTGGTATTTCTGGCGGTAAGGACAGTCTCACTTTGCTTTATGGCCTGTCACAGCTCCAAAAATTTTATCCCAAACCTTTCACCTTATCTGCCATTACTGTAGACATGGGCCTTGATACCATGAATTTAGATCCTATAAAAGCCCTGTGCGCGGATTTTCATGTTCCCTATGAGATTATCTCCACTGAAATCGGAAAAATCCTTTTTGAAGCCCGAAAAGAGTCAAATCCCTGTGCCCTTTGTGCCAAAATGAGAAAAGGCGCTTTAAACCAGAAAGCACTGGAACTGGGCTGCAATAAAATTGCTTATGCTCACCATAAGGATGATTTGATTGAAACTGCAATCATGTCACTTTTATATGAAGGCCGTTTTTACGCATTTCCACCGGTTACGCATCTGGATCGTACCGATTTAACTGTTATACGGCCTTTAATGCTTGTTTCAGAAGCTGATGTAAAAGGATTTAGGAATAAATACCAGCTTCCTGTCTGTAAAAATCCATGTCCTATGGATGGACATACCCACAGGGAATATGTTAAAAATCTGATCCGAACCTTAAATATGGACAGTCCTGGTGTCCGTGAACGGTTATTTCACGCAGTGATCAACGGAAATTTTGAGGACTGGCCCAAACTTTCCAATTAACTACCATATAACGAATGTGTAATAATAAATTTTATAAACGAGGCATACAAAATCATGGCAACAACTTTACCTTACTACGAACAGAAAGATATTGAAAATATTAAAAAACTTCGGGAAATGATGAAGACTCTCCCACCCTTCTGCACTGAATTTTTCCGCGGGATTGAACCACGCACTTCTACCAGAACCCGTATTGCTTACGCATACGATCTTTCTGTTTTTTTTGATTTCTTAAAAAAAGAAAATCCAGTATTTTCCAAGATGGACCGGATGGATTTTACACTGGATGATTTAGACCAGATCACAGTTACCGATCTGGAAGAATATATGGAATACTTAAAGTATCGTTTTAATGAACATAATCAGGAAATTGTAAACAAAGAACGAGGGATCATGCGTAAAATTTCTTCCCTGAAAAGCTTTTACAATTACTTCTTCCGCACAGAAAAGCTGAAAACCAATCCTGCTGCCCTTGTCCAGCTCCCAAAGCTGCATGAGAAGGAAATCATCCGCCTTGACGTTGATGAGGTTGCTCTTCTTCTGGACGCAGTGGAACAGGGAGAAGGTTTGACAGATAAACAGAAAGCATTTCACAACCGGACAAAACTCCGTGACCTGGCTCTTCTCACCTTGCTGCTTGGAACCGGTATCCGTGTTTCCGAATGTGTCGGGTTAGATATAAACGATATTGATTTTAAAAATGGAGGTATCCATATCCACCGAAAAGGCGGAAAAGAAGTTACTGTTTATTTCGGTACTGAAGTAGAAACTGCACTGCAGGACTATCTGGATGAACGAAATGATGTGATTCCCGAAGAAGGCAGTGAAAATGCTCTCTTCCTCTCTCTTCAGAGGAAGCGTATGAATGTGCGCAGTGTGGAAAATCTGGTTAAAAAATATGCCAAAATCGTTACACCCTTAAAAAAGATCACTCCGCACAAACTTCGCAGTACTTATGGTACGAATCTTTACCGCGAAACCGGTGATATTTATCTGGTGGCTGATGTTCTGGGACATTCCGATGTGAATACAACCAAAAAGCACTATGCTGCTCTCGAAGATGAACGCAGACGCAGCGCGCGTAATGCGGTCAAACTAAGAGAGCAGGATTGAAAATGTGTTATCTCAGACACCCCAGTCCAAGAAGAATAAAGGAGAACAAACAAATCTTATACTTCTGGCTTTAATGGCCCGTAATAATAGCTAGATGTTGCCCCGCCATCAATAAGGAAAGTAGATCCCGTAATAAATGCTCCTCTGCCGCTCATTAACAGCTCTGCCACATTAGCAACCTCATCTGCTGTTCCCGGTCTTCCAGCAGGGCATTTTGCAAACATATTTTTGTAAAAATCTCCCCGTGGTCCATTAAATTCATCAATGGCCAGCGGTGTCACAATAATTCCAGGTGCAATCGCGTTAATTCTTGTGATCATCAGCGATATGGAACAAATGAAACGGGAGACAAAAAGAATTGCTGACCAGGATAATGCCACACTCAGAATTGGCTATTATAAAGGTTATCTTAAAACAATGTTTTAATGCAAAAGTGTAGTAAAGAATCACGATTCCCCATAGATTTCAGGATACTATCGGAATAAAAAAGATATTCCACAGATCACTTTTCAATGATCTGGGAATACCTTTTTGCTGTATACGGTTAATATCTGTTTTATGGATCAGATGTCATTATCCGATCATGCTCATTAAATGACCCATAAACGCACCACCTGGTGTACCGATTATGTTGCCTAAAAGAGCCATAAGGATACCTACCGGAACCAAAGCGCTGCTGTAGGCGCCTGCAAGTACTGGTGCAGTTGCAGTTCCGCCAATGTTTGCCAGAGAAGCGACAGCACAGGTAAAGATATCCAGCTTGATCACCTTTGCAAGAACAATCATAACAGCTACATGGATCAGCAGAATCAGGAAGCCGGCTGCCAGCCATGCTGGTGCATTACCCATAGCAGAAATATCCGCTCTGGAAGCGATCAGGGCAATCTCAATGTATAAAATAATATTGGATACTTCCTCGGTTCCCTTTAATTTTCCAAATGGGGTCATAGCTGCGATCAGGCCTACAGCAGTTACAAGAAGAACCGTCCAGGTTGCCTTATCAAAAACTGGCAGAACACTGGCAACCATATCTCCTGCATCCTTGGAAATAGCAGAAATGAAGAACGCCACGCCAACTAAAAGGAGCATGTTCTTCCAGGTAAGAGGTTTGGTATTGGCTTTTGCCTCTTCTTCCAGAGAAGCACCAACTTCATCGATCAAATGTACATCCGCTTTCGTCCAGGAGTTAAATTCCTTAGAGAAGTTGATAGCCCACAGAAGGAACATAACATACATTACCGCACAGATGGAATCAATTACCAGTGAATATGCTATGCTTTCCTCACTTACATCCAGAACTGCCTGTACAGCCAGCAGATTTCCGCTTCCGCCTAACCAGCTTCCGCACAGAGCTCCCAGTGCTTTCCAGCTGTCAGGTCCTAACATCTTGTGGAAAATAGCATAGCTTACCATAAAGCCAACGCAGATAGAAAGGCTGGCTGCAAAGAATCCGATCAGCATTTTCGGTCCTAATTTAATGATCTTTTTAAGATCGCAGCGCAACAGCATTAAAAACAACATTGCATACAGCAATGGATTCTTTACTGCTTTATACGTTGCTGCTGTATCTTCCAGGTTCCAAATCTTTAAGGTACATAAAACCATCATACCTAAATAGATCAGAACAATAGGCGGTGCAAACTTGAAAAACTTCTGTGCACCTTTCCCCTTCAGATACACAGGAAGATTGACCAGGATCGCCGCAAGCAGCATTAAAGTGCCAAGATAAACAAATCCGTCATGAATCATTTGTAAACTCCATTCTGCTGTCACTCTTATAACAGCCTATATTTTTCTTTGGAAATAAGCCAATACACCAGCCGGAGTTTTTGTTTTCCCCTCCTTCTCCTTTTCCGCAAAACCGGTATATGACAAGCAATTCCCCAACCACTTCCTGTTGCTTTGGGCAATAGAAGCAAAGGAATTTCTTGATTTGGTTAAAAAAAGATCCAGACGAATTTTCTGGACCTGTGAATTACATCTTGAATTTTTGTAACTTCCCCTACCCATAACCACTTCTTTTGACTTACTTCGCTTCACAATTATAAATCATAATAGGAAGAAAGTCAATTTTTACATTTTCTCAACAATACAACACTGGACAGTAACGCAGGAGCAATTATCTGTTACTGCACACAAATAGAGATTTTCTGCACCGAAACTTCCACAAGATACTATATACATCAGAAAGAAAAAATACCGCAGAACTTATTATCTTTTATAAAAAATTCTGCGGTATCCTTATGTTTATTTACGGTCTGATCTTAGACTGCTGCCAGTGCTTTTCCCAATTCCTTACACTTAGATAATGCATCATCATCTGGAGTTTCCTGAGTGATAACACCTTCTCCGCATGCAATTTCTGCGCCTGCAGCCTTCATACGATCCTCCCAGTCACGCATCCACTGTCCATCACCCCAGCCGAAGGAGCCAAACAGACCAATGGTTTTTCCTGATGCAAAACCTTCTACCTCAGCTACAAATGGTTCCATTTCGTCTTCTTCCAGAACTTCAGCACCCATTGCCGGGCATCCTAATGCAAATGCCTTTGCATCCTTCAGATCAGCTGCAGATACTGCAGATACTTCTGCCAGCTTTGCTTTCTTTCCAGCCTCTTCGATTCCCTGTGCTACTGCCTGTGCCATAGCCTCTGTGTTGCCTGTCTGTGACCAGTAAACTACCATGATTTCGTCCATTTTTCTTCCTCCTATACTGCCATTAATTTACGTGAATGTAAATCATACAGCTCCATAATGTTTTTAACAGTCATTCCTGAAGATACCATATGGATCACTTTTTCTCTTGCCTGATCATATCCGGCAAATACTTTCCGGCACTCTTCCAGATTGGAATAGACCTTCCAGTATCCAATATACAGCGGATTCTGTCCTCTGTTTTTAATAAAACCAGTTACATCTTCCGGCGGATACCCAAGAAGCAGCCCAATCTCATGAGGAAAATCACCTTTTCCTTCCATATGAGCACGGTAACGTTCTGATACACCATAGAGGATTTTGGATAGCATACAACCGCTGCATCCAAATTCTTCCATCAATCTTTTTACCTTTTCTGTTCTTAAATAAACTTCCAGCTTTTCCCGTACATATAAGAGAAATGTAATACGGTCATCTGATTCATAAAGAACATAGCAGGAAACCGCACTGGAACGGAACAGCCGCAATACTGCGCTGCGAAAACTTCTGTCTACGGTAAGAAGGTTTGATATCTTACGTCCTGTAAGAAGCGGCGCACATTGAAGTGCGATCTGGATCTCTAATTCCTGCCGGTTTAAACCAAGCATCAGATCAAGGGTTTCTTTACTCATAGGATACCTCATTTACTACTGTTAAAATATAGTTAGTTTTAGCTAACATCCTTGTATATCGTATCAGATAAAGCAGGAAAAAACAAGTAGGGTTACAGGTAACTTTTCTCAATATAACATTTCTCAATAAGTGCCGTATTCCCCTAATATGCTATTTTCAATGTACGCTTTAATCAAATATTTTCCATATACGTTTTAATCAAATGAAAGAAATCTATCTATAATAAACAACTGTAAGAAACTGGCCTTTGTGGATCGTATCGGAGCGAAGGGAATTCATCTTCTTTAATTCCTTAATATATTCTTCTGTACTCATGTGGCTTCCTTTTTTATACTGGCGGGCAATGCTCCACAGATTATCTCCTTCTTTAATCTCCACACTACGGTAATAGGGACTGGCAGTCATCGGCTCCTCTTCTGCCATAGACGTGAGCATACTCCGTCCTGTAAGAATAGTAACAAAAAGCAGCATAATAAAACAGCCCATTAAAAATCGTCTTCTTACCAGTCTTCTTCTCCTCATAACGTTTCCTCCTCATTCATCTAAAGCAGCAGAACATTTGTTCTTTTTTGTATCTACACTATATCATCCGAACATACGTTTGTCAATAATTCAAGAAGAAAAATCGAACAAAAGTTTGCATTTTTATCGAACATATGTTACTATAGTATTAGTAAAAGATTATTACAGAACAGAAGGGGGAATTTTCATGGCCCAGGACAGACTTACTGCCAAACAGCAGGAAATATTAGAATACATAAAAAATACGATCTTAAAAAAAGGATATCCGCCGGCTGTGCGGGATATCTGCGAAGCTGTGAAATTAAAATCCACATCTTCTGTACATTCTCATCTATCCGCACTGGAGGAGAAAGGATATATTCACCGTGATCCTACCAAGCCAAGAGCCATTGAGATACTTGACGATACTTTTAATTTTAACCGCAAAGAAATGGTAAACATTCCCGTTATCGGCACCGTAGCTGCCGGTGAACCTATTCTGGCAGAGGAACATATTGAAAGTTACTTCCCGTTCCCAGCAGAATCTCTTCCAAACGCAGAGACCTTTATGCTTCACGTAAAGGGAGAAAGTATGATAAACGCAGGTATCCTTCCAGGAGACCAGTTGATCGTAGAACAGTGTCCAACTGCTGAAAACGGTGAGATCGTGGTTGCTCTTTTAGACGATTCCGCCACTGTTAAGCGCTTCTTCAAAGAAAAAGATCACTATCGTCTGCAGCCGGAAAATGATTCCATGGAGCCAATCATTACAGATCATATAGAAATCCTGGGCAAAGTGATCGGATTGATAAGAATGATCCGCTGACATCTTGATTTTTGAGATATGACTCTAAAAGCCTCTGAATGTTTTCCAAAAGTTTGGGAATACATTCAGAGGCTTTTATTATAAGGGACCATATTCTAACTGTAACAACAGGCTATACGGATACAATTTCATCCTGCGGATTGCAAATATCCTTTGACTATGGAATAATTTTTCAACCCGGTCATTTTTATTGGACAGCTTTTATGTTACATGTGACATGCTCCCCCCACTTAGCTAACGCTTGAAGTGGGGGCTTCTCGTTCGATTGCCCGATAGGGCAAAGCATAAGCGAGCTATCCCCGTGTGTCCCACGGTTCTGTTGGAATCTTATTTGTATTTTCCCATTTGAGAAATATCAGGA
>UQTA01000014.1 GCA_900543885.1 uncultured Clostridium sp.
CTTCATTACTTGGTTTTTGTTCTGAATTTTCTCAAATTCAAAGGTCTAAACCAGACCTTTTATTTTCAGAATTTTCAAGGTTTTACATACTGTTTAATCTTCAATTATCAAGGTTCTTTGTTGTTGTCTGTCTCAGCAGCAACTCATTTATATTATCACAGTCGCAACCATTTGTCAACAACTTTTTTAAATTTATTTTTTGCTGTTTTTTCAGCTCCTCATTTGGAAAAAAGAGCGGAGAAAGAGGGATTTGAACCCTCGCGCCGGTTTCCCGACCTACACCCTTAGCAGGGGCGCCTCTTCGGCCTCTTGAGTATTTCTCCGAATTCATAATTTCCTTATGATGGTCTTGATCAGACATACTTGTCCGTCAGACGCATGTAGTATTATACTAAACCATATTATAACTGTCAAGAGTATTTTTTGATTTTTTTTAAGTTTTTTCTGCTATTTTTATATGTTTTTTATACCACGCTGAAATGAAACGTTTATTTTCACTTTGAAAGGGGCATAAAAGCGGAAATGCTGCAAAATACAGCTGCGATCTTCTGTTATCCAGCTGCTCTGCCCCCTTAAAAGCATCTGTACCAGCAAGAACGGACTTTATCCGAACTTAAGATACAAATGCAGCAAGAAGCTGTGCAGATAATGGATTTAGAAAATATATGCCGTATTTTGCAGCACTCCCATTTATAAACGTTCTTTGACTCTACATCAAAACTTATTCTTCTGTCTGATTTTCTTCCGTCTCATCAGAAGAATCTTCTTCCATTTCTTCTTCACTATCCCTGGTAGAACTTTCTCTTACCTTAGCAATGCTTGCAACCTTAATATCAGAATCCTGATCAATGTTCATCAGTTTCACACCTGAAGTATTTCTGCCAATCACAGAAATGTCATCTACAAACATACGGATCACAATACCCTCCGTAGTAATAAGCATGATCTCACGGCCGTCATTTACCAGTTTTGCTCCTACCAGATATCCAGTCTTTTCTGTTACCTTATAGCAGAGTACACCCTTACCACCGCGGATCTGTGCATTAAATTCGCTGATCAGGGTACGCTTGCCAAGACCATTTTCAGATACAACTAACAGATGTTCGCCCTGGCTTTCCATCTGCATGCCGATCACTTCATCATCTTCATCAAACCGCATGCCAATAACGCCCATGGAAACACGGCCTGTAACTCTTACATCTGTTTCCTTAAAGCGGATGCACATGCCCTTCTTTGTCACAAGGAAGATATCCTGGGTATTGTCTGTTGCCTTTACTTCGATCAGTTCGTCGTCATCGCGCAATACAATCGCCTGCAGTCCGTTCTTACGCACATTTTCGTATTCCAACATCGGAGTCTTCTTTACCATACCCTTCTTTGTGGCCATGAACAGGTATTTGTCTTCATTCAGTTCACGCATTGGGATAATAGCGGTAATCTTTTCTCCCGGCTGCATCTGCAGCAGATTTACAATGGCTGTTCCGCGGGCAGTACGTCCTGCTTCCGGGATCTCATATGCCTTGATCCTGTATACACGGCCTGTATTGGTAAAGAACATCATATAGTGATGATTGGTCGTCATAAGAAGGTCCTCAATGTAATCCTCCTCAATGGTCTGCATTCCCTTAATGCCTTTACCTCCACGGTTCTGACTTCTAAAATTATCTACGTCCATACGCTTGATGTAACCTAAATGGGTCATGGCGATCACGGTATCTTCATCCGGGATCAGATCTTCCATGGACATATCATCATCATAGCCAATGGCAGTTCTTCTGTCATCACCATATTTTTCAGCAATCACGCTGATTTCTTCTTTGATCACAGTTAAAAGTTTCTTCTCATCTGCCAGGATTGCCTTTAACTCTGCAATACGGATCTGAAGCTCCTTATATTCATTTTCAAGTTTCTCACGTTCCAGACCTGTAAGAGCACGCAGTCTCATGTCTACGATTGCCTGAGCCTGTGCGTCACTTAAGCCGAAACGATCCATCAACTGATTTTTTGCATCTGCTACATTGGCAGAACCGCGGATAATACGGATCACTTCGTCAATGTGGTCTAAAGCGATCAGCAAGCCCTGTAAAATATGAGCACGTTCCTCTGCCTTATTTAAATCATACTGAGTCCTGCGCCTTACTACATCCTCCTGATGGCCAATATAGCAGTCCAGCATCTGATGCAGATTCATAACCTTAGGTTCATTGTTCACCAGAGCCAGCATGATCACGCCAAATGTATCCTGCAGCTGTGTATGCTTTAACAGCTGGTTTAAAATAACATTTGCATTTACATCACGGCGCAGTTCAATATTGATACGCATACCTTCACGGTTTGATTCATCACCGATATAGGTAATGCCGTCGATTTTCTTTTCTTTTACCAGTTCAGCGATCTTTTCAATGAGTCTGGCTTTATTTACCATATACGGAAGCTCTGTAACGATAATACGTGACTTGCCATTTGGCATAGTCTCGATATTCGTCACAGCTCTTACTTTGATCTTTGCGCGGCCGGTGCGGTAAGCTTCCTCTATGCCCCGTTTTCCCAAAATGGTAGCTCCTGTAGGGAAATCAGGTCCCTTAATGATCTCCATGATCTCCTCTAAAGAGGTTTCACGGTCCTCACTTACACGGTTGTCGATCATCTTTACAACTGCCGCAATAACTTCACGCAGGTTGTGGGGCGGAATATTAGTCGCCATACCAACAGCGATACCGGAAGTACCGTTTACTAACAGGTTTGGGAATCTGGAAGGCAGAACAACCGGCTCTTTTTCTGTTTCATCAAAGTTTGGTATGAAATCTACGGTATTTTTATTGATGTCAGCCAGCATTTCCATGGAAATACGGCTTAAACGGGCCTCTGTATATCGCATAGCAGCAGCACCGTCACCATCCACGGAACCAAAGTTTCCATGTCCATCTACCAACGGATATCTGGTAGACCAGTCCTGTGCCATATTGACCAATGCCCCGTAAATGGAGCTGTCGCCATGAGGATGATATTTACCCATTGTATCACCAACGATACGGGCACACTTACGATGTGGCTTATCCGGTCCGTTGTTTAACTCTATCATAGAAAACAGCACACGGCGCTGTACCGGCTTTAAGCCGTCTCTGGCGTCAGGAAGTGCTCTAGCGCTGATAACACTCATGGCATAGTCAATATAGGACTGTTCCATGGTCTTTTTAAGGTCCACGTCATGAACCTTGTCAAATACATTCGGTTCCATAATTTATCTCCTTTATGCGTAAACAAACAATTCCCTTGATTTAGTTAAATATCCAGGTTCTTAACTTTCTTTGCATTCTGGGCAATGAAATCACGTCTTGGCTCTACCTGATCACCCATCAAAGTGGTAAAAGTAAGGTCTACTTCCGATGTGGTCTCTTCATCCATGGTCACACGCAGTAAAATACGGCGCTCCGGATCCATGGTTGTCTCCCAAAGCTGCTCTGCATCCATTTCTCCCAGACCTTTATAACGCTGGATCTTGTTGCTGTTGTCACGGCCAATGTCCATGAGAATGGAATTTAATTCTTCATCACTGTAAGCATACCATACTTTTTTGTTTTTCTCGATCTTGTATAACGGCGGCTGAGCCAGATATACATATCCCTGCTTGATCAATTCCGGCATAAAACGATAAATAAATGTAAGGAGCAGCGTGCTGATATGTGCACCATCCACATCCGCATCGGTCATGATGATAATCTTGTGATAGCGAAGCTTACTGATATCAAAATCATCATGAATGCCGGTACCAAATGCAGTGATCATAGCCTTGATTTCTGCGTTGGCATATACTTTATCCATTCTTGCCTTTTCTACGTTTAAGATCTTGCCGCGAAGAGGAAGGATCGCCTGGGTAGCTCTGGAACGAGCCGTTTTTGCGGAACCGCCTGCAGAATCTCCCTCTACGATGTAGATCTCACAATTTTCCGGGTTTTTGTCAGAACAGTCTGCCAGCTTTCCCGGAAGAGCCATGCCGTCTAACGCGGATTTACGCCGTGTCAGGTCTCTTGCTTTTCTTGCCGCAGCTCTTGCACGCTGTGCCAGGATAGACTTTTCACACATAACCTTGGCAACTGCCGGGTTCTGCTCTAAGAAATAGGTCAGCTGCTCGCTTACAATACTGTCTACAGCCGTTCTGGCCTCGCTGTTGCCCAGTTTCTGCTTGGTCTGGCCTTCAAACTGAGGCTCACTGATCTTAACGCTGATAATGGCTGTAAGGCCTTCACGGATATCTTCACCTGAAAGACTTTCTTCATTGTCTTTTAACAGTTTATTCTTTCTTGCATAGTCATTAAATGTCTTTGTAAGGGCATTCTTAAAACCGGTCAGATGGGTACCGCCTTCCGGAGTATTAATGTTATTTACAAATGTATAAATGTTCTCTGTATAAGAATCATTATGCTGCATGGAAACTTCTACATAGACGCCTTCTTTTGTTCCTTCGCAGTAAAGTACATTTTCATACAGAGGTGCTTTTCCCTTGTTTAAATAAGTGACGAACTCCCTGATACCGCCTTCATAGTGGAAAGTTTCTTCTTTTTTGTCTTCTCTGTCATCTCTTAAGATGATCTTTAAATTCTTGGTCAGAAAAGCGGTTTCTCTTAAACGGATCCGTAAAGTGTCATAATCGTATACTGTTTCCTCAAAAATTTCCTTATCCGGAAGAAAGGTAACTGTAGTACCATGTTTATCCAAACTGCAGTCTCCCACCACTTTTAACGGATAACATACTTTTCCTCTTTCATAACGCTGCTTATAAATATGTCCATCACGGTATACCAAAACTTCCAGCCACTCAGACAACGCGTTAACAACAGACGCACCTACACCATGGAGTCCGCCTGAAACCTTATAACCGCCGTTTCCGAATTTACCGCCTGCATGAAGAATGGTAAATACAACCTCTACTGCAGGAAGTCCCGCTTTTTTCTGGATATCTACTGGAATTCCACGGCCATCATCAATTACGGTAATGGAATTATCCGGATTAATGGTCACATCAATAGAATCGCAGTATCCTGCCAGTGCCTCATCCACTGCATTATCTACGATCTCATAAACCAGATGATGGAGTCCGCGGGCAGATGTGCTGCCAATGTACATACCAGGGCGCTTTCTTACCGCCTCAAGTCCTTCCAGAATCTGAATCTGATCTGCTCCGTACTGCTCTCCCATGTTCTATATCTTCCTTTCTTTCTCAGGCAACAGTCTTAGGTTCTTTCACCGTTTTCTCTGTAACCTGTGTATCTGTATGATTAATTTTGGCTTGTAACTTTTCCCTCTTCCACTTTGAAGATCTTATCAATGTGGAACCTGTGGTTCACAAAATCCTCCAGACCGGTACATGTGATCATGGTCTGGATATCCTGTATGGCATCTAAAAGCTGGTTCTGACGGCTGCTGTCAAGTTCAGACAGCACATCATCCAGAAGAAGAACCGGATCATCCCGGCTGATCTTTTTGACCAGCTCAAGCTCTGAAAGTTTTAAAGATAAAGCTGCCGTCCTCTGCTGGCCCTGGGAACCGAACCTGCGGATATCAATGCCATTGACGACAAAACTGATATCATCCCTGTGTGGACCTGCCAGCGTGGTTTTCTGCTTCATATCCTGCAGCCGGCTTTTTCTGATCGCTTCTTCCAGCTCATCTTCCTCTGTATCCGGATCATAGACCACTTCAATGTTTTCTTTTCCTCCGGAAAGCTTTGTATGCAGTTCTTTGATAATGCCGCCCAGCTGATTTATAAAGTTTCTGCGTGCTTTGATCACTTCTTTTCCAAAGCGCACCAGCTGTTCATCCCATACATCCAGTGTTGCCTCATATTCCGGATGAAAAACAAGTTCTTTTAAAAGTTTATTTCTCTGGAGAAGGACTTTATTATACTGGACTAAAGAATGAACATACACCTTATCCAGCTGACAAAGCTCCATGTCAATAAATCGTCTTCGCTCCGAAGGGCCATTTTTTATAATATTTAAATCCTCCGGCGAAAAAAACACTACATTTACCATGCCAAACAGCTGACTGGCCTTTCGGATAGGGACACCATCTACCGCGATCCCCTTTGTCTTATTTTTCTTTAAATGCATATCAATGCGGCAGGGAACTGCACCTTTTCGGATCTGGAGCTTAATATGGGATTCCTCTTCTCCAAACCGGATCATATCCTTGTCTTTCGCCCCTCTGTGGGACTTGGTGGTACAGCATACATAAACTGCCTCCAGGATATTGGTCTTTCCCTGAGCATTGTCGCCGTAGAGAATATTGGTTCCCTGACTCAATTCCATATGCAGTTCTTCATAATTGCGGTAATTCTTAAGTTCTATGGATTCGATGGTCATAGAGATTCTCTTTCAACAGTTAAATTATTTAATGATCTTAATGGTCTGGCCTTCATAAGTGACAACATCACCGTCTACCAGTTTCTTTCCTCTCTGGAAAGCCTGTTCACCATTGACATATACAAGACCGTCTTCAATGGCATATTTTGCGTCTACACCAGACTCAACCAAGCCTGCAGCCTTTAAGGCCTGACCCAGTTTAATATATTCATCCCTTAATTTGATGGTTTCCATATTTGCCGTAATTCCTTTCTGTCCGCATTTGGCGGACATCTATAAATTTAAAATGCATATTTATGCATTATACTGCAGCTGCATTAAAGTTAACCGGAAGGATCAGATAGATATAGTTTTCTTCCTCGTCCTTGATAAAGCAAGGGGACTTTGGATTCATCATGTAAATATTGATCTCTTCATCATCGATCACACGGAGGGCATCGATCAAAAACTTAGGATTAAAGCCGATCATAATGTCCTTTCCTGTTTTATGGATCATCAGTTCTGCATTCATGGAACCGAAACTGGAATTTAACTTTAATTCCATGGAGTTATCGCCTACATTCAGGATCAGAGGTTTTTTATCATTTTCCCGGATCAGGATGGTAGCGCGCTCGATACAATCTAAAAATTCTTTTTTATTAATAGTGACTTTTGTTTCATAATCACTGGAAAGCATCTGGTTGATGCGGAAATATTCACCTTCGATCAGGCGTGAAACCACGATCGTCTGGTCAAATTCAAATAAAATATGGTTTGCGCTGAAATAAATCAGCACCTCTTTTTCATTGTCGCCGCCTAAAATCTTACTGATTTCGCTTAATGTTTTTCCTGGAACGATCACTTTTGTATTTTCATAGTGATCTTTTAAGGTAACATTGCGGATGGAGATGCGATGTCCGTCTAAAGATACCACTTTTAACTGATTTTCATTTACTTCAAATAATTCACCGGACATCATTTTATTGCTGTCGTTTGGTGAAATAGAGAAAATAGTCTGCTGAATTACTTCTTTTAAAGTGAACTGAGATAATGTAATATATTTGTTTTTTTCAATATAAGGAATGTAGGAAAATTCATCTCCGTCACGGCCCTGGATATTGAATACTGAATTTTCGCAGCTGATGGTTGTATTAAATTTATCATCAGATTCAATGGTAACGACTGCATTCTGGCTGGATACGCGTCTGGTGATCTCGGAAAAAAGTTTTGCATCCAGTGCGATTTTTCCATGCTCAAGGATCTCACCATTTACAGTTGTTTCAATACCAAGTTCCATGTCATTTCCTGTCAGTTTGATCTCACCGGAAGAAGCATCGATAAGGATACATTCTAAAATAGACATAGTGGTTTTAGAGGGAACGGCCTTCATAACAATACTGATGCCATTGACAATATCATCTTTCTGAAATCTGAGCTTCATAATTGTTGATAACTTCCTTTCTGAGTTGTTCGTGTTTGGTTGCCCTCTGATAGGGTATATAAAGAATTATTTTTCGTAGAAACCGTAGTAGGGGCTGTGAATTTGTGTAAAAGTGGAAAAACCCCAGAAAAACCGCGAAAAAATGGTTGTGGAAAGCATTGTGGAAACTGTCCACATTTTTCTGGAATATCTGAAAAGTTATCCACAGGGTAAAAATTTAAAAATTTACGCAAAAACCCGGCCGAAATCCATCAACAGTCTATCCACAACTTTTTCACAGGTTATTGTGGATTGATTTTTTTCTTCAAAATCTCAATCGTATTTTTAAGATTCTCATCCTTATTCATATCTGCAGCGATCTTTTCGGCTCCGTGGATGATCGTAGTGTGATCACGTCCTCCTAAAATGCGGCCGATGGACTGCAGAGGAGTTTCTGTCATATTACGGCACAGGTACATAACGATCTGTCTTGGGTAAACGATCTCTTTTGTACGCTTCTGGGAAGAAATATCCAAAGGTGTGATGCCAAAATGATCGGAAACGATCTGGATGATCAGATTTGGCGTTACTTCCCGCTGGGCATTTGGGGAAATAATATCTTTTAAGGCTTCTTCTGCCAGACCTAAGGTAATATCACATTTGTTTAAGCGGGAGAGAGCGACGATCTTTGTGAGGGCACCTTCCAGCTCACGGATATTGGATTTAATATTGGTGGCAATATATTTAATTACTTCATTATCAATATTATAGCCTTCCATTTCTTCTTTTTTGCGCAGAATGGCCATACGGGTCTCATAATCCGGAGACTGAATGTCTACAGTGAGGCCCCATTCAAAACGGGAACGCAGACGTTCTTCCAGAGTTTCAATTTCTTTCGGAGGTTTATCGGAAGATATGATAATCTGCTTCTTTGATTCATATAATGTATTAAAGGTATGGAAAAATTCCTCCTGGGTACTTTCCTTTCCTATAATAAATTGGATATCATCAATAAGAAGAACATCATTATTGCGGTATTTTTCACGGAATTCCGTAGTAGTAATGTTATTTTTGTTACGGATCGCATCGATCAGCTCATTGGTAAAGGTTTCAGAGCTGACATAAAGGATCTTTGCACTTGGGTTGTTTTTTAAAATAAAATGAGCAATTGCGTGCATCAGATGGGTTTTTCCAAGACCAACGCCTCCGTAGATGAAGAGAGGATTGTAGATCTCTCCAGGAGATTCCGCAACTGCAAGAGCTGCTGCATGAGCTAAGTTGTTGTTGGAACCTACAACGAAGGTATCGAAGGTATATTTCGGATTCAAGTTGGCACTTTGGATCACATCAGGGCTCACAACTGCTTTATTTTTCTGGATCAGGGAAGGCGCCTGCTCTTTTTTTTCTTCCTCGATCTGGTCTTTTACCTTAAAATCGACGTCACAATCCTGGTCAAGGAATTCTGAAATAGTAACTTGCAGCAAAAGGCCGTATTTCTTTTTTACATAGGCTAAAAATGTCTGTTCCGGAACGATGATGGTAACAGTGTTTCCTTTAAAAGCATAGGGAGTTAAAGGCTGGAGCCATGTCCGGTAGGAAACATCGGATACTTCATGTTCTTCTTTTAAAATCAGTAGGATTTTTTCCCAGTTTTCTTTAATTTTATCTATCATTTTCCGTCTCCTGAAACTGTAGTGCAGAATTGCCCAATCTAAGTACATTGTATACTAAAGCCCTTTTTTTTTCAATCAAAAGTGAAAAATATTGTGGATAACTTTGTTGTAAAGCTGTGGATGAACGGAAAAATATAAGAATCAGGACTGGTTTTCCACAAAAAGTGGATAAGGAAAAGTGGAAGTTGTTCACAATGGAAAAAGATAGGGAATCTGAGAAAGTGGAACGGGTGGATGTGGAAGAAAATAAGGTTTTCCAGAACTTATCCACAAGTTATCAACAAATTGTGGATAATGTGGGCAAAGATATACACGATACACACAGGGGCGTCTATCCACATTTTTTTCCCGGTTTTCCTCAAAAAATCCCTTGACTAAGGCCGATTTTTTCTATATAATCGAGAAGATGTTTAATTATACTAGTCGAAATGTGTGTTACCACATTACCAGATAATATTTGATAGGAGGTGCCCGGAATATGAAGATGACATTTCAGCCTAAGAAAAGACAGAGAGCAAAAGTTCATGGCTTCAGAGCTAGAATGAAGACTGCTGGCGGTAGAAAAGTTATTGCTGCAAGAAGAGCAAAAGGTAGAGCTAAATTAACCGCTTAAGAACATTGAGAACAGTAAGGCCACATTTTCAGGATGTGGCCTTTTTGTTTATGTAAAGAAAAAGGAGTTTCTATTCTATATGAAACGATTTCCTTCCATTAAGAAGAACAGTGACTTTCAAAATATATACAGAAACGGAAAGTCCTATGCAAACCGTCTCCTTGTTATGTATGTAATGAGAAACGGGGGAGAATCAAACCAGCTTGGCATATCAGTCAGCAAAAAAGTAGGCAACAGTGTGGTCCGCCACCATATTGCCAGATTGATGCGGGAGATATTCCGGCTGAATAATGAAAAGATCGAGACTGGGTTAAACATCATCGTTGTGGCAAGAACTGCCGCAGCAGCATCAGATTACAAACATTTGGAAGGTGCGTATATGCACCTGTGCGGACTGCATCATATTTTAAAAGAATCGAAGTGAAGTTAAAATGAAGATCATAAAAAAAACGATGATCCTGATGATAAGGGGATATCAGAAATATCTTTCTCCTCTTAAAAGATATACTCACTGTATTTACACACCTACGTGTTCTCAATACGCCATTGAAGCACTGGAAAAGTACGGTGTGTTTAAGGGTACATGGTTGGCCTGCAGACGGATCCTTCGATGTCATCCATTTGCAGAAGGCGGTTATGATCCAGTTCCGTAGAAAAAATGAGCACAGCAGGTGCTCCATAAGGAGGTAGCGTTTTGAACAGTTTAGCTGGCGCAGTTGTTTTGACGAAAACAGGCGGTATTCTGGGGCCAATCGCCGCGATTTTAGGCTGGATTATGGATCTTTTGTTCCGTTTTACCAGTACGTTCGGCATTGAGAATATCGGTCTGTGCATTATTCTGTTTACTCTGGTTACAAAAGTTTTAATGATGCCGCTGACCATCAAACAGCAGAAATCATCCAAACTTATGGCTGTTATGCAGCCTGAGATCAATGCGATCCAGAAAAAGTACAAGGGCAAAGAAAACGACCAGAAATCTGCCATGATGATGCAGGCAGAGATCAAAGCGGTTTACGAAAAATATGGTACATCCATGACAGGCGGCTGTCTGCCACTTGCCATCCAGATGCCGATCATTTTCGCTCTGTACCGTGTTATCTATAATATTCCGGCTTATGTACAGTCTGTAAGAGGATATTATGAAACCGTTATCAGTCATCTGCCAGATGGCTTCCAGACACAGGAAGTATTTACACAGCTTGCACAGGCATGCAGAATGACTGGTGAGAAGTTTGATTTTACCAACGTAAATACAGTTATCGACTTATTATATAAATTCACAGCTGCACAGTGGCAGACCTTTATCGGTGCGTTCCCGGCAGCAGGTGAAGCTGCCGTAGAAGGTGGTGTGAACGCAGTACAGGCCATTGAGAAGATGCAGAACTTCTTTGGACTGAACATTGCATACACACCATGGCAGGTAATTACGAATTTCTTCAGCGGCGGCACAGGAACCATCACAATGGTGATCACAGCCATTGCAATTCCTGTTTTAGCTGGTGCCAGCCAGTGGTACAGCACCAAGCTGATGACTGCAAACCAGCCAAAGCAGAATGATGAAAACCCGACTTCTGATATGATGAAGTCTATGAATGTGACCATGCCATTAATGTCTGTATTTTTCTGCTTTACCTTTGCTTCCGGTATTGGTATTTACTGGGTAGCACAGAGTGTGTTCACAGTTATCCAGCAGATGATCATCAATTCCTATTTAAATAAAGTGGATATGGATGAGCTGGTACAGAAGAACGTAGAAAAGACCAACAAGAAACGTGCAAAAAAAGGACTTCCTCCAACAAAGGTCGGAAACGTAGATGATATGATGAAGAAGTACGAAGAGAAGGAATCCCGTGAAGAAAACGCACGTATGGCCAAGATCGCAAAGAGCAAGGCACAGGTAGAAGAGTCCAATAAGTACTACAATCAGGATGCGAAACCAGGCAGTCTGGCTTCTAAGGCAGGTATGGTTGCGAAGTATAATGAACGTCAAGAGAAGGGCAATAAAAAATAGGAGGGGTGTTTCGTATGGATATGATTACGGTTACTGCGAAAACAGTAGACGAAGCGGTTACGAAGGCGTTGATCGAGCTTGAGACTACCAGCGATAAGCTGGAGTATGAAGTGGTTGACAAGGGAAGCGCCGGATTTTTAGGAATCGGTGCAAAGCCGGCGATCATACGTGCAAAAAAGAAAGAGACTGTTGCTGACAAGGCAATTGATTTCCTGTCCCAGATTTTTGATGCAATGAACCTTGAGGTATCTATTACAGCTGCTTTCAATGAGGAAGAACAGGAACTTTCCCTGAATTTAGAGGGAGATGATATGGGAATCCTGATCGGCAAGAGAGGACAGACCTTAGATTCCTTACAGTATCTGGTAAGCCTGATCGTAAATAAGGGAACTGAAGGATATTTAAGAGTAAAGCTGGATACGGAAAATTACCGTGAAAGAAGAAAAGAGACTCTGGAAACTCTTGCAAAGAATATTGCATACAAGGTAAAACGCACCAGACGTCCGGTATCCTTAGAGCCTATGAATCCTTATGAAAGAAGGATCATCCATGCAGCAGTCCAGAATGACAAGTATGTGACCACACGCAGTGAAGGGGAAGAACCTTTCCGCCATGTAGTCATTGCTTTAAAGAAGGAAGCTGTTTCCAGTGAGAAAAAGGGAAGATATGACAGAGCTGGCAGAGGCCGTTCTGATCGTTCCTATGGCTATAAGGGCAGCCGCAGAGGCGGAGCCTACCAGTCTGCACCAAAAGCAGAAACTGTTTCAGAGACAGCTGCGGAAAGTACAGAAGAATAAAGATATTTTTAGTTACAGTTCAACCTTGCATCTTCTTGCCCGCTTGCAGCGGACAAGAAGCTTTTGGCGTCAGCCTTATGAAGATTTAGCGCCAAAAACACTTATGAAAACAAGTTTTCAACGTGCTTTTGCCCCTAAATCTTCGCAAGGCTGAACTGTAACAATATTTTTAATATTAAATGAGAAAGGCTGTTGCATAAGCGACAGCCTTTTTTGTATAATAGGGGAATGAAATGAGGGAAAATGAATGAAAACAGATACTATTGCAGCGATAGCGACAGGAATGAGCAATTCGGGTATCGGTATCGTAAGGATAAGCGGTGATGATGCCTTACAGGTAGTAAGCCGCATTTACAGAAATAAAAAGGGAGAGCCAAAGGATTTAAGTCAGGTAAAATCCCATACGATCCATTATGGTTATATTTATGACGGGGAAGAACGTCTGGATGAAGTCCTGGTTATGATCATGAAGGGGCCAAACAGTTATACAGCGGAAGATACAGTGGAGATTGACTGCCATGGCGGCGTTTTTATTGTAAAGAAAATACTGGAAACTGTGATCCGGAATGGTGCAAGGACAGCAGAACCGGGAGAATTTACAAAACGCGCCTTTTTAAATGGCCGTATGGATCTGGCTCAGGCAGAGGCAGTGGCAGATGTGATCCAGTCTACCAATGAATATGCCTTAAAAAGCTCTGTAAGCCAGCTGACCGGCTCTGTTTCACGAAAGATACGACAAATTCGCGAGAAAATCTTATATGAGATCGCGTTTATTGAGTCTGCCTTAGATGATCCGGAGCATATTTCATTAGATGGGTATCCCAGGCGTCTTTTAGAGGCTTTGGAACCTGTCATAAAACAGGTAGAACGGCTTCTTTCTTCCTGCGATGACGGCCGGGTGATGTCAGAAGGCATTAAAACGGTTATTTTAGGAAAGCCAAATGCGGGAAAATCTTCTCTTATGAATGTGCTTTTAGGGGAAGAAAGAGCCATTGTTACGGAAATAGCAGGAACCACAAGAGATACCCTGGAAGAGCATATTTATCTTCAGGGGATCAGCCTGAATGTAGTAGATACAGCAGGTATCCGGGATACAGAGGATGTGGTGGAAAAGATCGGCGTGGAGCGTGCCATGAAGGCGGCAGAGGACTCAGATCTGATCATCTATGTGGTAGACGGTTCCAGGACCCTGGATGAAAATGATAAAGAGATCATGGAGTTTATCAAGGGGCGCAGAGCCATTGTCCTTTTAAATAAAACGGATCTTAAGCTGGCTGTGGATAAGGAACAGCTGGAGAAAATGTCCGGCCATGCAGTGATCCCGGTTTCTGCAAAAGAGGAACAGGGGATTGAGGCTTTAGAAGAAGAGATCAAGAGGCTGTTTTATCATGGGGAGATCTCTTTTAATGAGCAGGTCTACATTACCAATATGCGCCATAAAGAGGCACTGGAACAGACTTTGGAGAGTCTGAAAATGGTAGAACAGAGCGTATCTGACGGTATGCCGGAAGATTTTTATTCTATTGATCTGATGAATGCTTATGAACAGCTTGGAAAGATACTGGGAGAAGCAGTGGAAGATGATCTGGTAAATGAGATCTTTTCCAAGTTTTGTATGGGTAAGTGATGATACCAGGGTCAAAAGGTCTGAAATCCGATGCAAGCTTGCTTGCAAGAGGATTTTTGAACTTGGGACCCGCCAAAAACATGAATAAGCAGCCATTTTTCATAGAAAAATGAGCGGATTATGAATGTTTTTAGGATTGTGAGAGCACGCAGTGCGAAATAATCCGGTATCATGATGATTGAGGAATATAGAAACAGGAAGGAATTAAGAAAATGCCATATTTGGAAGAAACATATGATATTGTGGTAGTAGGTGCCGGTCATGCCGGCTGTGAGGCAGCACTTGCCTGTGCCAGACTGGGTCTTGAGACCATTGTATTTACAGTCAGTGTGGACAGTATTGCCCTGATGCCCTGTAATCCCAATGTAGGCGGAAGCTCCAAGGGACATCTGGTAAGAGAGCTGGATGCCTTGGGCGGAGAAATGGGAAAGAACATTGATAAGACCTTTATTCAGTCTAAGATGCTCAATGAATCTAAGGGACCGGCTGTCCATTCCTTAAGGGCACAGGCAGATAAACAGGAATACAGCCGTCAGATGCGGAAAACTCTGGAAAATACAGAGCATCTGACTATTCGCCAGGCAGAGGTATCGGAGCTTATGGTTGAGGACGGTCAGATTAAGGGGGTTAAGACCTTCTCAGGGGCCGTATATCACGCCAGAGCGGTTGTATTGTGTACAGGAACTTACCTGCGGGCAAGATGTATCTACGGGGATGTAAGCAATCCTACAGGGCCAAATGGACTGCAGGCAGCTACACATCTGACGGACTCCCTGATCGCAAATGGAATTGAAATGTTCCGCTTTAAAACAGGAACACCAGCCAGAGCAGATAAGCGCAGCATTGATTTTTCCAAGATGGAAGAACAGTTTGGTGATAAGAGAGTGGTTCCATTTTCTTTCTCAACTGACCCGGAAAGCGTTCAAAAAGACCAGGCGTCCTGCTGGCTGACTTATACCAACCAGGAGACTCACAAGATCATCCGTGATAATTTAAGCCGTTCTCCGCTGTTTTCCGGTGCGATTGAAGGAACAGGACCAAGATATTGTCCGTCTATTGAGGATAAAGTAGTGAAATTCCCGGATAAGGAGCGCCATCAGGTATTTGTGGAGCCGGAAGGTCTTTATACCAATGAAATGTACTTAGGCGGCATGAGCAGCTCTCTTCCTGAAGATGTACAGTATGCAATGTACCGCACGGTACCGGGGCTTGAACATGTGCGGATCGTGAGAAATGCCTATGCCATTGAATATGACTGCATTAACTCTTTACAGCTAAAATCTACTCTGGAGTTTAAGAAGATCCGCGGACTGTTTGCAGGCGGTCAGTTTAACGGCAGTTCCGGTTATGAGGAAGCAGCAGTTCAGGGCTTTATGGCCGGTGTTAATGCATCTATGGAGGTTCTTGGCAGAGAGCAGGTGGTTCTGGACCGTTCGCAGGCATATATCGGTGTTCTTATTGATGATCTGGTAACCAAAGAAAATCATGAGCCATACCGTATGATGACTTCCAGAGCAGAGTACAGACTGCTTTTAAGACAGGATAATGCAGATCTGCGCCTGAGAAAGATCGGACATGAGATCGGCCTTGTAAGTGATGGGGAATATGAGCATCTGCTTCAGAAAAAGGCTCAGATCGATAAAGAGATCGAACGCCTTGAGAAGGCGACCATCGGCGGCACTCCAAAGGTGCAGGAATTATTAGCCAAATATGAGAGTACACCTCTTAAGTCCGGAACTACGTTGGCAGAGCTGATCAAACGTCCGGAATTGGATTATGAGAAGCTGGCAGAGGTAGATGAGAAACGTCCGCAGCTTGCCTATGATGTGCAGGAGCAGGTGAATATTGAGATCAAATATGAGGGTTATATTAAGCGGCAGATGCAGCAGGTAGCTCAGTTTAAGAAGCTAGAGGGCCGCAAACTGCCGGAAAATTTTGATTATTCCCAGGTGAACAGTCTGCGAAAAGAGGCAGTACAGAAGTTGAATAAGATACAGCCGTCAACAATTGGACAGGCGTCCAGGATTTCCGGAGTATCACCGGCGGATATTTCTGTATTGATGGTATATCTGGAAAGGATCAAAGGGGAGAGAGGTTAATTTTATGACAGAACAATTTGCCCGGAAAATGGAAGAGGGTGTGAAAACATTAGGACTCCAGCTGAGTGAAAAGCAGCTGGAGCAGTTTTATGATTACTTCCAGTTTTTGGTAGAAAAAAATAAAGTAATGAATCTGACCGCTATTACAGAAGAGGATGCAGTTATTACAAAACATTTTTGTGACAGTTTGTGTTTAGTGAAGAGTTTTAATAATATTGAGAAAACGGTTTCATTGATTGACGTGGGAACTGGCGCAGGTTTTCCTGGCATTCCATTGAAAATTGCATTTCCTCATTTAGAAGTCACTTTATTAGATTCTTTAAATAAGAGAATCCGTTTTCTGGAGGAAGTTTGTGAGCGCCTTGGCCTTGAAAATGTGACTTGCGTTCATGCAAGAGCAGAGGATGGAGGCAGAAACAAGGATTACAGAGAGAAATTTGACTTGTGTGTATCCCGTGCAGTGGCAAATTTGTCATCTTTATCAGAGTATTGTATGCCGTTTGTAAAGGTGGGGGGATATTTTATCCCTTATAAATCAGGTGATATGGAAGAAGAACTGGCTCAGGCCAAGAAAGCAGTGGCGATTTTAGGCGGAGAGATCGAAGATGTCACCGGATTTGAGCTTCCAGGAGGCGAAGGATCAAGAAGTTTGATCAAAATCAGGAAAATGAAACCGATTTCAGCAAAATATCCGAGAAAAGCAGGACTCCCTGGAAAAGAACCACTTGGATCAAAATAAACATGAAAACGGTTACATGTTGAACTAAAAAGTGAATTTTAGACAGTACATCATGGAAAAAGGCAGAAATTGAGTTTATGAATATCAAAGAAATGGCAAAGCTTGCGGGGGTTTCCTGCGCTACTATATCCAGAGTTTTAAACGATTCCGGATATGTAAAAGAGGATACCCGCAAGAAAGTAATGGAGATCATTAAAGAGTATAATTATACTCCCAATATGATTGCCAGGAGCCTGAGCAGTAAAGATAGTTTCAATATTGGTGTTATTATTCCTAATGTGGGAGAAAAACAGTATGGAAAGATACTGGAAGGCATCGCAAAAGAAATCTCAAAAAATGGATACAGCATTGTTTTTATGGACAGTGAAAATGACCTGAAAACGGAGAAAAAATGGCTGGAAGAAGTGAAAAATCAGCATATGAAAGGCCTTGTTTTAGTGCCGGTATGCAGTGAAAATAAAGAATTGCGAAGTGCACTTCAGGGATTGGAAGCTCAGGGAACAGCAGTAGTACTTACAGAAAAAGAAGTAAAAAATGCAGGAATGGACGGTGTATTTGCGGATGAATTCCGGGGCGCTTACGAAGGTGTTTGCCGTCTGATAGAAAAAGGATGCAAAAAGATCTGTATTGCAGCAGGCCAGACGGATCATGATACGGCAGTGGAAGAACGGTGTAGAGGCTGTTTACAGGCCTTAGAAGACAATGGGATTTCAGCGGCAGAGGACATGGTGCTTCGGGAAGCGGAAGATATAACCCGGATGTTTCAGGGAAAAAAGCTTCCAGATGCATTTTTTGCTCTCAATGAAACAATAGCTGACCTGTGTGTTAAAGAGCTTTTTAAGTGTAAAAAGCAAGGCGCAGAAAAGGTTGTTTTCATGGGGATGGATGCTGAAAGTACAGCAAAGATCCTGGGAGAAGAGATGCTTTCTGTAGAAAGGGATGGAAGAAAACAAGGAAAAGAAGCTGCAAAGCTGCTTTTAGAAGCTTTTGATACAGAGGAAAATGATCGGATCCGGGGAAAACGTGTAATGATTCCATATAAAATAACGTAAATGTTTTTTGAGAGTCTTTCATGTGCCAACCTTTGCGGCCAACAAAAAAGTATTTCACAAAATCAGATGCAGAAAGATTTCAAGAGAACCTGTAAGGGGCTGTTGCAAAATACAGCCTCTATTTTTCTGCATCCGTTGTCTGCACAGCTTCTCGTTACATCTGTGCGTTCAGTTCGGACCAAAGTCCGCTCTGCCCGCACAGATGTCTCGAAGAGGCAGAACAACTGGATAGCAGAAAAGCGCTGCTGCATTTTGCAACAGCCCCTTTAACAGATAGAAATAGTATGTTACAGTTCAACCTTGCAGCTTCTTGCCTGCTTGCAGCGGACCAGAAGCTTTAGACGTCCTCCTTATGAAGCTTCAGGGTCAAAAACATTTATGAAAACAAGCTTTCAACGTGCTTTTGACCCTAAATCTTCGCAAGGCTGAACTGCAACAATAGTATTAATATTTCCATGCTTCCCGCATTATCTCAATTTCTTTTGCATATCCGGAAAGATCATTTGGAGTTTCCAGATAGAAGGGGAGATGTGCCAGCGCTGGGTGATTGACGAAACGCTTTAAAGCAGGCAGTCCTATGTGTCCTTCGCCTAATCTGGCATGGCGGTCTTTGTGTGCGCCAAGTGGGTTTAAACTGTCGTTTAAGTGAATGGCTTTTAAACGGTCCAGGCCGATGATCCGGTCAAATTCTGAAATCACATCGTCCAGGTGATCTGCAATATCATAACCTGCATCCCATATATGACAAGTATCCAGACATACTCCCAGATGTTCTTTTAATTCCACTTTATCAATGATCGCGTTCAGTTCTTCAAAGGTTCTACCTACTTCGCTTCCTTTTCCGGACATGGTTTCAAGGAGAACAGTAGTAGTCTGATCTGGTTTTAAAATTTCATTCAGCATATCTGCAATATAAGAAATTCCCGCATCTACTCCCTGCTTTACATGGCTTCCAGGATGGAAGTTATAGAGGTTTCCTGGAGTGGATTCTAATCGCGCCAGGTCATCTGCCATGGTACGTTTTGCAAAATCCCTGAGTGCCGGATCTGCAGAGCAGCCGTTTAAAGTATAAGGCGCATGGGCCAGGAAAGGATGGATATCATTGGCTTTCGCTTCAGATAAAAAACGGGAAATATCCTCTGGATCCAGAGCCTTAGCATTTCCGCCTCTGGGATTGCGGGAAAAATACTGAAATGTATTTGCATGTATTTTCAGGGCATCTTTTGCCATGGCGTAGTAACCTTTAGAAGATGATAAGTGACAGCCGATACGAAGCATAAAATTACCTCCTGAAGTAATTAACCATATAGAAATGTTTCACGTGAAACATTTTGCTTTATGTACTAGTATAATCCACAATAATTATCCGCCCCTTTCACTTGTCTAAATTTCCATCTGCTGCGTCAGCTTCAATCGACGATGCTACCGGCATCGCCTCATTCAGCTTCCTTGCACATGAAAATTTATCCTGCGTGTAAGGGATCGGTAATTATCGTGGATTATACTAGAAAATTCCGTTGGAACATCCGGTACACAAAAAGGCACATTCTTTTTTTATTACAGTTCAGTCTTGCAGCTTTTATTCTAATTCCAGAAATGTTTCACACATCTCGTAAAATGCAGCAGGTGCTTCCAACTGAGGCAGATGCTTGGTATCAGGGATAAGAACTGACTCAACTGCTGGATTGTAAGTTTTATATTCTTCCAATGTATTTTCCATGTCATCCAGATCGGCACCGCCTAAAAGATAGATACTGTTGTCGATCTTCTTTAAAGAATTGATGATATTGCATTTGGTATAATTGCATTTTACACTGGCATAGACAGACTTAGGAGATTCTCCTAAGTGAGCTGCTTCGTAGTATGCATCCACTTCTCTGGCTGTTACAGAGTAAGGATTGGAGTAATAAAGATTTTTGAAAGTATCTGCAATATTCTGGCGGCTGCTGGCAATGTGGTAGATCAGAGTCCCTACAATAGGCAGATCCAGGATGAATTTATAAAGCTTTGCGTTTTTGCCGGGAACCATACTGCAGGAAAGCATAGATTCCGGATTTACAAGAAGCAGCCGGTCAAATAATTCCGGAGAATTTCCACAGGCCATGACAGCCAGGGAAGCAGCAGCGCCAGTAGCTAAAATATCAGTGCGATGTCCAATTTCAGATTTAATAAAATCAGAAAGAAGCTGTACATACAGATAATTGGTGTAGGTGAGATTGGGCTTTTCGGAGCGGCCAAAACCTAACAGGTCAATGGTATATACCGTATGATCTTTTGACAGCTTTTTGCGTACTTCATGCCATTCATAACTGCTGGAGGCCGGTTCCAGGTCGTGGACCAGCAATAAAGGCTTTCCTTCGCCGATTTTTGTATAGTGGATATTTCCAAGACGCCAGCGATAGCAGAGGGAAACACGGCTTTCTAAAATGTGTTTTGATACAGCGGAAAGTTTCACCGCTTTGTTAAGCAGGGCAGTAGCAAAACCGGATCCGGATGACAGGATGAGTAAGGTTAGTAATTTATTTCTTGTCTTCATTCAGATATCTCTTTCTTCCTTATTATAATAATGCTGGATAATGGTTTACGAAACTATTATAATACATGAAATGCGCCATGACAACGGACAAAAGATTTAAGAATGTATGGCAGTGGTGATAATGGTTACTGTACACGGGTAGGCACTTTTGAAACCGAAAGTGCCGTACGATAACGTGGTGGCAGCGGGAATTTGCCGTATTTAAATGGGAAGCTACGGCAAATTCCGTTGCTGGTCATGCAACACATGAACAGTAACGGATAATGTTTCACGTGAAACATTTTGCCTTAAGTATAAAGTTGTGCTATAATCGTTTTTGACAGTCAGAAAATGGATGTTTTTCTGAGAAAGGATGTAAAATAGAAATATGGGACGAATTATTACAATTGCCAACCAGAAGGGCGGGGTGGGAAAAACCACAACAGCGATCAACTTATCGGCTTGTCTGGCAGAGGCAGGACAGCATGTAATGCTGGTAGACTTTGACCCCCAGGGAAATGCAAGCAGTGGATTGGGAGTAGAAACAGGCGATTACGAACATACGGTTTATGATATGATGGCAGAAGAAGCAGAACTGGATGAATGTCTGGTGAAAAATATCCAGGATAATCTGGATGTGCTTCCGTCTGATATGAACCTGGCAGGTGCGGAAATTGAATTCCAGGAAGTAGAAAATAAAGAGACTCTGTTAAAACGTTACCTTGATAAAGTGAGAGATGACTACGATTTTATTCTGATCGACTGTCCTCCTTCTTTGAATATACTGACGATTAATGCATTGACAGCTGCAGATACTGTGCTGGTACCGATCCAGTGCGAGTATTATGCGCTGGAAGGTTTGAATCAGGTGTTAAAGACAGTAGAACTGGTAAAACGGAAATTAAATCCACAGTTGGAGCTTGAGGGAGTTGTATTTACCATGTATGATGCCCGAACCAATCTGTCACTGCAGGTAGTGGAGAGTGTAAAAAATAATCTGAATCAGACTATTTACAAGACCATTATTCCAAGAAACGTAAGACTGGCAGAAGCACCAAGCCATGGCATGTCCATTAACCTCTATGATACAAGGTCAACAGGTGCAGAAAGTTATCGTATGCTGGCAGCGGAAGTGATGAGCAGAGGAGAAGAGTTATAATGGCAAAGAAAGGATTAGGAAAAGGCCTGGGGGCAATTTTCGGAGAAGATGTTGTAAAAGAAAGTAAAGAAGAAACCGAGAAAAAGGCAAAAGCCAAAGCGGAAGCAAAAGCAGCAGAGGAAATGGATGACAAAGGCCGGATCCTTATGCTGAAACTGGATCTGGTCCAGCCAAATAAAGAGCAGCCAAGAAAGACCTTTGATGAAGAAAAAATCAATGAACTGGCTGAGTCGGTTAAAAATTATGGGGTGCTGCAGCCGCTTCTGGTACAGAAGAAGGGCAGCTTTTATGAGATCATTGCCGGTGAGCGCAGATGGCGTGCTGCAAAAGCAGCCGGTTTAAAAGAAGTTCCGGCTGTTTTAAAGGAATACAGCAAGCAGGAAGCAATGGAAATCTCTCTTATTGAAAATGTACAGAGAGCAGACTTGAATCCAATTGAAGAAGCATTAGGCTATAAACAGCTGATTAATGAATTTGGACTGACGCAGGAGGAGATAGCGATCCGGGTGGCAAAAAGCAGAGTGGCGATCACTAATACCATGCGTTTGCTGAAATTAGATGAACAGATTCAAAATATGCTTATTCAGGGAATAATCTCCAGTGGACATGCAAGAGCACTTCTTTCCCTGGAAGATACGATGATGCAGTTAAAGGCTGCAAAAGAAATTTTGGGTAAAAAGTTAAGTGTCCGCGAAACAGAAAAACTGGTAAAACGGATGCAGAAAGAAGTTTCTGGTGAAAAGAAAGAAGAAAAGAAGAAAGATGAGACACTGGCTCTTATTTACCAGAATCTGGAAGACAGAATGAAATCTGTTATGGGAACCAAAGTAAGTATACATAATAAAGACAAAAATAAAGGCCGAATTGAAATAGAATATTATTCAGAAGCGGAACTGGAAAGAATCGTGGAAATGATAGAATCCATCGGCTGATCGACAGAAGGAGAATGATACATTCATGATGGAAACCAGTATTTTAAATCAGCTCCCATTTGATCCGGGATTTCTCATATTGGGATTGATCGGTTTGGTGCTTATACTGCTGATCTTATTGATCTCTGCAATGGCACAGTTAAAAAGTCTGAGTCGGAAATATGATTATTTTATGCGTGGAAAAGATGCAGAAACATTGGAAGATGTGATCATGGATCAGATTGAAGAAATAAGGAATTTGAAGGCAGAAGACAGAGCTGCCAAGGATTCCATCCGTACGTTAAACAGAAATTTCCGTGCATCCTTTCAGAAATTTGGAATGGTAAAATACAATGCCTTTCAGGGAATGGGCGGTAATTTAAGCTTCGTATTTGCACTGTTGGATTATACCAATACAGGCTTTGTATTGAATTGTATTCACAGCAGAGAAGGCTGCTATATATATATGAAGGAAGTAGATTGCGGACAGACAGATGTAGTTCTTGGAAATGAGGAGCAGGAAGCTTTGGAACAGGCTCTGGGCTATGTAGACAAGCCGCAGTAACGTGACTGTATATGGGTAGGCACTTTTGAAACCGAAAGAGCCGTACAATAACGTAGTAACGATAGAAGCACTATAAGAAAAGAAAGATATTCTGGCACGATGTTTCACGTGAAACATTGGATTGGGATATCTTTTTTTTACTTAAACCCCAGCTTAAAAAAAGATTAAGTTGTAGTTTTGGCGGTTAACATATACAATGATACCAGATTGTTTCACATTACCAGTTGTTACAGTCTGTACAGTTACAAATAGTTGTAGTTTGCCCGTTCAAAGGGTATTTGCAATCTAAGTTTCAGCGATAAAAAGGAATGAATCATATATATGAAAAAAATAATACGGACAGCAGGGATACTTACATTGGTTTTTGCTGCATCAGTGGCAGTGTATTTTTTTGCTGCAAGAAAAAATATGCAGAAGGAAGAGACCGTTTATTCTTCTATGGATGCGCCGGGATTTCCGGTTGTGTATACAGAATTTGACGGAAAAGATATTAATGCACTTCATGGATATATCCAGGATATGGGAAATCAGGCCGCAGGAGAGAGTATTTCAGTGCTGCCGGAAGACAGAAAACTAAATATTCGTGTAAAAGAATATGGAAATGGAATTACAGGACTTAGTTATGAAGTACGTAATCTGAGCATGAACCGTCTGATCGAGAGAACGCAAGTAGAGGACTGGCAGGAGGATGGGGGAGATATCCAGGCGATACTTCCGATTCAGAATCTGCTGACGCAGAATGAAACTTATTTACTGGATCTTACAGTAAGTACCGCGGAAAAGGATATTCACTATTATACGCGTATTATGTGGGCAGACAGCGACCATGCCGGAGATATGTTGCGGCTTGCGGAAGACTTTACCAGAAAGAGCCTGGATTATAATGAAGCGAAAAATCTGGTATCTTATCTGGAAACCAATCCGGCAGAGGACAATAGTTCTCTTGGAAACGTAAGCATCCGCGCCAGCTTTGATCATCTTACCTGGGATGGTCTGACAACAGAACTGGTAGGAGAACCCCAGATCACCCTTCAGGTATACGATGGTATTATGGGTCAGGTACAGGTGGAATATAAGGTGCGGATCACAGACAGTACCGGCGCACAGTCTCTGGTCAATGCAGAAGACAACTTTACTATGAAGTGGAATGATAAGCGCATCTATCTGATGAACTACAACCGGTATGCCAATGAGGCCTTTAAGGGAGAACAGAAAAATTTTGCAGGAAAGAGAATTTTACTGGGGATTTCTGACGCAAAGCAGATAAAGGCATTAAAGAGTGAAAATTCCCGTTATATTCTCTATAAAGTAAACGGAAATTTGTGGCGTTATGATCAGCATGACAAAAAATCTATGTGTCTGTTTACTTTTTCTGATGGTGCAAATGAAGACGTGAGAGCAGATTATAAGAAGCATGATGTGAAGGTTCTTTCTGCGTCTAATGAAGGAAATGTGGATTTTCTGGTATATGGTTACATGAACCGGGGAACCTATGAAGGACAGATGGGAGTGGTTTTTTACCACTATGATGAAGACAGTCATATGGTTCAGGAAAAGTTTTTTGTACCTGTTTCCACTGGATTTGATCAGCTGGAATCCGATATCAGCACTCTGGCATATCTGGGAGACAATGGCATGACATATCTGCTGTTAAATGGAAAAGTTGCAGGAATTGACTTAAGCAGCAATGAATCTGTGACGGTAGCTTATGGTTTAAGCCAGGGAAATTTTGCAGTAAGTACAGATGGAAGCAGGATGGCATGGCAGGAAGGAACGGATGCCTACCATTCTGAGATTTTGCATGTGATGGATTTTAATACAGCGCAGAAACAGGATATTACAGCACCATCAGGAGACTATGTCCGGGCCCTTGGTTTTGTGGGAAGTGATCTGATCTATGGATTTGGTCACGAAAGTGATCTTTGGACTGTAAATGGGACGATAAAAGAGCTTCCTATGTATGCAATGTATATTGCAGATAATGAGATGAATATCCAGAGTGAATACAAAAAGCAGGGAATTTATATTTCCAGCGTAACAGCAGAAGAGGGCCGTATTCATTTGAAACGTATGGTAAAACTGGGAGAGAACCAGTATGCCTATCAGGATGAAGATACCATTGTATGTAATCAGAAAGTAGATGCCGACCCATTTGAAGGTCTTGGCTGGTATGCATCCCAGGAAAAAGGGCGGGTCTATTTTGTACAGACAGATGGAGATGTTAAGTCTTCTTCTGTGAAAACAGAGGCGCCAAAGGCATTTTCTTATGAAAATACCAGTACATTGGAACTGGCTGGCAGACAAAATAATACAGAAGATGGAACACTTATGTTTTATGCTTATGGCGGTGGAAGATATTTAGGAAGCTTTAGAGATTTTGGAGAAGCAGTGAATACTGCCTATGATAAAATGGGATATGTAACAGATCAGGATCAGCATCTTGTATGGGATCGTATTAACAGAAAAGCGATCCGTAGCTTAAAGGACCCGGCGGGACAGGCAAGAGAACTGCTTTCTTATATGGACAGTTTTGGCGAGAACAAGCTGCGGGACAGCGGGGTTATGACTCTGGATGCTTCTGGCAGCAGCGTAAATCAGGTGCTGTATTTCATTGATAAGGGAATTCCAGCGGCGGCTGTTATGCCAGATGGCTCTTATCTGCTTTTATATGGTTATGATCAGTATAATGTAAGCATTTATGATCCGGCCACTCAGGACACCTATAAAATGGGACTGGGGGATGCTAATGCATATTTCTCTGGGTCTTATAACGGCTTTTTATGCGGTCTGAAAGTCGAATAAAAAGTTACGCACTTTACAAATCCCGTTCTTATGGTATAATCTAATGGATGTAAATAAAATATGAACGGATTTTTATAAAATTCTTAAGACCTGTTAAAAGGATTGCTGTAAGGATTGAAATAAGCAATAGAGGTGTGTAATGGAACAATATATTATAAAAGGCGGTAATCCGTTAGTGGGCGATGTGACCATCAGCGGTGCGAAGAATGCTGCGTTAGGTATTCTGGCTGCCTCGATCATGACGGATGAGGATGTACTGATCGATAACCTTCCGGACGTAAGAGATATTAATGTAATGCTGGAAGCAATTCAGGAGATCGGTGCGAGAGTAGATCGTATAGACCGCCATACAGTAAAGATCAACGGCAGCGGCATTAAAGAAGTGTCTGTTGATGATGAATATATCCGCCGTATCCGCGCATCTTATTATTTTATCGGCGCCCTGCTGGGAAAATATAAGAGCGCTCAGGTACCTCTTCCAGGCGGATGCAATATTGGAAGCCGTCCGATTGATCAGCATATCAAAGGTTTCCGTGCGTTGGGAGCGGATGTACAGATCGAATGCGGCGCAGTGATCGCCCATGCCATTGATCTGGTAGCAAGCCATATTTATCTGGATGTGGTTTCTGTAGGTGCTACTATTAATATTATGATGGCGGCAGCTATGGCAGAGGGACAGACGATTCTGGAAAATGCGGCAAAAGAGCCTCATATCGTAGATGTAGCCAATTTCTTAAACAGTATGGGAGCGAATATCAAGGGTGCTGGTACGGATACCATCCGTATCCGTGGTGTAGGAAAGCTTCATGGAACGGAGTATTCTATTATTCCGGATCAGATTGAAGCAGGTACATTTATGTGCGCAGCAGCAGCTACCAGGGGAGATATCATGGTAAAAAATGTGATCCCTAAGCATTTGGAAGCTATTTCTGCAAAGCTGATCGAGATCGGCTGTGAAGTCATTGAATTTGATGATGCAGTCCGTGTAGTGGGTAAACCATCCCAGAGACATACAGATATTAAGACATTGCCTTATCCGGGATTTCCTACGGATATGCAGCCTCAGATGGCTGTTACACTGGCTTTGGCAAGCGGCACCAGTATGGTAACAGAGAGCATTTTTGAAAACCGCTTTAAGTACGTAGATGAATTAGCACGTATGGGAAGCCACATTAAGGTTGAAGGCAATGTAGCTGTGATCGATGGCGTAACAGGCCTTACAGGCGCTCAGGTAAATGCTCCGGATCTTCGTGCAGGCGCAGCACTTGTGATCGCAGGACTGGCTGCGGAAGGTTATACAGTGGTAGATGAGATCGGCTATATCCAGAGAGGTTATGAATGTTTTGAAGAAAAGCTTCAGTCTCTTGGTGCAGTGATCGAAAAAGTAGATTCTGAGCGTGCAGTGCAGAAATTTAAACTGCGTGTAGGCTGATGAAAAAAATAGATATTGACATACCTGTACAAATCTATTAAGATATGTGAGGTAATCCGTTATATTTACAATTAAAAAGTTCGTAATATCCCTTATTCAGAGTGATGGAGGTACAAAGGACCTGTGAAGTCACGGCAACCCCGGTTGAGTATGTGAAGGCAAGATGCACATGCAAAAGGGCCGGAAGGTGCCAGCCTGAGCGAGGAGCAGGAGGTACGGAGATTCCGGAAAGACTGCCCTGTCGAGCAATAAGAGGATTTGAAGATCTGCTATTTTCAAGTCCGCAATTGCTGCGGACTTTTTTCTTGCCATTGCATATGAAGAACGTGGCAGTGACGTGTTTGCTGATCATGAAATGCAGTGCCCGCTTTAGCGGGAACGGGTCGATGAAGATACAAGGTAACAATATGTTGGAACAAAACAAAAAAGGAGAAAAAATGGAGAGAAGATTATTTACTTCCGAATCTGTAACTGAAGGACATCCGGATAAAATGTGCGATGCTATTTCCGATGCCATTCTTGATGCGTTAATGGAACAGGACCCAATGAGCCGTGTTGCATGTGAAACCGCTACCACTACAGGACTTGTAGTAGTAATGGGTGAGATCACTACCAAAGCTTATGTAGATATCCAGAAGATCGTGCGTGAGACCATCCGCGAGATTGGATATGACCGTGCAAAATATGGTTTTGACTGTGATACCTGCGGTGTTTTGACTGCAATTGATGAGCAGTCTGCTGATATTGCTCTTGGCGTAGATAAAGCATTAGAGGCAAAGCAGGCTGGTGAGAAGCATATGTCTGAAGAGGAGTTAGAGGCTATCGGCGCTGGCGATCAGGGTATGATGTTTGGCTTTGCAACCAATGAAACAGAAGAATATATGCCTTATCCGATTGCAATGGCTCACAAGCTGGCAAGACGCCTTACAGAGGTAAGAAAGAACGGCACTTTAAAGTATCTTCGCCCAGATGGAAAGACTCAGGTTACTGTAGAGTATGATGAGAATGACAAGCCAGTACGTCTGGATGCAGTAGTTCTTTCTACTCAGCATGATGAAAATGTAACTCAGGAGCAGATCCACGAGGATATTAAGAAGTATGTATTTGATGAGATCCTTCCAGCTGATATGGTAGATGAGAACACCAAGTTCTTTATTAACCCAACCGGTCGTTTCGTAATCGGCGGACCTCACGGAGACAGTGGTCTGACAGGACGTAAGATCATCGTAGACACCTACGGCGGATATGCCCGTCATGGCGGCGGCGCATTCTCCGGAAAGGACTGCACCAAGGTAGACCGTTCCGCAGCATATGCAGCACGTTATGTTGCAAAGAATATTGTAGCAGCAGGACTGGCTGACAAGTGTGAGATCCAGCTTTCTTATGCGATCGGTGTTGCTCATCCAACCTCTATCATGGTAGATACCTTTGGAACAGGAAAGGTAAGCAATGAGAAGCTAGTTGAGATCATCCGCGAAAACTTTGATCTGCGTCCAGCAGGCATCATCAAGATGCTTGATCTGCGCCGTCCGATCTACAAGCAGACAGCTGCTTATGGTCACTTCGGACGTCATGATATAGATCTTCCATGGGAGAAGTTAGACAGAGCAGAAGATCTGAAGAAGTATCTGTAGGAAACGGCTCTGCTGGTCACAGCGGGACAAGATAAAAACACAGATTGTGTTAAAATAAAAACAATAAATAACGCTAAAAATAAGAGTTAAAAAAGAAAACCGTCTGGATAAAAACAGGGGATATGTTATGGAATCCCTTATTCCAGGCGGTTTTTGTATTGAATTAAAGGATATTTCCAATCTGCCGTAATGATTTACTTGTTTTGTTTGAAAAACATAGTTGACATTTTTTTAACAATACGATATAATGCCTAATGTGAAATTGATAATTAATTAACAAAAACAAAGAAACAAATAATCTGCACTACATAAAATGAAAACAAACACATTTAACCTATAACAAACACAAAGGGAATTATGGAGGAAATGGAAATGGCAAAGAAAACTCAGCAGATCGTTCCAGAGATCATTGACAGCGTAGAGGGCTTAAATGCAAAGATGGCAGCAATGCGTGAAGCACAGAAAATATTTGCAACCTACACACAGGAACAGGTTGATAAGATTTTCTTCGCTGCAGCAAGTGCAGCAAACAAGATGCGTATCCCGCTTGCAAAGATGGCAGTAGAAGAGACCGGAATGGGTATTGTGGAAGATAAGGTCATCAAAAACAACTATGCGTCTGAGTATATTTACAATGCATACAAGAACACCCAGACAGTTGGTGTGATCGAAGAAGATAAGGAATACGGAATCAAGAAGATCGCAGAGCCGATCGGCCTGGTTGCAGCAGTTATCCCAACTACTAACCCAACATCAACAGCGATCTTTAAAACCCTGATCTCATTAAAGACCAGAAATGCGATCATCATTTCCCCACATCCAAGAGCTAAAAAGAGTACCATTGCAGCAGCAAAGGTAGTTCTGGATGCAGCTGTTGCAGCCGGCGCACCAGAAGGCATCATCGGCTGGATCGATGTTCCATCTCTTGATCTGACAAATGAAGTTATGAGAGATGCAGATATTATCCTGGCAACTGGCGGACCTGGAATGGTTAAGGCAGCTTATTCTTCCGGAAAACCTGCACTTGGCGTAGGTGCCGGAAATACACCGGTTATTATTGACGATACAGCAGATGTGCGTATGGCAGTTAACTCCATTATCCATTCCAAGACTTTTGATAATGGTATGATCTGTGCTTCTGAGCAGTCTGTGACCGTTTTGGAGCCAGTATATGAGGCTGCTAAGAAGGAATTTGAGTACAGAGGCTGCTATTTCTTAAAACCAGGTGAGATTGAGAAAGTAAGAAAGACGATCCTGATCAACGGTGCGTTAAATGCAAAGATCGTTGGACAGTCTGCATATACCATTGCAAAGCTGGCTGGTGTGGAAGTTCCTGAAGATACCAAGATCCTGATCGGTGAAGTTGAGTCTGTAGATATCAGCGAAGAGTTCGCACATGAGAAGCTGTCTCCGGTACTGGCTATGTACAAGGCAAAAACCTTTGATGAGGCACTGGATAAAGCAGAACGTCTGGTAGCTGACGGCGGTTATGGCCATACATCTTCTCTGTATATTAATGTAAATGAAACTGAGAAGATCATGAAGCATGCAGAGCGCATGAAGACCTGCCGTATCCTTATTAATACACCTTCTTCTCACGGCGGTATCGGTGATCTTTATAACTTCAAGCTGACCCCATCTCTTACATTAGGCTGCGGTTCCTGGGGCGGAAACTCCGTATCCGAGAACGTTGGTGTAAAGCACCTGTTAAATATCAAGACTGTTGCTGAGAGGAGAGAGAACATGCTGTGGTTCAGAGCACCTGAGAAGGTTTACTTTAAGAAGGGCTGTCTGCCTGTAGCACTGAAGGAATTAAAGGACGTTATGGGCAAGAAGAGAGCCTTCATTGTAACAGACTCTTTCCTGTACAAAAATGGATATACACATGTTATCACTGACCGTTTAAATGAAATGGGAATTACCTATACGGTATTCTCTGATGTACAGCCAGATCCGACCCTGGCAAATGCACAGGCTGGTGCAAAACTGATGAGAGAATTTGAACCAGATGTGATCATCGCAATGGGCGGCGGTTCTGCAATGGATGCAGGTAAGATCATGTGGGTACTGTATGAGCATCCGGAAGCAGACTTTATGGATATGGCAATGCGTTTCATCGATATCCGTAAGCGTGTATACACCTTCCCAACTATGGGCGAGAAAGCATACTTTGTAGCAGTTCCTACTTCTTCCGGTACTGGTTCTGAGGTAACACCATTCGCTGTTATCACAGATCAGGATACAGGCATTAAATACCCGTTAGCTGATTATCAGCTGCTGCCGAAGATGGCGATCGTAGATACCGATAACATGATGAGCCAGCCTAAGGGACTGACCAGCGCATCTGGTCTGGACGTTCTGGTACATGCTCTGGAAGCATATGCTTCTGTTATGGCTACTGACTATACAGATGGCCTTGCATTAAAGGCTATGAAGAATGTATTTGAATATCTTCCAACTGCTTACAATGAGCCAGGAAATGTAGAAGCACGTCAGAAGATGGCAGACGCTTCCTGCATGGCTGGTATGGCATTTGCAAATGCATTCTTAGGTGTTTGCCACTCTATGGCACATAAATTAGGTGCTTTCCATCACCTGCCACATGGACTTGCAAATGCACTGTTATTAAACCTGGTGATCGAATTCAATGCTGCTGAGAATCCACGTAAGATGGGAACCTTCTCACAGTACCAGTATCCACATACCCAGGCAAGATACGCAGAGTGTGCACGTTTTGTAGGTATCCAGGCTAAGGATGATGCGGAAGCTGTTAAGAAGCTGATGGAGAAGATCGAGGACCTGAAGAAACAGGTTGGTGTTAAGTCTTCTATCCAGGCATATGGTATTGATGAAAAAGACTTCTTAGACAGACTGGATGACATGGTTGAGCAGGCATTTGATGACCAGTGCACAGGTGCTAACCCAAGATATCCTCTGATGAGCGAGATCAAGGAAATGTATTTAAGAGCTTACTACGGAAAATAGTCATTTATATAAATCGAACCCATTGTGGGTAAAAACCTTTATCCTTTGTGTTTGGAGCAGACCGTCGGCCTTTTGGGGCAGGCGGTCTGTTCGTTTATAGGGGGTGCGTCTTCGCTATGCTGCTGTAAGCAGGAGGAGAAAATGGAAAGGACGGGTTACTGTGCATGGGTAGGCACTTTTAGAACTGAAAGTGCCGTACGATAACGTAGTGGTATTTTCAATGAGAATCCGTTATACTATCTGTAAAAATAAAAAATGAAAATGTTTCACGTGAAACATTTATAAAGAACAATCCAAAATAGAGTATATCAAAAAGAAACATATTAAAAAACAAAAGGAGAAAATTGGATGGGAACAGAGTTAATGGAATCAGCTGGATTAAAAGAGCAGCATCTGGGATTTAGAGAACTGCATCTTCATTTAGACGGTGCGATTACGCCGCAGATCGCAAAGAAACTGGCGGTACTTCAGAAAATGGAACTGCCATATGAAGGCGAACAGTTAAGCCGGGTACTGTCTGTAGGAGAAGATTGTCAGAGCTTAAATGAGTTTTTACAGTGTTTTGATCTGCCTTTAAAGCTGCTGCAGACAAAGGAAGGAATCAGTGAGGCAGTATATCTGGTGCAGGAAGAGTTAAAGGCAGAAGGCCTTTCTTACGCTGAGCTGCGCTTTGCGCCTCAATTGCACTGTCAGGGTGGATTATCTCAGCCCCAGGTCATAGAAGCGGCTCTGGAGGGCCTTAAACGCTCTGAACTGCCATGTAATCTGATCCTTTGCTGTATGCGGGGAAATGGAAATGAAAAAGCGAATGAAGAGACGATGGAGCTTGCAGGAGAATATGTGAAAAAGCGTATCCTTTCAGACGGTACGAAGGGATATGGTGTAGCAGCGGTGGATCTGGCGGGAGCAGAGGCTCTTTATCCCACCTATAAATATAAGGGATTATTTAAGAAGGCTGCAGATGGGGGGATTCCGTTTACCATTCATGCAGGAGAAGCAGGCGGTGCTACAGAGGTAGCCTGCGCCATTGAAATGGGAGCTTCAAGGATCGGACATGGAGTGAGAAGCTATGAGGATCCGGCAGTTGTACGTATGATCCGTGAGAAAGGCATTTTCCTTGAAATGTGCCCAACCAGCAATCGTATCACCAAAGCGGTACAGGATATGAAAGCATATCCGTTGAGAGAATATTTAAGTCAGGGGATCAGGGTGGCCGTATGTACGGATGACATGGCGATCTGCCGTACAGAGCTTAAGAAGGAATTTGATTATCTGAAAAAGCTGATGGGGCTGACAGAAGAAGAAAAAGTGCAGATCCTTAAAAATACAAGTGATGGTGCTTTCTCATAACCCAGAGTTATGCTTTTTATTAGGATTTTCATATATGCTCTACATATAATTGTTTCTTGACTTTAGCAAATTAACTTGCTATACTTTTCCTAAAGTGCCTGCTTAATAAAGCAAGTATCCCCTAGGAAAGCCGGACCCCCCATAGAGCCGGTATTCCAAAAAATTAATAAAAACCAAGGAGGGTATTCAAATGTCTTATGTTGATGAAATTTACGAGAGAGTAGTTGCACAGAATCCAGGTGAGCCTGAATTCCATCAGGCCGTAAAAGAGGTTCTGGATTCTTTAAGACTGGTTATTGATGCAAACGAGGAGAAGTACCGCAAGGCTGGTATCCTGGAGCGTTTTACTGAGCCAGAGCGTATTGTTTCTTTCCGTGTACCGTGGGTAGATGACAATGGAAAGGTTCAGGTAAATAAGGGTTACAGAGTACAGTTCAACAGTGCCATCGGACCGTACAAGGGCGGACTTCGTTTCCATCCATCTGTAAACCAGAGTATCTTAAAATTCTTAGGTTTTGAGCAGACTTTGAAGAACTCTCTTACAGGACTTCCTATGGGCGGCGGCAAAGGTGGTTCCAACTTTGACCCTAAGGGCAAATCTGACCGTGAAGTTATGGCATTCTGCCAGAGCTTTATGACAGAGCTGTACCGTCACATTGGAAAGGATACAGACGTTCCTGCTGGTGATATCGGCGTAGGCGGAAGAGAAGTAGGTTATCTGTTCGGACAGTACAAGAGACTGACCGGTTTATATGAAGGCGTTTTAACCGGTAAGGGCTTAACTTTTGGTGGTTCTTTAGCAAGAACCCAGGCAACAGGATACGGCCTTGTATACATGTTAGATGAGATGTTAAAGCATAACGGCAAGGAGATCGCAGGAAAGACTGTTCTGGTTTCCGGTTCCGGTAATGTTGCTATTTACGCAGTTGAGAAGGCTCAGCAGTACGGCGCTAAGGTCGTAGCAATGAGCGATTCCAACGGCTATATCTACGATGCAGACGGCATTAAGTTAGATGTTGTTAAGGAGATCAAGGAAGTACGCAGAGGACGTATCAAAGAGTACGCAGAGGCTGTTCCTACCGCTGTTTATACAGAAGGTAAGGGAATCTGGACCATTCCTTGCGATATCGCACTTCCATGTGCAACCCAGAACGAACTGAATCTGGATGACGCTAAGGCTCTTTTAGCGAATGGCTGCTTCGCAGTTGCTGAAGGTGCTAACATGCCTTCCACAAGAGAAGCTACAGACCTGTTTGTTGAGAAGAAGATCCTGTTCATGCCTGGTAAGGCAGCTAATGCAGGCGGTGTTGCTACTTCCGGTTTGGAGCAGAGCCAGAACTCCTTAAGACTGTCCTGGACCTTTGAAGAAGTTGATGAGAGACTGCACAAGATCATGATCGACATCTTCGCAAAGGCAGCAGATGCAGCAGAAAGATATGGAGTACCTGGAAACTATGTAGCAGGTGCAAATATTGCCGGATTTGAGAAGGTAGTAGAGGCTATGCTCGCTCAGGGTATTGTATAATAAATAATTATTCAAAATAAGAAACTCCCACATGTTTTGGAAGACCGCAAAATATGTGGGAGTTTTATGTTTTGCCGCTTGATGATTTCAATCCGGTGATTTTTTTCGATCGGTTTGCATCGCACCGGACTGACGGCCGGATAATGTTCCTCCGCCGTGCCCGTCCCAAGGCAGTGCCCGGATTTTCAGTTCAATCATGGTCCCGCGACCCGGGCGGCTTAGGAGGCGTATTTTGTAATCCCCTCCGTAGATTAATTCCAGGCGTTTATGGGTGTTCAGCAGGCCGATGTGCACGCCTTCCTGGGTGTCCTCTTCCTCCAGCCGCTTTTTCAGCTGTTCCAGCCGCTTCTGATCCATGCCCAGGCCGTTGTCCAGCACGGTGATCGTCACCCAGCCGTCTCTGACGCCGATCTTGATCTTGATGGTGGAATGGCCCGCCTTGTCCCGGATGCCGTGGTAGATGCTGTTCTCAATCAGGGGCTGGATGATTAGCTTTGGCACCATCACCGTCTCCATAGGCGCCCACACGTCCCAGATCACGTCGAACTGGTTTTTGTAGCGCTGCACCTGTATGTCCAGGTAACACCGGGTGATATTCACTTCCTCCTTGAGCGGAACGAGCTCCTGGCTGGATTCCAGGGAATAGTGGAGAATTTCAGACAGGTTTTCCAGCATCTCCGTGGCCGGATTGGGGCCCTGGGTCAGGGAAATGCACCGCCAGTACACGGTCTGCAGCGTGTTCATGAGAAAATGGGGGTTGATCTGGGACTGCAGGGCCATCAGCTCCATGGCCTTTAACTTATATCTGCGCTCCGAGAGCTGGACCTGCAGGAAATCATTTTGCAGGAAGGTTTCCACGATATTGTAGAGAATGTAATTATAGACGTCGGTGATCCGCTGCGGCAGCGCCGGAAGTTCCTGGCCGTGGGTCGCCTTGTCGAAAATGTCCACGATCCCCATCAGGGACTTATAATTCTTGCGGGCAAAAAAATAGGACGTGGCCGTGCTTAAAAAAAGCGCAAGGCAGATCAGCCCGGCGGCCATGCGGGTCAGCCGGTTGGGAACCTGGTAGGCCACCTCGCCGGGGACCGCCAGGCAGTAGTTCCACTCCAGATCCCCAGACTCCTGCCGGTAGACCCGGTAGGTTCCCTGCCCTGTAATCCGGGCCTCCTGCACGTTTCCGGCCGCCAGAATGGACTCAGCACGCTCTGACTCCGACTGCCGGTTGCGGAAAATCACGCGTCCCTCCCCGTCCGTGACGAAAAACAGGTGGTTCTCCTCGCCCACCAGTTCGTTTAGGGTGCGGTTGACATGATCGCCCCGCACGTTCAGCACAATTACACCCTCTGGGGTCTGTTTCCCTGGAGAGAATATCTTGCGGTAGATAGTGAATATCTCCCGGGTGGAGCCTGCGAAATTGTAGGGATCAATCTGCCGAAATTCGCTCCACGTCTGTTCCGGGCCGCCGATGTGGGACTGGTAGCTGTCGTACCAGTCCTGGTCGAAGAAATAGTCCAGGTTGGTAATGCGGTTGGTGCTGCTGATAAACTGGCGGCCCGCATTGTTAAAATAGATGTAAATGGATTCCACCGCCGTGTTGGCGTTATAGGAGCCGTACAACAGGTCCATGATGGTGTTGATCTCGTCGTAGGTGTTGGCCGGAATCCCGTCCTTGCATTTGCTGATTATATTTTTTAGGCGGAACTGGATGCTGGGGTTGTTGCTGAGATTCATGTTCAGCCAGTCCAGCTCGCTCATCATGGCGTCGATCCTGGTCCGGTGACTCTCCAGTCGGTCCTCGTAGCGCGCGTCGATGCCCTGGCGCATGTAGCGGTTCAGGGTGATGCCCGAGAGCATGCCCAGAATCAGGATCGGGATCATTACCGGCACGATGAAAAAGGACAGGGTCTTGCGGAAAAATTTCATTTTCATGGCAATGTCCTCTCTGTCCTGATTATAGTCCCTGCTTTATACGCCGGTAGTCCTTTGGGTTGCACTGATAATACTGCCGGAACGCCCGGGTGAAGCTGTTGGGATTGGTGTAACCCACCGCCACCGCCACCTCCTTCACGTTCTGGTCACCGCGCTCCAGCAGGTTGGCGGCGACTTCCATTTTCACTCGCTGCACATAGTCGGAAAATTTTTCTCCGGTCTGCTGTTTGAAAAATGTGCTCAGATAGTAGGGATTCAGGTGGACGTACTCCGCCACCCCGTCCAGCGTGACCTCCGCATAGTGGGTGCGGATATATTTCTTCACGCTGGAAATCACGGACCGCTCGGCGTCCGACAGATTTTCCTCCCGCCGCTCTGCTGCCGCGCTATGATCCAGCTCCGCAGTGATGCGAGAAAATACTTCGTAAATCTGGGAATATTTGGTAGGTTTCAAAATATAGTCCTTTACCCCCAAAAGCAGGCCCTTCTTGGCGTACTCAAATTCCCGATAGCCGCTGAGGATCACGTAACAGGTGGACGGGGACACCGACTTGGCCTTCTCAATCAGCTCCAGACCGTCTATAAACGGCATGCGGATGTCTGTTAGCACGATGTCCACCGGATGGGCCTTCAGATAGGCAAAGGCCGTCCGCCCGTTCTCAAAGATTCCGGTCACCCGAATATTTAAGCTCTCCCAGGGGAAATAGTTGCTGATTCCCTCCCGCAGCTCCGCCTCGTCGTCCACCACAATCATCTGATACATACGCCCGCTCCTTTATCCTATGTCATGAGACTATTATATACCAGCTCTTTGCCGCGCGCAAGATTTCGTGTTTTGCATCATTTTCCATTAATGCCGTCCGCGGTTATTTTGCAGTTTTACCCCCATCCACCACCAGGAGAGTGCCGGTTACGAAGTCCGAGGCCGCGGAGGAGAGATACAGAGCCGTGCCCATGTAGTCCTCCGCCCGGCCTAGCCGACCCAGGGGGTGGTTGGCCCGCGCCCGCTCCCTGGCCTGGGGATTCTCCCGGTAATAGTCCTCCGTGAAACGTGTCTCCGTGGCCGTGGGTGCGATGGCGTTCACGTTAATCCCCCAAGGCGCAAGCTCCAGGGCTAGGGTTTTCATCATCATTACCACCCCCGCCTTACTGGCGCTGTAGGCCCCGAAGTTGACGCCCGCCCGGTAAGCGCCGGTGGACACGATAAAGGTCATTTTCCCGCCGCGTCCCTGCCGGGTCATCAGCTCCCCCACCTGCTTTCCCATGTGGTAGGCTCCGTTTAGGTTTACGGTGAGAATGTGGTTCCACTCATCCTCGGTCATGTCCAACAGCTGTTTACGGTTGGTGACGGCTGCGCTGTGGATCAGAATGTCCACGCCGCCGTTATCCCGGGTCTGCTCCAAAAGTTTTTCAACAGACTGCAGATCTGCCACGTCGCAGACCGCTGTGACACAGCGCCCCCCGGACGGTCCGTTTTCCCTCCGGATCTCCTCTGCCGCCTCGTCCAGCCGCCCGCTGTCGATATCTGACAAAATCAGGTTCGCCCCTGCGGCCGCTAGAGCTTTGGCGCAGGCCAGGCCGATTCCCCCGGCGCCGCCGGTGACCAGGGCGTTTTTTCCGTCCACTCGAAACATTTCCTCAACCGTTCTCATCTGTTTCCTCCTCTCTCAAATCCCGGTACAGGCAGCGCATCCGGTCCCCGTCCATCAGCGTGTACACCGTGTGAGGCATGTAATCCGTCTCCACTGCCATCCGGCGCAGCCTGATCTCCCAGTCCGCCAGGGCTTCCACCGCCTGGCGGCGCTTCCAACAGATCACCCGGTAATATTCGGAGTTCCGGTCCTCCTCCGTCTCCCGCACGTACCGGGTAAGCATCAGGGCGTTCACTGCGGCCGCGTACATTTTTGCGTATTCGTAGTAGATTGTAAACTGCTGTGCCAGTTCTCTGGCTTTTTCGGGCCGGATCCCCGCCGGAGACTTCTGGGAAATGGCGCACAGGGCGGCAATGCGCTCCACCGCGTCCTTTTTCTCCTCCAGGGCCGCTTCCAGGTGTTCCCGATCCGGCGCCAGGGCATCCGCCTTGGAGGGATCCCAGACCTTCAGCGAGTTTTTTTCCTCCGCCAGCCAGAACGCGTGGGCGAAAGAAACGGGCATCAGGCTGGAATCTGAGAACACACAGCCCTGCACGTACAGCATCCGTCTGGTGGCCTCCCAGGTCCCGCCCATGAGACGGCCGAACCACCGGGCGGCTTCGTCGGTTTCCGTCGGCGTAAGGTCGTCCTTCAGCCAGTTTTCAGACCGCAGAAACCGCAGATAAATGTCCCGATCCAACACGCCGGGATCAGCCGCCAGCATGGCTCCGGCGTAGAGGTTGATCCGGTTGGGCGTTCCAAAGGCTGTGTGGCCGTCCAGGCTCTCCCAGTCCGTGCGGATCACCGCGCCGGTGGCGCCCTTTTGCATGGCGTAGCCCATTCTTCGACGGTAATCTCCGGTTAAGTCCGCTATGGCTATGCCCCAGCCGAAATACTGGCCCATAGCGTCGTACTCAATCCACTGCCGATGATTTCCCACATTCCCGATCCGGCTGTTGTCCGGGAACGTGGGGTAATAGTCGTGGGGGGTGTTTTTTAGGGAAATGACCACGTCCTCCGGAAGCCGCTCCATCACCTCCGCAATCTCGCCGTGGGCCTGAGGATCGAACACGAAGTCCCGCACCACCAGAGTTTTCCCCGCCTCGTGGATGGGGGCGTACATGGCCCGCAGCACATTGTCGAACCATTCCTCCTTCCGGGCGCTACGGCAGCGCTCACACTGGCAGCGGTTGGATTTGATGGAAACGCGGCTCTCGCCGGTGGCCGGGGCGGTGATGATTCCCGCCACCTCGGGAAATTCCCGAAAAAAGTCTCGGTATTTCACTCGGAGAAATTCCAGCCAGAAGGGGTCTGTGGCGCAAATGTGGCCGTTGTGGACCAGATTGGGATAAAATTCCAGAAGAATGTCGGGGAAATAAAGCTCCTTATTCTCGATGTACACGTCGATGCCCCGGCGTTTGGCCTGCTCCAGCACCCGTTTTAAGAATGCCCGGCGCTGGTAGGGGCCGGAACGTCTGGTGGGGGTATATCGGTAGAGCTTGCGGAATATGTGGCTGTAGGTCTCAAAGATTGTGTCCCTAGCATTTCCCTCGTACCCGAAGTATTTTCCCGGGTAAATGATCAGGTCGATAAAATCATTGCGGTGGAGAACCAGGGTGTTGAAGTCCAGATTCTTCATAAAATCCATGGTTTTGATGATCCAGTTGTAATCCCAGGCGTACTGGCTGTGCAGCTCCAGCGCCCGCACCTCAAAGCTTCGATTTTGTCCGTCCATTTCCATTATCCTTTCAGTCCCGTGCTGGCCACGCCTTCCACAAAGTATTTCTGGCAAAGGAAGAACAGGGCCACCGGGGGAACCATAGCCAGAACCGACATTGCCATGGTCTGGTTCCAGCTCACCGTGTCCGTCACGTCCAGAGCCATGCGCAGGGCCAGGGACAGGGGGTATTTTTTTACGCTGCTGATGTAGATCAGGGGATTTAAAAAGTCGTTCCAGCGCCACACAAACTGGAAAATCACGCAGGAGACCAGGGCGGGCTTACACAGGGGTAGAATGATGTTCACCAGGGTGCTCCAGGGGCCGCAGCCGTCGATGCGCGCTGCCTCGTCCAGCTCTCTGGGAATCCCGCGGATAAACTGAACCAGCATAAATATAAAGAAAGAATAGGTGGCAAATGCCGCCGGCACGATGAATGGCAGGTAGGTGTTCAACCAGCCCAGCTTGTTGAACAGCATGTACCGCGGAATAATAATCACTTCCGTAGGTAGCATGAGGGAGGCAATCACCAGGGCGAACAGCAGGCCCTTGCCTTTGAACCGGAACCGGGCAAAGCCGTAGGCCACCGGCAGGCTGGAGGCCACCGTCAGAAGTACGGTGGGGATCACCATGACAAAGGTGTTGGCGAAGTAGGTGGCAAAGGTGTACTGGCCGCTGCTCTGCCAGCCTTTGGAGTATCCGTCCCACAGAATCTCGGTGGGCAACAGGGACAGGGAGCTGAAAATCTCCCGGTTGGTCTTGAAGGACGCGGAGATCATCCAAAGCAGGGGGTAGACCATTACGATACCGATGACGGTCAGCAGGCCGTAAGTAATCACAAGTCTGTGTGCGCGTTTCATCAGAATTCACCTCCGTCATCGTAGAACGTCCAGTAGGGGGACGATTTGAATGTGAGGGCCGTGAACACCAGAATGATCATGAACAGCACCCAGGACTGGGCCGACGCATAGCCCATTTTGGAGTGCTGGAAGGCGTTTTCGTAGACCATCATGCCGTACAGGTAGGTGGAGTTTAAGGGTCCGCCCTTGGTAATCAGAAACGGGGCGTTAAACTCCTTGAAGGCGTTAATCATCTGCATGATTAGGTTGAAAAAGATGGTGGGCGTGAGCAGCGGCAGGGTGATGGTAAAAAACGTGCGGATCCGCCCCGCTCCGTCCACCCTAGCCGCCTCGCAGAGCTCTGCGGGCACGTTTTTTAACGCCGCCAGAAAAAGCACCATGGAGGAGCCGAACTGCCAGACTACTAGAAGCCCCATGGTCACCAACGCCAGGTTGGGGCTGCCCAGCCAGTCCAGGGCCGGGATGTGCAGGTGGGCCAGAAAGGTGTTCACGGTTCCGTTTTTGCTGAACAGGAACTTCCACAGAATCGAGATAGCCACGGAGCCTCCCAGAATGGAGGGCAGGTAGTAGACGGTCCGATAGAAATTGATGCATTTTAGTTTCATATTTAAAATCATGGCGATGATCAGGGCAAATACCAGCTTGCCCGGTACCGCAATTAGCACGTATTTCATCGTGGCCCAGAGGGACTTGTAGAACACCCGGTCTCGGGTGAACATCTGGATGTAATTTTTAAAACCCACGAATTTCATGGACTTTAACAGCGAGAAATCCGTGAAGGAATACACAAAGGACGCCACAAAGGGATACAGTTGGAATATAAGAAATCCAATAATCCAGGGTAGTATAAACAGGTATGCCACAGGCTGGTGGTCTGTCCGTTTCATCTTATCATCTCCTAATCGTCGGGGTGGTGCGGTTGAATGATTGGTTTACAAGGGATGGACCGCTGGGGGCCGTCCCGGCAACATGTCTCGTTCAACAGGAAGGGGCATTGCGTCCGTTTGATCGATCTGGCAATACCCCTTGGCAATTTTGTCTCTATTTTTTTATAGGTTACGCACTGCGGGACCGCGGCTTCAGCCTCACGGTTTGATGGTTTCCAACAGCACTTCCAGCTCGGACCGAAATTCGGCCGCCGCTTCCTCCGGGGGCATCTGAAGGTAGCCGACCTCCTGGATGTAGTTTTTTAAGAGCAGTAGAACCTCCGAATTCAAGCTGGGTCCGTTCTCCGCCGCTCCGGCTCCGCTGAGGGCTTGGGCCACCATGGTGGAGACCTTTCCGTCAATAACGCCTTCCTCCACCAACTGCTTCTTAGCCGTCTCGTTGGCCGGAATTCCACGTGTATCCTTGAGAACGGAGATGGCTTCGGGATCATTCAGCATATAGTTGATAAAGTCCGCTGCCACATCCGGGTGCTTGCTGTTGACCGAGATGGTGAGGAACACCGACGGGGTCACCAGGATTCCGGGATTCACGGCATCCTTTGCCACCGGGTAGCGCATGGTCGCCAGCTCGAAGTCGCTGGCCTTGGCGATGCCGGGCACCAGGGAGGAGGAAGTGGGGAAAATTCCCAGATCCTGGTTCAGCCAGTTGGGATTCTGATCCGCATACACGGTCTCATAGAGCACGCCCTCTGCAAAGGGAGGCACGGTCCCGGTCTCCACCAGCTGTCTCTCATAGTCAAATATCTTCGCCATCTCATCGGCGGTAAAGCCCGGGGTGTAGTCGTCCTTCACCAGGTTCTGGCCGTTCATCTGTTTTAAGATCGCCTTGACCATGTAGACCCAGTGATCCGCATGATTGTACATGAGGTGCTTGGAGGGGTCCTGTTCCTGCACCTTTTTTCCGTTCTCCAGCACAGTTTCCCAGGTCCAGTCGTCGCCTGGCTCAATGCCGTACTGTTTTAAAAATTCCACATTGTACAGATATCCCATGCCGTTGAGTCCCACCGGAAGGCCGATCAGGTAATCGCCTTTTGCACCGTATATTTTCGCAAAATCCATGTCAAATCCGCTCATGTCGATCTGATCCGTCAGGCTGTTCATGTCCACGAACAGTTCGCCCTGGGCGGTGAGGTCGCTGACCCACTTATAGTCCACGGAAATGATGTCCGGCTCCGTTCCTCCGCCCAACTGGGTCTGAAGCTTCTGATAAAATGAGTCAAACGACCCGTATTCCCCTTCAATGGTAACGTTTGGGTGCTTTTCCATGTACATGTTCATCACTTTTAAGGTCGCTTCGTGGCGGGTATCGGCTCCCCACCAGGAAAAACGGATCGTCACCTTCTCATCGGAGGCGGTTTTCGCTGCCTTCTCCTTACCCGGGGCGGACTCAGCCGCGGCACCGGAGGTCCCGGAATCTGCAGCCTGTGTACCGGAAGGCGCTTTTGTTTCCCCGCCTCCGCCGGAAGAACAGGCCGACAGACCCGCCGCCATGGTTGCCACAATCAAAAGCGCAGTTGCCTTTTTCATATTTTTTCTCATTTGATACCTCTCCCTGTCTGTTTTTGTGGAGGCCGGCACACTATCATACCGGCCGGTTGTGATTCACGTTGGCCTCGGTGAAATGTTCTGTTACGTTCTGTTTTTATTTTATCATTTGCCGCCCGGGCTTGTACATCGACATGTTTTTAGATTGTATGCATTTGTTGGGGCAGGGCCCGCTTTGTTTTTAGATTTCCATAATAATTGACCGTTTGTCTTTCATGATTTCCTAATAATTTTGGCTTTTTATTAGGATGTGCGGTATAGAAAATCGGCTAAAAGCCGCATAAAACTTGAAAATGCATATGGGCTCTATTATGATTTTTTGTCTAAAAAATCGTAAAGGAAAGAGTCACCATATGCTCAATAAAAAGTCTATTAAATCTATCCTAAATGTCAGGCATACTTGTATTGATAACATTAGTAAAAAATGTTTATACTAGGGCTAGCCGTTGCGCTAGAGACTTGGTATAATAGGCTCATCTATAAAGACATTGAACCGTTATAAAGGAACAGTGTCATGGACTTAAAGATGCGAATACTAGGGAGGATGATAGTTCATGAAAAAAGGAAAACTTATTGCAATAGTTGGAATAGCACTTGCAATGGGAAGTGCATTTCCGGTAAGCGCTGCGGAGAGTCTGGCTGATTTTGATTATCAGACCTATGCAGATACCTATCCTGATCTGAAAGCAGCATTTGGATATGATGCGGCCGCTCTTTATAACCATTATGAAACCAATGGAAAGGCAGAGGGCAGAGTTGCTGTCTTTACAGAAGCTGCAACAACACAGACGGCTACAACAACAGAAACTACCGCCAGTGAAAAACTCGATCCCCTACCACCGCTGAACCCAAGCAAGATGCCGGATTGGTTTGACGCGCGGACTTCGGTAGAGAGTATGACAAATGCCCGTCTTGTAGCAGAATATAATGCACTGGTTCCTTATATGGAAGAGCATGATTTGTCCTTTGAGGGTCCTTTGTCTCGTAAGGAAGAGCTGCTCTCCGAAATGAATATCCGCCTGACAAGATATGATTATTATGAAGATTATAAAGATGCATTTGGAGAAGAGGCAGCCGCAGGAATAAAGAATGACCCGGCATACCAGAGAGCCGCAGCATCTGATATTACACCTTTACGGGAGTTCATGGGTTAAAATTTACAGAAAAATCAGTATTAAAAGAAGAAAAAAGGTTGTCCAAAAGGGCAGCCTTTTTGACAATTTCAAGGAAGATTTGAGGATATTTTATGGAGATCAGTTTACTTTTAATGCAGCAGATCGCAGAGTTGTTTTTAATGATATTTATGGGCTATGTGATCGTAAAAGCAGGACTTTTGAAGGGGGAAGACAGCAAGGTTATATCAAAGATCGTTTTGTATCTGATCATTCCCTGTGTTATCATCAATGCGTTCCAGGTGGATTATACCAGTGAGAAGGTACAGGGGCTTTTGCTGGCTTTTGCAGCCTCTGTTATGCTGCAGGTGCTGTTACTTATCATTGTATGGTCTGCAGGCCGTCTGATGGGCTTAAATGAGGTTGAAAAGGCATCTGTTTATTATTCCAACGCAGGAAATCTGATCATACCTATTGTTACCTTTGTTCTTGGAAAGGACTGGGTGCTTTATGGATGTGTATTTATGAGCGTGCAGATCGTATTTATATGGAGTCATGGAAAATGCGTTTTAAGCCGGGAACAGGGAAATATTGACTGGAAAAAGATCGTGCTGAATGTGAATATGATCGCAGTATTTCTGGGGATATTTTTATTTTTTACAAAGATCCGCCTGCCGGAGGTTTTAAATCAGACATTTGGCTCTGTGGGAAGCATGATCGGTCCGGCCAGCATGATCGTAACAGGTATGCTGATCGCGGAAATGAGCTTAAAGAGTATTTTTACCAATGTAAGAGTGTATTTTATTACCTTTTTAAGATTGATTGCAGTTCCTGTTGTATCGCTGATCCTTTTAAAGGTAAGCGGATTTGCAGGATTCAGCGCAGACGGAAAGGAATTGCTGCTGATCGTATTTTTGGCAGTGCTTACACCTTCTGCATCCACGGTTACTCAAATGTGTCAGGTGTATGGAAATGATTCCGGATATGCCAGTGCGATTAATGTTATGACCACCTTATTGTCCATCATAACAATGCCTCTTATGGTGCTTTTATATCAGATGGTGATGTAAATGCACCATAAGATGTGCAGTATTGTCATGCCGTTGATGGTAGTGGTGTTCCAGACTGTGATCTGACCGGATTAGAAAATTCAAATAAGAGAAAACGAAAAAACCAGGTGCTGGGGACACCTGGTTTTTTCATTCTTTATATGTGTATAAAGGGGGATAAAATGTTGTGTGAAAGGGGGAGGGCCCTTTCGGTTTTCTCTTGTTTACGTTGCCTATTATATATCCGGTATATTGTAAAAACCATTGTAATGTGCGTAAAGAATATTGCAAATCGCACAAACTTTGGTAGAATGGTAGTTATATGATGTCAGGATGATATATATGACATCAGAAATGAAAACTGCATGATGTGTAAACAGTAAAAGAGGGAGTTCATGTATCAGGAAGACAGTTTTAAAACAAGCCAGGTAGTGTATGCCCATACCCGCAGTGATGAGGCGGATATGGAGTATAAGATGCACTGCCACAACAGTTATGAGATCTACTACATGGTAAAAGGGAATGTGGAGTATTTTTTAGAGGGAACTTCTTATATACCGAAGCCGGGAAGCCTTCTGATCATCCCGCCAAACTGCTTTCACGGGCTGCGGGTGCTGGATGGCAGCGAGTATCACAGGATCCGTCTGCATTTTGTACCGGAGCTTTTAACAGAGAAAGAAAGACGGCTGCTTTTAGGAAATATTGGAAATAACTGGGGGTATATGGAAGATCAGTTCCGGGCAGAATGGTATTTTAATTCCCTGGAAGAATGCGGTTCTTATAGCAGGGAATTACAAAATATTGCAATTCGCCCACGGATCGTGTCTCTTTTGGCTTATCTATCTGCAATGTATGAGAAAGGGGCGGGGCGGGGACCAGGTAAAGAAGATATGGCCCAGGAGATCCTGCGATATATAAATGAACATCTTACAGAGCGTCTTACCTTAGAGGGACTTGCAGATAAATTTTATATGAGTAAGAACCACCTGACGGCGATTTTTAAGCGGGCAGCAGGGACTACAGTAGCACGTTACATTTTATATAAAAGAATGGCCATTGCAAGGAAAGAACTGGCGGAAGGAACACCTGCCGCAGAGGCAGCGATAAAAGCCGGATTCGGGGATTATTCCAGCTTTTTCCGGGCATACCGGAAAATGTTTGGCTGTGCGCCCTCAGACCAACAGGCAATGGAGCTGCCTGATATGGATAAGAGCGGGGATTTTTAGAAAGTATATAGGGTTGTGCTCTTTATACAATCTTTATACAGAGCACCTTATTTTTAACAGAAACTTTGAGAGGATTATGGCATAATGAAACGATATGATACCAGGGTCAAAAGGTCATAAATCCGATGCATGCTTGCTTGCAGGAGGATTTTTGAACTTGGGACCCGCCAAAAACATGAGTAAGGAGCCATTTTTTGAAGAAAAATGAGCGGATTACGAATGTTTTTAGAATTGTTGGGAAGGGATCGTAAAAGGAGAGAGAAATAATGGAATTGTTTTTTAAAAAGAAGACTTTATCTTCTTTTCAGATCATTATATTTGGCTTTTTGGCAGTTATATTAGTGGGAACGCTGCTTTTAATGCTGCCTTTTGCATCCAGGGAGCCGGGAAGTGCGCCATTTCTGGATGCTTTATTTACAGCTACATCGGCTACCTGTGTGACAGGGCTGGTTGTCCATGATACAGCTACGTACTGGAGCTGCTTTGGACAGGTGGTGATTCTGCTGCTGATCCAGATTGGAGGAATGGGCGTTGTGACCATTACCATTGCAGTAGCCATGGTTTCAGGCAAGAAGATTGGTCTGATGCAGAGAAGCCTGATGCAGGAGTCGATCTCAGCACCGCAGGTAGGCGGTATTGTCCGTTTTACAGGCTTTTTCCTGAAAGGTATTGCGTTGATCGAACTGTTAGGAGCAATTTTGCTGGCACCTGTGTTTATAAAGGACTTTGGAGTGGGAAAAGGGATCTGGTATGGCATTTTTCATTCCATTTCTGCTTTCTGCAACGCAGGCTTTGATCTGATGGGAGTCAGACAGCAGTACTCGTCACTGACTTATTATGCTGGAAATGGGCTTGTAAATGCAGTTATTGTATTGCTCATACTGATCGGTGGTCTGGGATTTCTCACTTGGGAAGATATAAAGACAAATAAGCTGCAGTTTAAAAAATACAGGATGCAGAGCAAGGTAATATTGGTAACAGATCTGATACTGGTGATCGTACCTACGGTTATTTTCTATTTTGGGGAGTTTCACGGATCCCAGTGGGGAAATGGACTGGAACGGTTCTGGTTATCCCTGTTTCAGGCGGTAACGCCAAGAACTGCCGGGTTTAATACAGCGGATTTCGGGCAGATGAGTGAAGGCGGACGTTTTTTAATGGTCATGTTAATGCTGATTGGTGGTGCGCCTGGATCTACGGCAGGCGGTATGAAGATGACTACGATAGCGGTGTTACTGCTTTCTGCGGCAGCTGTATTTCGCAGGAAAGAAGATGCCCAGTGCTTTGGCAGACGTATTCCAAATGAAACAGTACGGTATGCAGCAGTAGTTATGCTGATGTATGTGGTATTATGTACTCTTGGCGGCTTGTTTTTATGCTACGCAGAGGGGCTTCCGGTACTCACTAGCCTTTTTGAGGCAGGTTCAGCTATTGGAACGGTAGGATTGACACTGGGGGTAACACCCATGCTGGGAACAGCTGCAAGGCTGGTGCTCATTGCTTTAATGTACTGCGGGCGTGTAGGTGGACTGACACTGGTGTTTGCGGCGCTGTCTGGCATGCGGTCGAGTATGACAAAGTTCCCACAGGAGAAGATAACTGTGGGATAATACGGCATACCCCACTGCGCACCGTACGCGGCAGGGACCAATATGGGAGCGAAGCGGAATAATGAAAATGATGGAAATAATGGATCAGAAATAAGGAGGAAATCACGTTGAAATCAATTTTATTAATAGGACTTGGAAGATTTGGAAGACATATTGCAGAGAAATTATATGAACTGAACCATCAGATTCTGGCAATAGATAAGCAGGAGGATCGCGTAGAGGCAGTACTTCCTTTTGTCACCAGCGGACAGATAGGAGACAGTACCAACATTGAATTTTTACAGTCTTTGGGGATTGGAAATTTTGATGTGTGTATCGTGGCGATCGGCGGGGATTTCCAAAGCTCTTTGGAAACAACGGCCTATTTAAAAGATCTGGGTGCAAAGCTGGTAGTTTCAAGGGCTGCAAGGGATGTTCAGGCAAGATTCCTGCTGCGGAATGGCGCGGACGAGATCGTGTATCCTGAGAAACAGCTGGCAAACTGGACAGCGATCCGCTACAGTTCGGAACATATTTTTGATTATATCCAGTTATCGGATGACCATGCGATTTTTGAGATCAGCATTCCGGAAAACTGGGTGGGAAAGACGGTTGGAAATATTGATATCAGAAAGAAATACAACATTACTATCATGGCTTTAAAACGTAATGGCAAGCTGGAAATGTCCATTACCCCGGATACAGTACTGGATAAAGATGCTACCATGCTGGTGCTGGGGGCAAACAGGGATATCCAGAAGTGTTTTCATATTTAACATAACACTGCAATCTAGTACATCGTTTCGTAAATAGCTGTACTAATCACGTAGGATACGGATTTGAGTGTGCAGGTCTAAAAACGCAGGCGTAGCGGGCTACGCTGAGGCTTTTAGGCCTGTACAATCAGATTCGCAGACAAGTGAGTGGTATAGTTATTTCAAAAACGATGTACTAGTGTACTGTATCATTCACATTTCGCATAATGACTTGCCTGAATTTCCATCTGCTGTGTTGTCGTCAATCGACGATGCCACCGCATCGCCTCATTCCTCCGCCTTGCAGATTGAAAATTCATTCTGCGTCATTTTGCTGAAAGTGAATGATACAGTACACTAGTCATTTGCAGGCCTTGTGGATCCTAAGAAGATTTCAGAAGAGCATCAGAATACCTGGGGAAAAGAAAAATGGAAGAACGGATACTTGTATGTTTATCATCTTCACCGTCTAATGGAAAGATCATACGCACAGCTGCCCAGATGGCAGAGGCTTTTAATGGGACATTAACGGCATTATTTGTGGAAACACCTTTGGCCGGAAAAATGGGAAAAGAGGATCAGGAGCGCCTGAAAGGGAATATTAAGCTGGCAAAACAATCCGGGGCAGAAATAGAAACAGTTTACGGTGATGACATTTCTTTTCAGATCGCGGAGTTTGCCAGGCTTTCAGGGATTACCAGGATCGTGATTGGACGCAGCGCTGCAAAGAAAAAAGGGATTTTTGCAGGAACATCTCTTGTGGAAAAGCTGATCGATCATGCACCTGAAATGGAGATCTATATTATACCCGACAGTCAGATGGGACCTGAGGTGATCCGCAAATGGAACAGGCTGGTGCAAAAGAATGATTTTTCCCTTAAGGCAGCGGTTCAAAGTGCAGGTATCTTATTTGCAGCTACAGCAGCAGGCTGGATGTTTGAAAAATTAAAGCTGACGGATGCCAATATCATTACCGTTTACATTTTAGGCGTGCTTCTGATCTCTATTGTAACAGAAGGCTGGTTTTACAGTTTTTCGGCTACTATAGCCAGCGTTTTGGTCTTTAATTTCCTGTTTACGGCACCCCGTTTTACCTTGAGGGCTTATGACCGGAGTTATCCTTTTACATTTGCAGTCATGTTTCTTGCAGCTTTGATCACAGGCTCCCTGGCATCAAGGCTGAAACAGCATGCAGGACAGGCGGCAAGGGATGCGTACAGGCTGAAAGTACTTCTGGACACAAACCAGCTTTTACAGCAGGCTAAGGGAAAATCAGAGATACTGGAAGGAACGGCACAGCAGATCGTTAAACTTTTGAAAAGAGAAACGGTTATTTATGATGTGAAAAATGGAAAACTGGGACAGCCTTTGCACACCATTCCACAGGGGGGAGAAATCCTGGTTGAAGATGAAAACTGTGAGGAACAGGCTGCTGTATGGGCTTTAGAGAATAACCGCCATGCCGGAACAGGAACAGACCATTTTAAGCAGGCAAAAAGGCAGTATCTGGCGATCCGTGTAAACAGTACTGTTTATGGTGTGGTAGGTATCATGATCCAAAAACAACCGTTAGATGCATTTGAAAACAGTGTGCTATTGTCCATATTGGGGGAATGTGCTCTTGCGCTGGAGAATGATAAAAACGTCCGGGAAAAGGAAGAGGCTGCGATCCTGGCAAAGAATGAACAGTTAAGAGCGAATTTGTTAAGAACGATCTCTCATGATCTGAGAACGCCTCTTACATCTATTTCAGGTAATGCAAATAATCTCCTTTACAATGAAAGCTGTCTGGATGCACAGATGCGTCGGCAGATCTATGGGGATATTTATGATGATTCCATGTGGCTGATCGATCTGGTGGAAAATCTTCTTTCTGTGACCCGCATCGAGGAAGGACGGATGCAGATCCGCCAGTCAGCAGAACTGGTGGATGAGGTGATCAGGGAGGCGTTAAAACATACCGGGCAGAGCCGGACAGGAAGAACTATAAAGGTAGAAGAGGAAGATGAGCTGATTCTTGCAAAGATGGATGCAAGACTGATCGTCCAGGTACTGATCAATCTGATCGGCAATGCAGTAAAGTATACGCCTCAGGGAACGGATATTACGGTTCAGGTGAAGAAAGAAAAGACAGAAAACAGAGAAAACGCCCAGGTTATCATTTCTGTATGTGATCTGGGGGATGGGATCCCGGATGACAGAAAAGAAAGAGTATTTGATATGTTTTATACTGGCGGTGATCAGGTGGCAGACAGCCGCAGGAGTTTAGGACTTGGACTTGGGCTTTGCAGATCTATTATTAATGCCCATGGAGGAAAAATATGGATATCTGATAATATCCCCCATGGAGCAGTTGTTACATTTACATTGCCTGCAGAGGAGGTGGCATTAAATGAATAAACCATTGATATTGGTTGTGGAGGATGATATTCCGGTAAGAAATCTGATTACGATCACATTAAAGACCCATGGATACAGATACCTGACTGCCGGGACTGGAGATGGAGCAGTTATAGAAACTTCCTCCCACAATCCGGATGTAGTTCTTTTAGATCTGGGACTGCCTGATATGGATGGTGTAGATGTGATCCGGAAAATACGTACCTGGTCTAACTTACCTATTATTGTGATCAGTGCAAGAAGCGAAGATACGGATAAAATAGATGCACTGGACGCAGGGGCAGATGATTATCTTACAAAGCCTTTTTCTGTAGAGGAGCTGTTGGCACGTCTGCGTGTTGTGGAACGGAGAATGGCTCTTATGAATGACGAAGCCCAGATAGCAGAGTCTGTTTATACAAATGGCAGACTTCGGATCGATTTTGCGGCAGGTTGTGCCTATATGGGGGATAAGGAGCTGCATCTTACGTCTACAGAGTATAAATTGCTGTGCCTGATGGCTAAAAATACAGGTAAGGTGCTGACGCATACTTATATTACCCAGAAAGTGTGGGGCAGCAGCTGGGAAAATGATATTGCTTCTTTACGTGTATTTATGGCAACTTTACGCAAAAAATTGGAAAGCGAACCGGATGCCCCGCAGTATATACAGACCCACATAGGAATCGGGTACCGCATGATTAAGGCAGAATGATCATTTATTCAGGGTTTTAAAGTAATGCTCCAGTTTGTCGATGCCTAAATAACCAAGGATGAACAGAATAAAAATGATCGCAAATGCAAAAAGTATCAGCATAAAATCTCCTCCTGTGAGAGTACATAATAAAATCATATAACAGATATCCTCAGTGAATGTAAGGTTTAAGGCCTTTGTTTATTGAGGATATTTTTATTATAAAGAAAAGCAGATAAAGAAAGGAAAAAGATGTAAGCGCGCATATAAAGAGCGCATAAAAAACATAAAAGAATATATGAATGTTTTTTCTCAATTAATTCATAGAAGCTGATTGTTCCAGAAAACAGACAGTGCTATGATTATTCCTGACATTTTGTGAAAAAATGACAGATGCTGTGAAGCAGGAATTGGAATAAAGCTGTAGCAACAGAGTTGTAGAAACAAAGCGGAGGAAAATAAAATGCAGTCATTATTAAATGTGCCGGCAGAAGTGGTGCCGGCGAATATTAATGCAACTGTTGCAAAGGCAGCGGCAAAAGATATTGGAGGAAAAGTGCTGGCAATCTTCTTCCCGATTCTGGCTTTTGTAGTATCTGGTTTTGAGCACTGCGTGGCAAATATGTATTATATTCCAGCAGGATTTTTTATAATGGTCAATTTTTGCCGGTTACTCTTGGAAATATCATTGGCGGCGCTGTTATGGTCGGCGGTGTGTGCTTTTATCTGCATGGGAAGGCAGAGGGATAATGGAAATATAGAAATGGAAGATCTCCTTTACTGGTAGTAAATTGCTGGTAAAGGGGATCTTTTTGTATAAAGAGATCTGGAAGAAAATTGCAGAGAACAGGCGGAAATGTTATACTATAGATTGACAAAAATCTGGTCAGGAGGGAACCACGGTGAAGAAGAAATCCTTTGTCAATAAGATCAGTACATATATTGGAGTAACGTTGGTCCTTCTTATATGGTTGCTGACTGCTTACACTGTGAGCAGCTTTCTTCTCTTAAAAGAAAGTGAAGAGTCATCGGTATGGTCTACGATCCAGATCTACATGAAACAGATCGACAGTAAGTTTATTGCTATGGATCAGTGCGTAGAGGGGATTGCCGGTAATCAGAATCTGATCGGTCAGATATGTTACGGAAGTCCGGCTGACCGGTATTATGCGGCTGTGGAGCTTCAAAAGAGCATGAAAAGAGATGTGATCAGTAATGCGGAGCTGGATTACGTTCTGATCGCGGAGTCCTTAAATAAAAACCTGATCGCAGCGTCCACGCCTGGTGTTTCTTATGAGGAGAAAGAGGCGATCGCTTCTTATATCTGGGATCTCATGAAAAAGGAAGACAGAGGAAGACCGCAATGGTATTATACCAGGATCGGTGATCATGCCTATATTGCAAAAATATACAGAGGAAACGACTGGAGTGTAGCAGCGTTTTCAAAGGAAAATACCTTCCTTTCCGATATTCGGGCAAAAGAATATCCAGACGGTCAGAGTTTCCTTCTTACAGACGCAAATGGCCTGTGTGTGGAAAATCTGGAAGAAGGAAACAGCATGTATCTGGGTGAAACATTGAAAATAGCAGATTCCTGGAAAAATGATCATAAAAAACGGATGATCTCCCTTAAAAGTGATCGTGCAGGATTTTATATTACAGGAATGATCGGCAGCAATCATTTTCTGAGTAAATTCAGTACAAACAGTATTCTGATCCTTTTGATCATGGTCCTGGCTATTGGCTGTGATATGATCCTTTTGCGTTATATTCACCGTGAGATCCACAGACCATTGGATCATCTGATGCAGACAATCCAGGAAATTGAAGACGGAGATTACAAGCAGAGGGCAGAGGAAGATTATCATACAAAGGAACTTGAACGGCTTACACAGGCATTTAACCGGATGATGAATGTGATCGTTAATCTTCGGATCAGGGCTTACGATGAAAAGATCCAGTTAATGGATACGCAGATGAAATATTTTCAGATGCAGTTAAAACCACATTTCTTTCTGAACGCTCTCACAACGATCTACAGTATGAGCTATCAGGGGCGGAATGAAGATATACGGACGTATATTGACGCGTTGACAAAGACAGTCCGCTACATGTTTAAAGGTGGTCTGCGCCTGGTCCCTCTTAAGGAAGAAACACAGCATCTGGAGAATTATTTTGAAATGCAGCAGCTTCGGTATCCAGACTGTGTATTCTGGTATTTTGATATGGAAGAAGCTGCAATGTCCTGGAAGATTCCCCAGATGCTGTTACATACTTTCGTGGAAAATGAATACAAATACGCAGTAAAAATTGACAGCGTCCTTTCAATCCTGATACAGGCAAAAGTCCTTTTAAAAGAAGGGGAAGAGATGCTTTATATCCGCGTAGAGGATGACGGCGTAGGTTTTCCAGAGCAGGTTATGCAGTATATAAATTTCGAGAGCGAAAGTCCTTCAAGAGAGGGACATCATGTAGGACTGTGGAATATAAAAAGGACCATGGAAGTTTTGTATCAGAAAAAGGAATTGATCCACCTGTCAAATCTGGAAACAGGGGGATGCCTGATCGAGATATGGATCCCAAAAACAACAGCAGTGGGTGAGGAACAGGAGATAAAAAATGAATGTATTGATCGTGGATGATGACATGGCAACAGTAGATATGATCTGTAAATCCGTAAACTGGAGCGCTTTGCACATTGATAAGGTCATGACCGCTTATAACATTGAAAAGGCAAAGGAGATATTAGCAGATACACCTGCGGATATTGTGGTTTGTGACATTGAGATGCCTATGGGAAATGGAACAGAGCTGCTTAAGTGGGTCCGGGAAAATGATATGTCTTCGGAATTTCTGTTTCTTACCTGCCATACAGAATTTCAATATGCGTCTGTGGCAATCCGTTATCAGGCAGCGGGTTATCTGGTAAAACCATTTCGTGTAGAGCAGGTAGAAGCAGAGCTTTTACGCCTGGTCCAGAGAATCATGGAGAAGCGGAAAATAGAAGAAGAAAGCCATTATGGAAAATGGATGAGAAACAATCTGGGGCAACTGATGAATAATTTCTGGCGTGCTTTGATAGAGCGGGAATTAAGGGCAGAGTCGGAGTTTATTGACCGTGAGATAAAAAAACGCCGTATTCCTGTTTTTGCAGATCAGCCGGTACGTCTGATCGGAATAAGAGTTGCCAGAGAGGAACAGGCTAAAGAAGCACTGGGGGAAAACCTGCTGGAATTTGCTCTGGAAAAAATGGTTTCAGAGATTGTGGACGAGTCTGTTGAAAATACATCGGTTATAAAAAAGATTGTAAATGAGGCACTGTTCTTTCTGGTGATCGACTGGAAACGGACTTTGGAAGAGGAACTCATGGAAAGATGCCATATGCTGATAAAAACGGGACAAGATTATGTTGGTTGCTGTTTTACTTGTTGTATTGGAAATCCATGCAGTATGGAACAGCTTCCTGATAAAGCAGATGAGGTGATCAATCTGCTATTGCGAAATGTACTGGAGTCTGACCGGGTATTTCGTGAAAGGGAAGCAGCAGTTACATCAGGGGTTAACACCAGGCTTCTTGATCTGAAGCAAATGGAAGATGATCTACGAAGCAAAGACCGGATGAAGATATTAAATACGGTAAAGATAGTTTTGGGAAGACTTTCCCGTGAAAAGAGCGTATCAGTAGAAACGCTGCTGGTCATACAGCAGGAGATCCTGCAGCTGATCTATACCAATCTTTATCAGAATGGGATTCAGGCGGCAGAGTTATTCGGGGATGAAGTTTCCCAGAAAATCCAACGGCAGTCAGTCCGCTCCGTGTTTGATATGATAAAATGGGTGAATTACACAATATCACGTACTCTGGAGTACGAAGATGAGATCAACCGGTCTCTTTCTCTGGCAGATAAGATTGAAAGCTATGTGAAAGAACATTATAGAGAGGACATTTCCAGAGACACTATTGCAGATGTGTTCTTTCTGACTCCGGAATATCTTGCCAAGGTCTATAAAAGGCAGACAGGACATAATTTAAAAGATTATATTATCGGTTATCGCATTGAAATGGCAAAACAGCTTCTGGGAACTGATATAAAGAGTATCAGTGATATTTCCGCAGAAGTGGGTTTTGACAATTTTTCTTATTTTTCTACTGTGTTTAAAAAGTATACCGGGATCACACCGGGAGAATATCGCAGATCAAAAAAATCTTAAAATCAAAAAAACATCACTTATTTTTTAAAGAAATATAGCATGTGCCTCCTTTATAATAAAGCCCAGAAAGGCAAAATAAAGGAGGTTAGTGTGAAAGAAAGTAGAGGACAGCCATAAATGGGCGCACTCAAATAAGCTGTCAAAGGCAGGCAACTTTTTGAGGTATTATAGAGTTAGTAAATCAATTCAAGAAGCTAATGACTCATCAGGAGG